>JBKGZD010000029.1:0-20595 GCA_046545795.1 Bacteroidales bacterium | reverse complement strand
GGTTATTTTTTAATTTTTCGAAGTTCATATGGAACATCCCATGATAAAATAAACATTTTCTTTTGTGAAATTAATGTTCATTTCATGGACGTTTCATATGCTATTCTTTAAAATTTTTCGTCCTAATAATTGAATTATGTAAAACCAAAAATAAAAAAACCATGAGTAAAAAACCAAAATTTGCTGTTGTATTAGCCGGAAGTGGCGTATTTGACGGCTCCGAAATCCATGAAGCGACACTTTCCCTCTATGCTATTATGAAGAATGGAGGCGAGTATGAAGTTTTTGCACCGGATATAAATCAACACCATGTTATTAATCATATTACCGGTGAAGAAATGAAAGAAAACCGGAACGTTCTGATAGAAGCCTCAAGAATAAACAGGGGAGCTATTAAAAACTTAAAAGAATTCAAGCCTGATAATTTTGATGCTATACTATTCCCAGGGGGATTCGGTGCAGCCAAAAACCTTAGCAGCTTTGCCTTTGACGGACCTAATTGTAAAGTAAATAGTGACGTAGAGAATGCCATCCGGGGAATGAAAAAACAAAATAAGCCAATAGGTGCATTATGTATTTCTCCTGTAATTGTAACAAAAGTACTGGAAAATGTTGAAGTAACCATTGGACAGGATGAGGACACAGCCAAAGCTATTGAAAGCATGGGGGGTAAACACAAAAAAACTAATCATGGTGAAGTAACAGTTGATAAAGAAAACAATGTATTCACAACTCCCTGCTACATGTTAGATGCCAATATTCTACAGATTGGTGAAGGCGCTGATAATGTAGTTAAAGCAATGATGGAAGTAATATAAAAGAAAAACTCACATTAATGAGCCATTCTCAAATTAGTTTGAGGATGGCTTTTTATATCTGATCGTGTTCAATAAGAATTACGATACGTTCCATTAATCGATCGTCGCCATGTGGATCGTATTCAGAGCGTAAGTTATGTCCGAAAATACGAGCAATAGTCTGCCAGAACACTGCAGAAAAATCACCTTTCAGTTCCTCCAACAATTCATACGAGGTATCTCCTGTTTCTCTGTCAATCAGCTTCAGCAGATAATGCCCCTGGGTCACGGTTAACTTTTTTAAATCATCCTTGAACTCATCCTTAAGCTCATTCTCTACATTTTTAATATATTTTTTCCTTTCAATCTCAGTTTCAAGCTGGGTAAATTCTTCATTCATCTGAATCAGCTTGTATTTAGCCTTTTGAGCATATGGATAAACTTTTTTTAAATCCCTTACCATCTTTTTATATCGCCTGTACTCCCTCTTATTATCGAAATCAAGCTCAGGATATACAACAATTTCGTCAATCTCAGCACTTGCAATAGTATCTCCATTTATTACAACAGTCTTTAACAAGTATTTATCTTCAACTCCTGAAGTGTCTTTAATTTGCCCAAAAACTACTACTGTTGGGGCAACAACAGTCAGTATGAATATAATATTTTTCAGTAATGCCCTTTTCATAATTCTTATAGATTTTAGGCTAAATTTTTTGTTATAAACGTATATTGAAAACTAATGTTATAAAATGTTCAGCAAAAATTGAACCATACAATAAAGGCCATCACTTGATTCATCTATGGCAATAGCATAAAAAAAGGGGAGCTTTTAGAGCCCCCCTAACATAAACCCAAGAGTAGAATATATAGTGAACAAAAAATTAAATTACTCCCTGATCAAGCATTGCGTTTGCTACTTTAAGGAATCCAGCCACATTTGCACCTTTCACATAATTAACATTACCATTTTCATCCTTACCATTATCAACACAAGCCTGATGTATGTCTTTCATAATTTTATGAAGTTTCTCATCTACTTCTTCACGGCTCCAGCTCAATTTCATTGAGTTCTGTGTCATTTCCAGTCCGGAAGTAGCAACACCACCAGCATTAGCCGCTTTTCCGGGGCCATAAAGAACATTATTTTTAAGAATAACATCAACAGCTTCAGGTGTACATGGCATATTAGCGCCTTCAGAAATACACATTACACCATTATTCACTAGTTGTTTTGCATCATTTTCATCCAATTCATTCTGGATAGCACATGGAAGAGCAATATCAACTTTAAGCTCCCATGGTCTTTTTCCTTCATAGAATTGTGCGCTATCAAATTCATAAGAGAATGGTTTCACTATATCTTCATTTGTAGCACGTAACTCAAGCATGAAATCAATCTTTTCACCTGAGATTCCTTCAGGATCGTAGATGTATCCATCAGGACCTGAAATTGCAACAACTTTAGCTCCCAGCTCCGTTGCTTTCATAGCAGCACCCCATGCTACATTGCCAAAACCGGAAATAGCTATAGTTTTTCCTTCTAATGATTCACCTTTTGTAGCTAACATTTCCTTAGCAAAGTAAACATTACCAAAGCCAGTAGCTTCAGGACGAATTAAGCTACCACCCCAGCTGATACCTTTTCCTGTGAAAACGCCTGTATTTTCTTTAGCAAGTTTCTTATACATTCCATAAAGGTATCCTATTTCTTTTCCGCCAACACCAATATCACCAGCAGGAACGTCAGTTTCCGGACCGATAAGTGACCATAGCTCTGTCATAAAAGACTGGCAGAATCTCATAATTTCTGAGTCAGATTTACCTTTTGGGTTAAAATCTGAACCACCTTTGCCACCACCTAAAGGAAGTGTAGTTAGAGCATTCTTGAATATCTGCTCAAATCCCAGGAATTTCAGAGAACTGAGGTTAACACTTGGGTGAAATCTCAAACCACCCTTGTATGGCCCAATTGCATTATTAAATTGAACACGGTAGCCAAGGTTAACATGTACTTTTCCGCTATCATCAACCCATGGTACCTTAAAAGTAAGAACTCTGTCCGGCTCAACTATTCTCTCAATAATTCCGCCACTTTCGAACTGTGGGTTCTCGTTGTATACTTCTTCTATTGTTTCTAGCACTTCGCGAACAGCCTGAAGGTATTCCACCTCACCTGGGTGCTTCTTTTCAAGCTCATTCATAAATTTATCTACGTTCATAGTCATAAATTTTAAAAATTGAACAAAATATGTTTTATAACACTCTCTGTTATAAGAATAACAGTGTAAAATTATACTTTAAAAATTGATTTTTTCAAATTTTCCGAAGAAAACGAATATGATTTTGCTCATGTTTTAGCAGTATATTAATCTTTTTGGCTAGGTTTAAGCACCACCCCTTTGCTTTCCTTTCCATTAATCTGAACAACAATAGGCTTTTCAAATCTAATATGCTTAATAAATTCATTTTCATATTCAGGTTCTATCTGTTCAAGAAACTCCAAATCATAAAATCCATCACCTATGTATGGATTAATTGTAAAATATCCCACACCAAAAGATGTTAAATTCTGGAAAAAGTGGGTTCCCTGGCTTGGGTCTATTCGATAATGATCTAAACCTGACTCAACTATCACCCTTGCCTGAGAAATATTTCCCCACTTAACCGGTATCCCCAGGCTCGGATCAGCCGTCCCCCATCTACCGGGACCAACTAACACATAAATTCTCTCTTCAGCAATAAACTTCTTATTTATTTCAGCAATTTGTACAGCTATCTCATTGCTTTTAAGGGAAGAAAAATTATCCGGTTTTACGTAAACAAAATCATAGATATTATCAATGAGGCCATGGCCGAGAGCTGAATCGGAACAGATGATTGTTTGTGAAGGCTCAATTTCGCCAATATCAATATTGTTTTGTTCCTGGCTATCTACAATAGGGCGAATCTGCAGGAAATTAAACACAATCGGATCACCCTTCTTCACATTCAGGTCAACAGCAAATTCAATTTCAATTGGATTGCTCATTTCGTTTTCCCCAATTTCCAGTAAATCCTGCATTATTTGATCTAAAGGAATAACTTTATGTTTCAAGACATTAGCGAATGTAATAATTTTCTTACCCTTATACATTGTCCCTTCTCTAATCATATTATTTTCAAAATCATATGTTGAGGATACTTGTTTTAATGAACCATCCTTTTCAGCTTCTTTAATTCTCATTTTAAGAAGGTTAACCGCATCATCTGTAGAAGGAGAAAAATTTTCAGGATTTAAATCCAATGCATAAAAGTATTTTTGGGTATCTTTCAGTGCAAGTTCCGGGCTGGCTAGTTGTAAAATGCGCTCAGGATGCTTGGGGGCGAATCGCAGTGAAACCCCACCGTCCACAATCTGTTTCCCCAGTCCAAAAGCAAGGTTCACAATACCTTCATTAGCTTTTTCCGGTTCTACGGGATAAAAATTAATAGAACGAGCTACCCCCGAAATGGTAGGGTAGAATTTATTATCATATCTTGAACCACATACCTCCTGAAGAATTATACCCATTTTTTCCTCATCAATAACATTCGATGTCGCAGCCATGTAAGCCTTACTGTTTTGGAAATAAACAGAAGCATATACACTTTTTATAGCGTCGGAGATTAGCTGTATCATTCTTGTATTATCATCTACACGAGGAACCATATAAGTATTATAGACTCCTGCAAAAGGCTGATAATGACTATCTTCCAGCTTGCTTGATGATCGCACTGCAATCGGGTTTTTAATTACCTCTACAAAAGCATATAAGTCTTGGTAAACCCTGCTTGGTAAACGGGCTTCTATAAAATGTCTTAAGATTGCTTCATCGTCTATATCAGACAAAGCAACCTTGTATAAATCATTACCCTCCATGAATTCATCAAAAATATCGGTACTCAATACCACAGTTCTGGGTATCGTTATAATTACGTTTTCCTTGTCATATTTACTGAAAATATGATTTTTCTTTATAATTGAATTAGCAAACGCCAGCCCTCTTGCTTTACCTCCTATGGAACCATCTCCAATTCTGGAAAAAATTAAATATTCATCAAAACTGTTTTTATCAAATTTGGCAATTACTCCCCTCCCTTTGCTCATCCGGTAACTTGAGATTGCTTTGTAAATATAGTTTCTAACATCATCCAAGGATTTAAAATCATTAAGTTGGAGGTATTTAAACAATTGTGCGATGGGAAAAATAGCCCTGGCGTTCAACCATTTAGACAAGTCGTTCCTGCTTGCGTGATATTCCAGAGACTCATCCGGTATTTCAAGAATCATTTGTTGCAACGTTTGAAGGTCTGAGGCTTTTCCTATTGGTTCATGAGTTTTGGGGTCACGAAATACAAACTCCCCAAAAGCAAATTGCCTTATAATATAATTGCGAAGCTCTATGGAAAGTGTTTTAGAATATTTATGAATAAAACCTGCATTATGCTTCTCTGCCAATACTTTATTTTGTCCGTCTGATGACTGAAGAAGAAAAGGGATAAATTCATCCTGGCTTCTGACTTTTTTGCACAATTTCACACCAGCATACTTATCTTTAATACCATTTCGCTTGTAACTGATATCCGAAATGACCCCAAGCAGATTATACTTATACTTTTCAAACAACTCAACAGCGTCCTCATAAGTAGTAGCCAGCAATATTTTCGGACGCCCTCTCATACGAAGCATTCGTTGATGTTCATTTAACGCTTCCCGAACATACTCCTTAGATTGTTTAAAAATTATCTTATAAATATTAGGCAAATAAGAAGAAATATAGCGAATGGAGTCCTCAATGAGCAAAATAGCCTGGACACCAACAACTTCCACATCATGCTCAACATTCATTTTATCCTCAATAAGTTTTATGATAGCAAGTAATAAATCAGCATTACCCAGCCAGCAAAAGACATAATCAATAGCACTCAAATCTTCCTTTTCAATTCTAAGTGTAACTTCTCTTGAAAAATGGGTAAGAACGACTATTGGTATGTGTGAATATTCTTTCTTAATATCATGTGCCAATCCAAAGGTGTCATACCCTCCCATGGTTAACATGGTCATAACCAAGTCAATACTATCATTTCTCAGAATCTCAAATGCCTCTTCAGGGGAATGAGCCATTATAAAAATTGGCGGATATCGAAGGTTTAAAGAAACATATTCATTAAAAATCTGTTCATCTATTCGTCCGTCTTCCTCCAGTACAAACGCATCATAGCTGCTTGCAATCAGCAATACTTTATGTATGCGTTTCTGCATCAATAAACTGAACGAGGTATCATTAAAATCTATTTTTAAATTGTCTTTGTGCTTTGAATAAAATGACATAATAACTTAGTATTATTTAATTGTGTATATAAAAATCTAAAAAACCAGAACAAATACATCTATGCAAAAATTAAACGGATTTACAGTTAATTTATTAAGCCTCTTATTTTTTGTACCAGCAATATGTTAACACTTAAATTCTGACGCTACGAAATTGCAGCAATCATTTTTCTACCATCCATAATAATATCCAGTGGCTTCTCAAATCTTACATGTTTAAAATGTTTAGTTTCATCAATTAGTTTTTGATTTTCCAGCTTCTTCCAAGAGATGAAATTTTTTGTCGAATTTTTTGAAACAGAAAGATAACCAACATTCATAGACGTTACATTATGGAAAAAGTGTGATCCTAAAGAGGCATCAAGTGGAAAATTTTCCAGTCCAACTTCTACAATCACTTTTGCATTAGATATTTGCGACCAGACAACAGGTATACCCAGGAATTTATCCCGTGTACCCCATCTTCCGGGACCTATTAAGACGTATTTTCTTCCTTCTTTTTGAAATTTTGCATTCAGTTTCTCAATCTCATAGGTCATTTCTACTGTTTTGTTGTTATTGAATTTTCCCTTGTCAACAAAGACGACATCTTTTATATCCTCAATTTTTCCATTACCCATACTTCTTTCAGAAAAAACAATCAGGTTATCCCGCTTTAAATCAGATTCATCTATCGTATAATCATCCTCATGACAAACAAGCGGTTTAATTTGCAGAAGGAAAAAAGAAGCCAGGTAGTTATCATCTTTATTCAAGTCTACTGCCCACTCAATTTCAACTTCAGAACCAAGCGCTTCTTTTACCACATCCAGGGTTTCCCTGATAGTTTTAGCCAGGGGAATATATTCATATTTCAGAATGTTAGAAAAATTAATAACCCTGGGGCCATATGATTCAATTCCCGATTCAAGCTGATCGTTATCCGAATTATAAACTGAAGCAGAATGTTTCAGGTTACCATGCTTTTCTGCAACACTGATATCTAATTTTTCAAGCCCTGCATCCACTCCTTCCAGCAAATTCAATTCTTCCCGTTTCATATCTACGGCATAAAATTTAACTTGTGAACTTTTCACAAGGTCTTTTGTGGAAAGAATCTGTAAAGTAGGATAAGCAGGAGAAAACCTGTAGGCTTGTTCTCCATCAACAACATACTGCCCTAAACCCACAGCAGCAACAGCAAATCCTTCTTCCGGTTTCATGTGGGAAATTGGATAATAATTATGAGATTGAGCAGTACCACTAATATGTGGATAGTAATAATTCTCATACTGATTACCTACCACTTCCTGGATAACGACTGCCATTTTTTCCTCTTCAACTTTATGCCCAACTGCTTTAAAATAGTTTTTTGCCTCATTGGAATAGATTGAAGCATAAACCAGTTTAATCGCATTCATAAGTTGTTCAAGCCTTACAGTTGAATCCTCATGACTGTTGGGAAGAAGGAAAGTATCAAAAACACCTGAAAATGGTTGGGTTATAGAATCCTCAAACAAACTTGATGAGCGCACAGCTAAAGGTCTTGTAATGTGTTTTATGAACACTTTCAGCTTCTTTTCCAGCTCAAAAGATAAATCAGACTCGATAAACCATTTTTTTATTTTATCATAATCATCCTCGTTAATAACTTTATCCCCCAGTTTATTCTTCTCCATGAAAATATCAAACTCATCGGTTCCTATAATAGCAGTTCTGGGTGTTCTAATCCTAATATCAGGCAGTAATTCATTAAATTTAAAATTATAAATCAAGGTATTTATAAAAGCTACGCCTCGTCCTTTTCCCCCCAGGGAACCCGGAGCTAAACTTACAATATTATTCTCTTCCAGGATAGCATGTTCGCTAAAATTAACAATCTTACCTCTCTCTTGCTCATTACGGTATAATTCAAGTATATTAATCAGAAAATTTCTCATGTGTTCAGCATCTTCAAAGTCGCTTATTTTTAGAGGATTAATTATTTTAGCAATTTGAATTTCTCCCCTTGCCATTAGCCACAATGAAAACTGGTTTTTGACAGCATGATATACCAGGGAATCCGCAGGAACAGTTTTCAAATAAGATTCAAATTCATCCATTGATTTTGCCACAGCTATCTGCCTGCCATATTTATCACGGTATACAAAATGACCAAAACCCAAATGATAGTTTATAAAGCTTTTTATATCCTGAAGTAAGGTTTCCGAATTCTTATTGATAAAATTAGATTTAATTTTATAAGTTTCAACAGCATTATCAGGGTTTGAAGATTGCAGGATGGTCGGAAGATTAGGCAAATTTTGTTTGGCATAGCGAATTAAATCAAAGCCCGCATTAGAATCTACAACGCCATTTCGGGGAAAACGAATATCAGAAATGAGGAACAAAAGGTAATCCTTATACTTTTCAAAAATTTCCATAGCCTCATCATAACTTGAAGCCAGGAGAATTTTTGGACGAGTTCTCAGTTTTAGCACCTTATACAAATCATCTGTATTAACATCTTCAATTAAGCGTTTGGTTTGTTCAAGAATAATTTGGTATAACATTGGAAGATAACGGGAATAATACCTAACAGAGTCCTCAACCAGGAGAATAACCCGGGTGAGCCCTACTTTTGTATCGTTTTCAATGTTAACTTTATCTTCCAGCAGCTTAACCATTGCAAAAAATACTTTTGAGTCGCCATTCCACACAAAAATATTATCAAGCGATTGCAGGCTTTCTTTTTTCTGATCGAGATATTCCAGATCAGCGTTATTATTGAGAAGCAAGAACAATGGGATATACGGATATTTTTCTTTCAAACTGTGACTAATCTCAATTGGTTTCTTTTTATCCACTCCCATCATCAGGATAACCAAATCAAAGTGCTTCTCACTCAGTTGCTTTAACGCCTCTTCTTCTGTAGATACACCTGTAACCCTGGGTAATGAGGTCAAATTTAACTGATGATATTCGCCGAGAATATGATCTGAAAACCTTCCTTCTTTTTCTATACTGAAGGCATCATAGAGATTCGCAACTAAAAGTATCTCTTTAACTTTGAAAGGCATCAGATCGTGAAGCATATCACGATCAGCATTGTAATTATTAAGGAATTTTTGTAAAAGCTGCCGGCTGTTTAATGGACGAGTAGCACTCTCCCCTTTTTCAAAAATCTTTTTTTCTTTTCCACTTTTATCAATTATCTCTTTTGCTTTAACACTATTGATAAAACCTGTAATTAAATTCGAAATATTGATAATAAGGTCTCTTTCTTCTTTAAGAAAAGGGCCTTCATCTTTCTCAGGAAATTTTTTAGTATAAAAAACCTCTATCAAACCTTCCTCGTTTTCAATTGTTTCGAATTTTTGTTTCTGAACCCATTTAGTCTCCTCAAACTGGGCCGAGAAATATGTTTTTCCTGCGTATTGAATCCGAGCTACGGTATATTCCGGATATTGCCAACCACTTGGAAGTTTTAAAGCTATTTGCTGCAGCGTTTCTTCAATCGACTTATTCTTTTTAATTATCTCAGTAGTCTGATTTATACAGGATAACTCTTTAATACGCTCCTGGCTTTCAGCTAATAGCTTATGATAATCACTGAAAGATTCTTGATTGCCTTGATTCATAAATTTATTTTTAATTTTTCAAAGGTCATATACAACATCCCATGATAAAATTAACATTTTCCTTGTGTGATAATCGTGTTTCTTTTATCATGGACGTTTCATATATAAGAAATTAATTAATGACTAGATCATTCTTATAAAACGAAACGAAATAACAGAAAGTTTTCAGTACAACCTTCATTATTCAATAATTGATAAACTACAATATATCAAAAGAAAGAAATCAAATTAATAAACAAGAAAAATAAAGAATTTCTCCCAGATCAGCAAACAATTATCCACCCCATAAATTTCTTAGTCAAACAAAAAAATAGCTGCAAAATACATTACAGCTATTTTAGAACTTGCGAAATTAAATAAGGACTATAATTACTGATATTCCTTGATTCCTTTGTTCAGGTATTCAATGAATTCTTGTGAATCTCGTTTATAACCAAGAGACTCGGTTATTGGGTTTCCTTCGGAATCCAGTATTATATAATAAGGCTGGGTATTAGCGTCGAACTGGGAAACCTGTATATCTGCATTTTTCTTTCCCAGACTTTTTTTGACTTTTCCATCATAGTCGGACTCGACCCACTCTGACTCAGGCAGTTTAGTCCTGTCGTCCACATACAATGCTATGACAACAAATTCCTGGTTCATAATTTTCTGAACTTCAGGTACAGACCATACCTCTGCCTGCATCTTTTTACAATTGCTACATGAATGTCCTGTAAAATAGAGCAACACAGGTTTGTCCAGCTCCCTGGCGCATTCAAGACCCTCTTCAAAATCAAAGTATCCTTTTACACCGTAAGGGAGATTTAAGTCATCACTATATTTTGGTTCATCGTTGCACATCGTTGCAGAAGCATCACCAGCACCGCCCATGCCTCCTCCGGTTGTTGCCGAAATTTCAAAATTCTGTGCTGATTTTGGTGGCAATAATCCTGAAATCGAATTAAGGTTGGCCCCAAATAAACCAGGGACAAGGTAAATAGCAAATGAAAAAGCTGCAATTGCGAAAATAAGTCTTACAACAGAAATATTTTTCAATTCACTATCGTGCGGAAGTTTGAATTTGCCAAGCAAATAAAGTCCTAACAGACCAAACAATGCAATCCAAATAGATAAATAAAGGTCGCGGCTTAAAATATCCAGATTATAGGTTTGATCAATATTGGATAAAAATTTAAATGAAAATGCCAGTATTATAAATGCCATAACCACTTTAACAGAATTCATCCATCCGCCGGATTTAGGCATTTTCTTAAGCCATCCCGGAGAAATGGCCAGAATGGTAAATGGTAATCCAAAACCAAGACCAAAACCAAACATCCCGACAGCAGGTTCAATAACAGCTCCTCCAGCAGCCTTTACTAATAGAGCTCCCACGATTGGACCAGTACATGAAAAAGATACTATAACCAGGGTCACTGCCATAAAAAATGAAGCCAGGTATCCTCCCTTGTCTACTTTTTGGTCAGCTTTATTTGCCAGGCCTGAGGGCAAGACAATCTCGAACAAACCAAAAAATGAGCTGGCAAAAACAAGAAATAACAAGAAAAATATAAGGTTAGGCAACCAGTGTGTCCCCAAGGTGTTTGTAAAATCAGCGCTGGCGCTGGTCAGGGAAACAATCAAACCGACAGAAAAATATAATATAATAATAGAGACTCCAAATATCAAAGCTTTTATTATTCCCCTAATTCGTGCAGATGCGCTCTGCATGAAAAATGAAACCGTCATTGGAATCATGGGAAAAACGCACGGAGTCAATATACCAGCAAAACCTAACAAAACTGAAAATAAAAAGAAGCCTATCAGCGATCTTTGTTCTTCCCCATCAGAAGAGTCACTGCTTTCAGCCTTCATTTCTTCTGAACCAGTACTTTCTGCTTCTTTGCTTGTATCTTTTTCTGTTTCCTGCTTATCTATATCGGCGGTAGGTTCTTCTTCTCCCTTTTCATCAGAGTCTGCACTAATGTCAGCACCCTGTACTGAAAATTCAAAATCCGGATTAAAATAGACACATCTGTCCTCCTTACATACTTGGTATTCAAGATTTCCCTTTATTTTAAAATCCTCTTCCGACTTAATTTTTATTTTTTGAGTAAAAGTTGCTTCTTCGCTGAACTGTTTTACATCCATTTCAAAAATCTCATCAAAGACCTCTTCCGGCTCAGGACTTTCTTTTGTATCATCTATTAATTCGTACTTATCAGAATCATCAAAATGGAAGGTTGTCCTCAAAGGTCCTCCCTCCTCAAAATGCTGAGAATACAAATGCCAATCATCGTCAATATCCGCATGGAAAATAAGATTAGCAGTTTGTCCATCAATTTTTTCAACAGTATAATCCCATGAAACAGGATCTACTGTCTGGGAAAAACCAGTTACAGATACCAACGTAAATATAGCTAACAAAATAATTCGTCTCATAAAAGCTGCTGTTTAATTTAAATTATGCATCAATGTTACTTTTTGGCCCTTATTCACTTATAAATCATACCATAGCTTCTTTCAAAATCAGCTGAAATTCAACTTTTTATCCTAATGGTTAACACAGTCTGTGATTAAATCTGCCAGATTGCAAAATTAACATAATTATCAAAACAATAAATATGAATATATGTTTAGACATTGATATATATCACCCTAATGAAGCAAAACATTATCCTATGAAGATAATGTATTGACAATTTAAGCATTAGGTGAGCTTGCAGTTCTAAAATTCTTAGGTTAAGTTGCCCTAAGGTTTCGTTAAAAATTCTTAAAATTTAAAATTGGACATAAAAATTGATACGGCAAGCCAAAAAGAGTCATTAGGGACTAAAAATTCAACCGTGTGGTCACAGCATGTTACTCTTCTATCTGTTCATGTTTCCATGAAAAAAATGAGTATTGAAAGAAATCATATGCATCCGAGCTTTTCACTTTGAGCAACACCTTATATTTTAACATCCATTTCAGCCTTATAGAATACAACCCATGCTGCAAGTATCCGGCAATATATGAGTGGGTTTTTAACATTAAAAATTTATATCCAAGCTCTTTAACAAGAAATTTCAGGTGGTTTTCTATTTCATCGACAAAAAGCACTGCGGGACGTACTTCACCAGTTCCACCGCATGTTGGGCATTTTTCAACTGTTTGAATGTTCATTTCCGGTCTGACTCTTTGCCTTGTAATTTGCATCAGTCCGAACTTGGTGAGAGGCAAAATATTGTGCTTAGTTCTGTCCGCTGCCATCTCATCCTTCATCTTTTCATAAAGTTTCTGCTTATTTGCAGGGTTATTCATATCGATAAAATCGACTACAATAATTCCACCCATATCCCTGAGCCTTAATTGGCGGGCAATCTCTTTTGCGGCAGCCATATTCACCTCCAGGGCATTGGTTTCCTGGTCTTTGCCAAGTTTAGAACGGTTACCACTGTTAACATCTATGGAATGAAGGGCTTCAGTATGCTCAATAATAAGATAAGCGCCATTTTTAAAAGAAACTGTTCTGCCAAAAAGAGCCTTAATCTGCTTAGAAATGCTAAATTGATCAAAAATAGGGTTTGCTCCCTCGTAGAGTTTAACAATGCCCTGTTTTTCGGGCGCAATAGTTTTAATATAATCTTTTATTTCATGATAGAAAGTAACCTCGTTGACATATATATGAGAGAATGATACATTTAAGATATCCCTTAAGAGAGCTGAAGTTCTGTCTAATTCACTCAAGACCAATTTAGGAACATTGCTGTCTGTCAATCGTGAAAATGCTGACTCCCATTTTTTCTGCAATCCTCTCAGCTCTTCATCCAATACAGCTACTCTTTTCCCTTCTGCCACAGTACGAATAATTATACCGTAATTTTTTGGTTTTATACTCTTTATAAGTCGCTTAAGTCGTTTTCTTTCATCTTCTGACTGTATTTTCTGTGATATTGAAATTTTATCGGAAAATGGGATAAGCACAAGGTTTCTTCCAGCCAGGGATATTTCAGAGCTAAGTCTTGGTCCTTTAGTGGAAATGGGCTCTTTGGATATTTGCACTATTATTTTTTGTCCATTAGAAAGGACATTAGAAATTTTGCCGTGTTTATCAATATCCGGCTCAAGCTTCATCTTTTGCAAAGATGGTGCTTTATTTTTTCGCTGCAAGGCAGTTTTCAGGAATTTGTCGAGCGAGGCAAATTGAGGGCCTAAATCCAGGTAATGTAAAAAAGCATCCCTGGAATAACCAACATCAATAAAGGCAGCATTAAGTCCTGGAATAATCCTTTTAACCCTACCCAAATAAACATCACCAACGGCAAATTTGGGATTTCTTTTCTCCTTTATTAATTCAACCAGTTGTTTATCCTCAAGTAATCCTATTACTATCTCGTTGGAAGTTACATCAATTACTAACTCAGAAACCACGTCTCATCTTCCTAATTTTGGTGTAAGAAATCAAAAATTCAGACCTATAAGAGCATTCTGCTCCTATAGGTTTAAATTTTCATAAATCAATAAGAAATTATTTCTTTTTCTTATGTCTGTTTTTGCGTAAGCGTTTTTTCCGCTTATGGGTGGCCATTTTATGTCTCTTTCTCTTCTTTCCGCTTGGCATATCTATTTCTTTTTAATTAAATTCTTACAACACTTTAAACTTTTACTTTACGTTATTTTTCACTTTGTTCACAAACTTCTTAGATGGCCTGAACGAAGGAATATAATGTTCTGGTATAACAATAGTAGTGTTTTTAGAAATATTCCTTGCTTTTTTCTCAGCACGTTTCTTCACTATAAAACTACCGAAACCTCTAAGGTATACATTCTGGTTGCTCATTAGAGATTCTTTAACTGTTTCCATGAACGCTTCAACTGTTTTCTGTACAGTTACCTTTTCTATACCTGTTTTTTGGGCAATTTCGTTTACGATATCTGCTTTTGTCATGTTACAAAAAATTTAATTATCAATATTTTACAATGTTCATTTTTATAGTTGGGTTGCAAATATAAAGCATTTTTCTTTATTAAAGAAATAGAAATGAATTAAATTTGCCATAAGAAAAATATAAACAACTCTTTATCAAGAATAATGAACATTACCAAAAGCTTAGAACGCTGGTATAATGAGCATAGCAGACACCTCCCATGGAGAGAAACCAGCGATCCTTATAAAATATGGGTTTCGGAGATTATTTTACAACAGACACGGGTTAGCCAGGGATTAACATACTACAATAACTTTATCATGAAATTTCCTGATGTACATGCTCTTGCCAGTGCTTCTACGAATGATGTTCTTAAAGCATGGCAAGGTCTGGGATATTATACCAGGGCTAAGAATCTGCATGAAACAGCCAAAACCATTGCATTCAAATTCAATGGCAAATTCCCCGATAATTACAAAGAACTGATTAAATTAAAAGGTATAGGAGAATACACAGCGGCAGCAATAGCATCGTTTGCTTTCAATGAAAAAATAGCAGCAGTTGATGGAAACATTCAAAGATTCCTTAGCCGGCTGTATGGAATAGACCTGCCAGTTAATGCTCTGCAGGGCAAAAGAAAGATTCAAGAATTAGCAGACAGGCTGTTGAATCCGGATAATCCTGGTAAACACAACCAGGCTATGATGGAATTTGGAGCAATTCAGTGCCTTCCCCGGCTACCCAATTGTAAAAATTGCCCTTTCAATGAAGTATGTGTTGCCTATCTCAATAATGAAGAAACCAAATATCCAGTAAAAACATTAAAAAAAAGGAAAACCAACAGATATTTTCACTTCCTTATAATTAAACAAGGCAATAATATCATACTGGAAAAAAGAAATGATATGAATATATGGAAAAATTTATACCAGTTCCCCATGATTGAAGGCTTCAAAGATGGCGGCATTAAAGAAATAAAAAAATCACAAAAGTGGGAAGAAATTTTTTACGACCAGACACCAAAATTGGTTAGAGAATATTCAGAATACAAGCATGTTCTAACCCATCAAAACATATACGCAAAATTTTACCAGCTAGAAATAGCTGAAATACCAGGTAATTTAAATGAATATTTTATAACTACCAAAATTTCTCAGTTTGAAGATTATCCTATTCCCAGATTAATTGAAAAATTCATACAAAACGAAAAATGAATTCACAGAATAAAAAATTTGGAAATAATCAAAAATTTGTAATTTTACGATAATTTATTAACCTTAAAAATTTATTTATATTATGGGAATTAACAGAGGTGTAAACAAAGTTATTTTAATTGGTAATGTAGGTAAAGACCCCGAAGTTAAACATTTAGACAATGGTAACGTCATGGCAAAGTTCCCTTTAGCCACCAGTGAAGTTTACAAAAACAAAGAGAATGAAAAAGTTACCTCTACAGAATGGCACAACATTATCATTTTCAGCAAACTGGCTGAAGTTGTTGAAAAATATGTTAAAAAGGGAGATGCATTGTACCTTGAGGGCCGGATAAGAACCAGGTCGTACGAAGATAAAGACGGGGTTAAAAAGTACATTACTGAAATAATAGTAAACAACATGCAGATGTTGGGAGGAGGAAAAAGCGACCAGTCAACATCATATGACAACAGCCAGTCTGAAAATGAAGGCAAGGCTGAATCGTCTTCCACAGCTATTCCTGATGAAGGAGACGATCTTCCATTTTAAATTAACAAACTAAACCTATAACAAACTACTTTGGATACTATAGAACCATTTCAACATTTTGGAGCTATTATCGCCCGTATCAGTTTTGAACCTGTTACGGGAGAATCGCTATCTATATTTGCAGTAGGTTTGTTCGTTTTAATCATCCTGGCTCTGGTTTCCGGAGCCGAGGATGCTTTTTTTTCGATCATACCTGCAAAATTAAAAGAGCTCAAAAAAAATCTCGACCCAAAAAACAACAAAATTGTAAAACTCCTTGAAAGCCCCCAGTTTTTTAAAGCGACAATTATTATCCTTAAAAATTTATTATATGTTGCCATATTTATTTCCTGGGGATTCATCTTTAATATTATAACAGATATAGATAGTTATTCTGTTGGCATATTCCTTGGTCAGATAGCAACCATTGCAATCCTGATTATCCTTTTTAAAGATCTGGTATCTCAACTGCTGCTTCCAAAAAACAAATTAGATTTTGCCCGCAGCACAGTTGGCATCTTTACAATCATGCACCGCTTTTTGCTGCCTCTAAGCAAATTCCTGGTTAATTCGACTTCAATTGTAACTAAAAAATTACTCAAAAGAAGAAAAATTACACTGGATGAATTGTCTGAAGCATTAAGTCTGTCATCTGAAGAACTCAATGAAGATGAAAACATATTACGTGGTATCATTAAGTTTGGAAACATTGATGCAAAAGAAATAATGAAATCCAGAATTGATGTTATTGCCGTTGACATCAATACAGAATTTAATAAGTTAATAAACATTATTATTGATTCCGGGCACTCAAGAATTCCGGTTTACGAAGAAACCTTTGATAATGTCAAGGGGATTCTCTACATAAAAGATCTATTGCCTTACATGCAGAAAAAAGAAGATTTCAGCTGGCAATCGCTTCTACGTCCACCTTATTTTGTTCCTGAAACAAAAAAGATAAACGGACTCCTGAAAGAATTCCAGCACAATAAAATACACCTGGCTATTGTTATTGACGAATATGGAGGAACTTATGGTATTGTAACCTTAGAAGATATCCTTGAAGAAATTGTAGGAGAAATTACTGACGAATCTGACACAGATGAAGCCTATTATTCTAAAATTGACAACAACACATACATTTTTGAAGGAAAAACCCTTTTGAATGACTTTTATAAAATATTAAATATCCCTGATGATTTCTTTAAAGATATCAAAGGAGATGCTGATACAATAGCAGGCGTGATACTTGAGCTCAAGGGTGAAATACCCAAAAAAAATGAAACCATTCAATACAAAAACCTTACTTTTGAAATCGAATCTTCAGATAAAAGAAGAATAAAAAAAGTTAAGGTGGTAATTAATTAAATATCCCCCGCTATGTATAAACTCAAAAAAAATATAACCACCATTTTCTTAATCTCTGTAATTGGAATGTTATTTTTTGTCTCATGTCAAACAAGAAGCAACCAGACACCTAAGCCCAAAGGGTACTTTAGAATCGATCTTCCTGAAAACAAATATACACTGTTTGACAGTGATTGCTCATATAAATTTGAATATTCTGAAATTTCCGAAATAATAAGAGACCCGGAAAACACCGGTAATAAATGCTGGTTAAATATCTATTACCCGGATCTTGATGGTAAAATCCATATTAGTTATAAACAAGTGAACGGAAACTTAGATACATTCATTGAAGACTCCAGAAATTTGGCATATAAACATACAGTAAAAGCGGAGTCAATCCGGGAACAGTTATATGAATCAGAAAATCGGAATGTTTATGGACTCTTATATGAACTCAAAGGAAATGTAGCCTCACCAGTACAATTTTATATGACAGATAGCACCAATCATTTTATCAGGGGATCTCTTTATTTTAATACAGAACCGAATAAAGATTCACTGGCACCTGTTATTGATTATGTAAAGAAAGATATAAGGCACTTAATTGAAACCCTTGAATGGAAAAATTAAAGTACTATGGGGATGATAGTCGACAAAAAAGTCAATAATGATTGCCGGCTTGGTATATGGCATATTAAAGAAGATTATGATTACCTGCTTTCACAGTTAAATTTAAATAAAAACGACCTCCATACAGTAAAAAGTTTTAAAAGCCATACCCGCAAATTAGAGTGGCTAAGTGTAAGACTTTTGCTAAAAAGCCTTGTTAAAAAAGATGTTGAAATCCTTTACAATGGTAACAGGAAGCCCTTTTTATCAGATAAATCCTACAATATCAGCATTTCTCATTCAGAAAATTATACGACAATCTTGCTGTGTGACAAAGGGCATAGTGTAGGCATTGATGTAGAAAAAATGAAATCCAAAATAGAGTATATTGCACATAAATTTATGACCGATGAGGAAATAAAACATATAGATGAGAACAATAAAGTATATCAAATGTATATACATTGGTGTGCAAAAGAGGCTTTATATAAATTATGTGACAAAAAACAGCTCAGTTTCAGGCAAAACATAAAAATAGAACCATTTATTCCTGAAAACGAAGGCGAAATATATGGAAAGGTTAGAAGTGAAAATATAAATATTCGAGTAAAATTACATTACTTTTATCTCGATAATTTTTCTTTTGTCTGGTGTTGTAAATAATAAATTATAAATGATTTACCCCAAAATAAATTCACAAGAAAAAAAAATTGCTGTTCTGATTGACCCTGAGAACTATAATGAATCAACACTAACCAAGGTTATTCATTTAGCCAATAAGAACTCAGTAGATTTTATTATGGTTGGGGGGAGTATACTAAGCCGTTCGATGGATGCAACAGTCCAACTAATTAAAAAGCAAACTTCAATTCCTGTTCTTCTGTTTCCGGGGAATCTTTTGCAAATTAGTACACATGCCGATGGTTTATTATTACTTTCACTTATTTCCGGAAGGAATCCGGATTTATTAATCGGAAATCATGTACTCGCTTCAAAGATGCTAAAAAACAGCAATATGGAAATTATTCCTACGGGCTATATCCTGGTTAACGGAGGAAATGTAAGTTCAGTAGAATATATGAGTAACACTAAGCCCATTCCTGAAGATAAAACAGAGATAATTGTTTCAACAGCAATAGCCGGAGAATTACTGGGACATAAAGCTATTTATCTTGAGGCAGGTAGTGGAGCAACAAATACAATCAATACAAATGTTGTAAAACATGTTAAAAACAATATTGATATTCCACTTATTGTTGGCGGCGGATTAAAAAACCCCGGAAATATTGAAAATATGCTAAATGCAGGAGCCGATATGATAGTAGTAGGAAACATCCTGGAAGAAGATCCAGGAAGATTAGATAAATTAGCAGAGATTATTAAAAGACATAACTCCAATAGAAACAAGGTTTTTTAAAAAAAACAATAATCAATTAAACTTTTCCGTTAGAACAGTATCATAGTTAATGTCATTTGTAACTATAGAATGTTAAATCATAAAAAATGCTTGTAACATGAGTAACTCATATTGGGATGAAAAATGGGCGCCGCTCCAATTCGAAGGTTTAGCTGAAGACGAAAATTATGAAATTTCGAATTACGGGCGTATCAAGAGCTATAAAGTAAATAAAAAGGAAGGAAACATTATCAATGGTGCACTTCTAAAGGGCTATAAAGTTTTAAACGTAAAGCTGACTAATGGAAAAAGGACAACCAAGTACGTGCATAAATTAGTAGCAGAATACTTTCTGGATAAAGAAAGTGACTTACAGGAACATGTTATCCATCTGGACTTTGATAAATCTAATAATTATTACAAGAATCTTAAATGGGTAACTAAAGACACGATGTTTGAGCATCAGAAGATCAACCCCAACTATAAGAGAGGCACAATCAATTACTCTAAGCTTACTGAAACAGACGTAATTCGCCTGAAAAAGAAATTAAAAAGGGGTAAAAACAAACTATATAAACTAGCAAAAGAATTTGGTATCACACATACGCAGCTAAACCGTATACGTTCTGGTGAAAACTGGGGTCATGTGAAAATTGACTAAAAAATACTGTTGCTGGATGCTCCAATTTTTCATCCACGGAGAATGCAATGATTTAAGATATTTAAAATAAACATTTTCCTAATCAAGGTAAATGTTTATTTTGCTTATCAGGGTAGTATAGGCAAATTCAGAAGTAGAGGTAAAAATTAGTTTTAGCATCCGTTTTTTTCATGAATCAACAGCTTACTATATTGTAGAACATAAAAAAAGAAAAGG
>JBKGZD010000028.1:0-20631 GCA_046545795.1 Bacteroidales bacterium | reverse complement strand
CTCACTGCTGCCTCCCGTAGGAGTCTGGTCCGTGTCTCAGTACCAGTGTGGGGGAAAACCCTCTCAGGACCCCTAACCATCGATGCCTTGGTGAGCCGTTACCTCACCAACTAACTAATGGTACGCATGTCCATCTACAACCGCCGGAGCTTTAATTATATCATCATGCGATAATATAATGCTATGGAGTATTAATCCCCGTTTCCGAGAGCTATCCTCCTGTTGTAGGTAGGTTACATACGCGTTACTCACCCGTGCGCCGGTCGTCAGCGTATCCGAAGATACCTGTTACCCCTCAACTTGCATGTGTTAAGCCTGCCGCTAGCGTTCATCCTGAGCCAGGATCAAACTCTTCGTTGTATAACAAATCATTTAATGCCTGTGCTCTTGTTTATCTTGACGAAGTCTTCTCCGCCTCAAACGCTATCTCAACATTTCAAAGAACTTTAATATTCTAAAAAGAACGTTGTGTTCATCTTTTCCTCAAAAGGGATTGCAAAGATAAAAACAGAAATTCTTATTTCAAAACTTTTTCGAGAGTTTTTTTAACTTTTTTCTTGATTTAAGTATTTAAAAGTACAAATAACTGTTATCAAAAAAATTAGCTCAAATCTCAGTTTTTATCAAATCTTAAAAAGAACATATCTCATTTGCGGGATGCAAATATACAGCACAATTTTAATTCACCAACTATTTTGGAATATTTTTTTATTTTTTTTTACATCTATTTGAAAAACAAAATAATACAAAACAAAAAATCAAGAAAACTCTTCTTGTATCTTAAGAATCCTAAAATAATTAATTAATTTAGCAACCATATTCATATTATATCGAATCAATTTAACAAACTCCACTATGAATAAAAATCTTGTAATAATCCCTACTTACAATGAAAAAGGAAATATAGATCGCTTAATTAAAGAAATATTTCATCTGCAAGTTACTTTTGACATACTTATTGTAGACGATAATTCACCTGATGGCACAGCGGATATTATAAAATCACTGCAAAAAAAATATCCGGATCGTTTGTTCTTAATAGAAAGAGAAGGCAAGCTAGGATTAGGCACCGCCTACATTGATGGCTTTAAGTGGGCTTTAGAGCGCGATTATGATTATATTTTTGAGATGGATGCAGATTTCTCTCATGACCCCAATGATTTACCGAGATTATATGATGCTTGTGTAAAAGACAATGCAGATGTTGCAATTGGTTCGAGATATAAAAATGGGGCTAATGTGGTAAATTGGCCAATTGGAAGAATAATGCTCTCTTATTTTGCATCAAAATACGTTGCATTTATTACCGGAATGAAAATTAATGATGCTACTGCTGGTTTCAAATGTTACAGGAGAAAAGTACTGGAGACAATAGAGCTTGACAGGATCAAATTTAAAGGATATGCATTCCAGATAGAGATGAAATTTTCCAGCTGGAAACATGGGTTTACTTTGAAAGAGATACCTATTATATTTACAAATAGGCAAGTAGGAACCTCAAAAATGAGTGGTGGGATATTTAATGAAGCGTTATGGGGAGTTATTGGCATGAAATTGCGAAGTCTGACCAGGAAATATGAAAAAAAGGAAACATAAAGTTCATACTTACAAAAAATTACAATACCCATATGAAACATCCATGATAAATTCCATATGACCTATAAAAAATTAAAAATAACCATATGAAAAGCGCCCTGATACTAAATACCATAATAGTCAATGAAAATAAAACAAACAAGGGGTCAGTACTCATAAAAAACGGGCTTATTGAAGAAATTTACCCTGGAGTTAATACAGTTCCTGAAGAAATCATAAATCAATCAGAGGTAATTGATGCTTCAGGCAAAATCTTAATTCCTGGTATTATTGATGATCATGTACATTTCAGACAACCAGGCTTGGAAACTAAAGGTACCATATATACCGAATCAATTGCGGCAATTGCAGGAGGAGTAACTTCCTTTATGGAGATGCCAAATACTGTTCCACAAACAATAAATCATGTAAGACTGGAAGAAAAATTTGCCCTTGCAAAGGAAAATTCATTTGCAAATTATTCATTTTATTTGGGTGCTACTAATGAAAATATAGAAGAAATAGTAAAATCAAACCCTTCAGAAATATGTGGTGTGAAAGCATTCCTGGGATCTTCTACTGGGAATATGCTTTTGAATAATAAAGAAACTCTTGCAAATCTTTTCAGGGAAAGCCCCTTGCCTATTGCAGCTCATTGTGAGGACGAAACTATAATAAAAAATAATCTTGCCCATTATACCAGTTTATATGGCCATAACATACCTATTGACTATCATCCGAAAATAAGAAGTGAAGAAGCATGCTATAAAAGTTCAAGTTCCGCCATAGAACTTGCGGAAAAATATGGTTCGAAGTTTCATATATTACACCTTAGCACAGAAAAAGAGCTAAACCTCTTCAATTCTCAAATTAACAGAAAAGACAAAAAAATTACCAGCGAAGCATGTATACATCATTTATGGTTTAATGATAAAGATTACAATACCTATGGGACTAGGATAAAATGGAACCCGGCAATTAAAAGCGAAAAAGACAGAGTAAGTCTTTTAATGGGGCTGAAAGAAAACCAAATCGACCTTATAGGCACTGACCATGCCCCGCATACACTGAAAGAAAAATCTCAACCTTACACACAGGCCCCCTCAGGAGGACCAATGATTCAACATTCTTTACAGGCAATGTTGGAATTCTATTACAATAATATACTATCACTCACGGAAATAGTAGATAAGATGTGTCATGCCCCTGCTGATATATTTAATGTCCGAAAACGGGGATATATAAAAAAAGGATATTACGCTGACCTTGTTCTGGTAGAACTTCATAAATCTTACAAGGTAGACCAGAATAATCTTCTATATAAATGTAAATGGTCCCCAATGGAAAATTACACCTTTAAGTCATCTATTACACATACATTTGTTAATGGAATACTTGTATTCGAGAATGGAAAAATAAATAACATAAAAGCTGCACAAAAACTTGAATTTGACAGATAATTCAAAAAAAAATCAGCAAAAAATGCGATACTTTAAATACATAATCATACTCGGCATAATTTCACACATGACTTTTATATCATGCCAGAATAATAAAACTCCCCGGCACAAAGCACCTAAAGATACCCTTGAAAGAAGTTATGAAATTATTGCCGATTCAATCAGCTACGGTGTTGTTATAAAAAACAGGGATACAACGGATACCTGGCAAAAGAAATGGTTAAAAAACCTTGATAAACAGATGGTTATAGACAGGGTGTTCGAGGCAGTTTATGAGAAAGAACTCCAACCTTATGATTATTTTACAGGGGAAAAATTATCTGTAAAGGACATAAAGAAGCTGGAGCGAAAAAAAGAATTTAGCCGTGACAAAATTGGCAAAATACAATTCGAAGAAACATGGAATTTTGACGCTAATAATCTAAGAATGGTGAAGGCTGTAAAGTCGATAATGCTATCTTATGAAGTTTACAGAGAAGACAGCACTTTCAGAGGGTACAAGCCGGCATTTAAAGTATATCTGGACACACCATTTCAACAAAAGAAACAATAAACAATCTACAAAAAACACTCAAATGCTAACTCAATGAACATATTAATTATAGATACTGTTCATGAAATTCTAATAAAAAAACTCAGAGACACGGGTTTTTCAGTTGATTATATACCACATATTGATGAAAATGAAATTGAGAACATTATCCACCAGTATTCCGGTTTGATCTTAAGAAGCAAGCTGAAAATTGGACCAAAACTAATAGACAAAGGAAGCAGGTTGAAATTCATAGCCAGAGTTGGTGCTGGAATGGAAAATATTGATATTAAATATGCAAAAACCCAGGGTATAATCTGCTTTAATTCACCGGAAGGAAACAGAGATGCCGTGGGGGAACAGGCTGTTGGAATGCTGTTATCTATTATGAATAATATATGCAAAGCAAACAGTGAAGTAAAAAAAGGTATATGGGACAGAGAAGGAAACAGGGGAGTAGAGCTTAAAAACAGGACGGTTGGGATTATTGGTTACGGGAATATGGGTAGTGCATTTGCAGAGAAATTAAGTGGCTTAGGCTGTAATATTATAAGCTATGATAAATATAAATTTAACTTTTCCAACCACTTTACCAAGGAGGTTACCCTGCAACAACTCTTCGATGAAACTGATATTCTGAGCATTCATGTCCCATTAACACCTGAAACCCATTATATGGTAAATCATAAATTCATCAACTCATTCAGGAAACCCATATACATTGTTAATACTGCAAGGGGAAAAATCATTAATACAAAAGATTTAACTAAAAATTTAAAAAACGGTAAAGTTCTTGGTGCTGCACTCGACGTCTTAGAGATAGAAAAATCAACTTTTGAAGAAATCAATAACAAAGAAGAATTCCCAAGCTATTTTAAAGAACTTACGAGTTTGGATAATGTTATATTAACACCTCATGTTGCCGGATGGACAGAAGAATCTAACCGAAAGCTTTCTGAAATTATTGCAAACAAGATTATTGCAAACTATATATAAAATTTATTTTTCCAGAAGAAACTGGGCAGTATGCCTGCTACGTTGCTCCACAAGAACACTTCTGCCCTTAATTATTTTGTTTATTGCTTTCTCGTTATAATGCCTTATTGTTATAAGTTCCAGGCCTTTATTGTATAAGACCTTAAATTCTTTTTTCAATTCCTCTATAAACTCAGGAATATGCAGGTTTTGTTCATCAATAGAAACAGTAAAATTAATTGCAGAATTCTGTGTCAGATTTACCTTAATGCGATGATATGCCAGCAGTTTATATATTTTACTTAGTCTTTCCTCAAAAACAAATGACATATCCCTGGGAACAATAGATAACAACATCTGGTTCTCCTTTTTTATGTAAACAGGCACACCGTGAGTAAAATTACTAATGTCTGATATTTTTGTTCCCCTACTATCTGGCTCAACAAAACTTTTAACAAACAAGGGTATAGATTTGTTTTGCAATGGTTTAATGGTCTTCGGATGGATTATTTTAGCCCCATAATAAGCCAACTCTATTGCCTCATGGTAAGTAATCTCATCAATTTTTTCAGTATTATCGAAATAACGTGGGTCAGCATTCAAAATGCCGGGAACATCTTTCCAAACAATAGTTTCCCGTGCATCCAGGATATTAGCCAACAAAGCCGCAGTGTAATCAGAACCTTCCCGCCCCAGGGTAGTACTATATCCTTCTTCTGTTCCACCTAAAAATCCCTGGGTCAGTATTAACTCATCCGTGTTGCTTAAAAATTGTTTTTTTACAGCAGGTGTCGTGATCTCCAAATTAACATTAGCTTCTCTGAATAAATTATCTGTAATCAAACAATTACGAATATCTATCCACCTTATTTTAAAACCTTTATATTCCAGATAAGCACCAACAATTTTAGTCGAAAGTATCTCTCCGAGGCAAACTACTTGATCATAAAGAAAATCATAATTGTTATGCTCAACTGTTGCAATTTTGTGTATCTTTTGTAAGATATCCTTAATTTCTTTATGTATTTTATTATCAGGGGGTAAAATAGCATTTATAATCTCCACATGATATTCACGAATCTCTTCCGCTAATTCAGCCAATTTTTTATTATTCCTATAAAAAATTGCATCACTCACAAGTTCCAATTTATTGGTAGTCTTTCCAAAAGCTGATAAAACAACAACCTTTTGTTCCTCCCTGTTTTTAAGAATTTCATAAATGTTCTCCACTCCTGAAGCGTTTTTAACAGCTCCACCACCAAATTTATGCACAATCATAATTTCCTGATTAATATGTTTTGTCTATAATTTATTTTTCTCTGCAATACTTAGTGCTGCTTCTAATTCTATCTTAATTTAAATATTACAATAACATCTAAAAACAAAAAAGTTATAAATTAGTCTCAATAATACATCAGACGGCACAAATTTCCATAATTCTTAAAAAAATCAAAGATAAAACCCATAAATTTTTCATTAATTATTAATAAAACGTAAATTTAAATGTAATTTTGTAACGCACTCCAGAAAAAGAATAAAACATTATGAGAAATTACAGAATCACTACTCTTAATGAATTCATTATTAGGAGACAAGCCAATATTCCTTATGCTAAAGGGGAGTTATCGAGGCTGCTCCACCATATAGGAATCGCTGCAAAAATAGTCAACAAGAAAGTCAACAAGGCAGGCTTAGTAGACGTCCTCGGAACCGCAGGCAATCAAAATATCCAGGGAGAAGTACAGCAAAAACTTGACGTATTTGCCGACATGCAATTTATCACTGCTCTTAAAGATAGTGGCGAATGTTGTGGTATAGCTACAGAAGAAAACCAGGAAATCATAACATTTGATGATGATTTGGCCAATGACGGGAAGTACATCGTTTGTATGGATCCACTGGACGGTTCATCCAATATTGATGTTAATGTATCCATCGGGACCATATTTTCGATATACAAAAGGCTATCCCCCAGGGGAGAAAAAGCTGAAGAAAGAGATTTTCTACAACCCGGCAATAAGCAAATAGCTGCAGGTTATGTTATTTATGGTTCTTCAACCATGTTGGTATACACTACAGGAAGAGGTGTTAATGGCTTCACTCTGGATGGGGCTATTGGGGAATTCTGTCTATCACATCCAAACATCAAAACTCCAGAAACAGGGAATATCTATTCAATTAATGAAGGGAATTATGTTGAATTCCCAGAAGGTGTAAAAAAATATGTAGATTACTGCAAAGCAAAACATAAAGAAACAAACCGGCCGAAAAAATCACGATATATTGGTTCGCTAGTTGCCGATTTTCACCGCAACCTGTTAAAAGGGGGCGTATTCATATATCCGCCAACCCAAAAGGCACCGGATGGAAAACTAAGATTGCTTTATGAATGTAATCCTATTGCATTTGTAGCTGAACAAGCAAGTGGAAAAGCATCCAATGGAAAAGAAAGAATTTTGGATATCGTCCCAAACAATCTTCATCAACGGGTTCCATTTTTTACCGGGTCGAAAAATATGGTTGAGAGAGCTGAATATTTCCTGAATAATAATCAATAAGATGTTTCGTTAATATCTTATCTTTGTTCCAAACAAATAAGTTATAACGCTTAACAAACATTAAACCTTTACCTGACTTGAAGTCGGGGCGATATAAATTAATTTTGTAAAAAGGAAACCATTTAAAATATTGAGTTGTTTCCAAAATTGGCGGCAATTGGAGATACTGAAACTAACTGAGAAATACGAAAGACATCCGCGGGTCAGGAAATTTGCAGATAAAATTAAAGATGCATGTGCATTGCATATTAAAGGCCTTATCGGCTCACTTGATGCATTATTTCTGGCGGGAACAGTAAAAAACACAGATAAGGCACATCTCCTGATACTCAGTGACAAGGAAGAAGCCGCATATTTTTACAATGATGCTAACAATTTATTACCAAACGAAAAGGTATATTTCCTTTCTTCCTCATACAAACGGTCAATTCAATTCAGTCAGGAAGATCCAACAAACATCATACTGCGCACAGAAGTTCTAAATGCTGTCAGAAATAATGAAAAGTGCGTTATAGTCACTTATCCCGAAGCAATCTTTGAGAAAGTGATTTCAAAAACTGACATCGCAAAACAAACTTTACAAATTAAGCAGGGAGAAAAAATTTCTACAGACTTTCTAAATGACGTCCTTTTCGAATACGGATTCGAACAGGTAGATTTCGTATATGAACCCGGACAATTCTCAATTAGGGGAAGTATTATTGATATATTCAGTTTTTCAGATGACCACCCCTATAGAATAGATTTTTTTGGAGAAGAAGTTGAATCAATAAGGAAGTTTGACGTGGAGAATCAGCTGTCAATCAATACCATACAAGAAGCTATGATTCAGCCAAAACTCCAAAACCCAGAAAACCAAGGAGCTTATCAATGGCAATCTATATTTGAATTTATTAACCCAGGCACACTTATCTGGATCAGTGACTTTTCCTACATTTCTCAAAGGGTAAGAGATTTATTTGAAAAAACCATAGAAAATAATCCTGGTCAGGAAATCGAGAAACGTATTATTTCTCAGCATTCATTTGAACAACAGGTAAAAGCTAAAAAGATAATCGAATTTGGGAATCAAAACTACCTCAGCAATGAGACCATTGAATTAAGCAGTTCCCCTCCTCCATCATTCAACAAAAATTTCAACCTGTTATCTGAAAATTTAAAAGGAAACCAGGAAAAAGGTTATACAAATTATATTCTCTCCGATAATGAAAAGCAAATTGACCGATTAAAAGCAATATTCCAGGATATTGATGAGTCAATTGAGTTTACACCCGTGAATAAAACCCTGCATGAAGGATTTATTGATCACGAGCTATCTGTATGCTGTTATACCGACCACCAGATTTTTGGCAGATATCATAAATTTCATATAAAATCAGGGTTCTCTAAAAAAGAACAACTCAACATTGAAGAGCTGAATAATCTTCATCCGGGAGATTATGTAGTGCATGTGGATCATGGTATAGGACAATTTGGAGGGTTAGAAAAAATTGAAGTCAATGGTAAAATGCAGGAGGCTATCCGACTGATATACAAAGACAATGACATTCTCTATGTCAATATTCATTCACTTCATAAAATATCAAAATACAAAAGTAAAGACTCAGAACCTCCAAAAATTTATAAATTAGGCTCAGCAGCATGGAAAAATCTTAAAAACAAGACAAAAAGCAAAATAAAAGATATTGCGAAGGAATTAATCCTGCTATATGCCAAACGAAAAGAAGAAAAAGGTTTTGTATTTAGCCATGACACATACCTTCAGCATGAATTAGAATCATCATTTATTTATGAAGATACCAGGGACCAAATAAATGCAACTAAGGCAGTTAAATCAGATATGGAACAAGATACTCCAATGGACAGGCTTGTTTGCGGAGATGTTGGGTTTGGCAAAACTGAAGTAGCGATCCGGGCAGCATTTAAAGCCGTGGCAGACAGCAAACAGGTGGCTGTTCTAGTTCCCACTACTATATTAGCTTTGCAACATTTTCAAACATTTTCAGAACGACTAAAAAATTTCCCCTGCAATGTCGAGTATATCAGTCGTCTGCGATCTACAAAAAAACAAAATGAAGTTAAACAAAAATTGGATAAAGGCAAAATCGATATCTTAATTGGCACACATCGCCTAATAGGAAAAGACATCAACTTTAAAGATTTAGGGTTATTGGTAATCGATGAGGAGCAAAAATTCGGCGTCGCTGTAAAAGAAAAGCTAAAAAAATTAAAACTAAATGTTGACACTTTGACGCTAACAGCAACGCCAATACCCCGAACTTTACAATTCTCACTAATGGGTGCCAGAGACCTTTCGATTATTAATACACCCCCGCCTAACAGGTATCCAATCATAACAGAAGTTCACACTTTTAATGAAGATATTATAAAAGAAGCAATTCAATATGAATTTGAAAGAAATGGTCAAATCTTTTTTATAAATAACAGAATACAGAACATATATGAAGTTGAAAAATTAATAAACAGAATATGCCCGGAAGTGCGGACTGCTGTGGCTCATGGACAAATGGACGGAGCAAAACTGGAAAATATAATGCTGGATTTCATTAACTATGAATACGATGTATTAATATCAACAACAATAATCGAATCAGGCCTTGATATACCCAACGCAAATACAATGATCATTAATGAAGCTCAAAATTATGGTTTAAGTGATTTGCACCAGCTCAGAGGCAGAGTAGGTAGGTCCAATAAAAAAGCTTTTTGTTATTTGCTGGCTCCTCCTCTAACAGCAGTGTCAAGCGAAGCCAGGAGGCGGCTGAAAGCTATAGAAGAATTCTCTGAGTTGGGAAGTGGCTTTAATATTTCTATGCAAGATTTAGACATAAGAGGAGCAGGAAATCTTCTGGGAAAAGAACAAAGCGGATTTATTGCAGATATTGGCTTTGAAACATACCAGAGAATATTAAACGAAGCCCTGCAAGAACTTAAACAAGAGGATTTTAAAGAATTATTCAAAGAGAGCGAAAAAACAACTCCGGAAAAGCCAAGAAAAGAACAAACATTTATTACTGATTGCCAGATTGATACAGACCTGCAAATATTATTCCCGGATGATTATATTGCAAACATTTCCGAAAGAATTAACTTATACAGGGAGCTCGATAATATTAAAGACTCAGAAAACCTAAAACACTTTGAAAGAAAATTAATTGACCGCTTTGGCCCCATTCCACAACCCACCCAGGAGCTTCTTAATGTCGTGAGATTGAGGTGGTTGGCTTTAGAGTTAGGATTTGAAAAAATTATTCTGAAAAACAACATTATGGTATTGCATTTTATATCCGACAAAAATTCTAATTATTACCAAACATCCCGTTTTATAAACATATTACAATATGTTCAAAAACATCCATCATCATTTAAAGTTAAAGAAGAAAAAAAATTAACATTAACTGTTAAAAAAATAAAAAATATAGCACAGGCATATGAAGTATTAAATAAAATAAAAGAAAATTCATAAATTTGCACAGAATATTGAAAGATATGGAGTTAGCAGTTGATATTGGGAATTCATTAATTAAAGCAGGCCTATTTAAAAACAATAAACTGTTTAAGGTAGTCAAGTTTAAAGATATACACTTCAACAGGTTAACAAACTTTGCACTTCATTATTCAGTAGAAAACATAATTATTTCCTCCGTAAGGGAAAATTCATTTCACAAATTCTCAAGGCTGAAAAAATTTTTCAAAAAGATAATTGAACTGAATGAAACCACAAAACTCCCAATCCGTAATCTATACAAAACCCCGGAGACATTAGGGAAAGACAGAATAGCCGGTGCTGTTGGAGCGAATACTATTTTTCCTGACGATAACGTTTTGTACATCGATATGGGTTCAGCAATAACAATTGATCTTATAAACAACAAAGGAGAATATATTGGAGGTAATATTACACCAGGATTAAAAATGCGTTACAATGCACTACACCAATTCACAAGAAAATTACCCCTGTTGCAACCAAAAGAAAATAAAATCCTCCTGGGGCAGACAACCCAAGAGGCAATTCATGCCGGAATGTCAAACGGGATAATTTTTGAATTGAATTCATACATTAAAACTCTTCAGGGCTCATATGATGAACTAAAGACAATTCTTACAGGTGGTGATTCCAATTTCTTTGATAATAAATTAAATTATACCATCTTTGTGGAATCGAACTTAATACTAATTGGATTAAACAAGATCTTGAAATACAATATTTATGAGGATTAAAACTTTTATATTAATCAACGTTTTTTTAGTAACAACCATTTCATTTTCTCTAGGTCAGAAGAATACATTTTCACCTTACTCCAGGTACGGATTTGGAGAAATGGTCAATCACAGTTTTACTATCCATAAAGGAATGGGTGGCACGAATACTGCAGTAAGAATACCCAACCAGGTAAACTATCAGAATCCTGCATCATATACAGTTCAAGACACCAATTCATTTATTTTCGATGCTGGATTAAAAGGTGGGTATAATTCCATGCAAACAGACGAGGTTACAATTAATAAAAAAACTGCAGGTTTTGATTATCTCGCCATTGGATTCCCCATAACCAACTGGTGGAAAGCAAGCTCTGGAATAGTACCTTATACCAATGTTGGTTATGACCTGGTAACAAAAGAGACTTATGACGATGGCTTAAGGCACAACTATTTCCAGGGGACAGGAGGATTAAGAAAATTTTACATTGGAAGTGCATTCCAATTGCATGATAATTTATCTATTGGCTTAAATTACTCCTACTTATTTGGAACATTAAATTATAACAGTATAATTGTATGGGAAACAGATAGCGCCCAAATAGAACCTAACAATTTTATTAAAGAAAATGAAAAAATTGTAAGAGCATCTCAAATAAATCTTGGATTTCAATACACAAACAATCTAAATGCTAACACAAAGATAACTATTGGAGGCTCTTACGAACATTCTCTGAATTTTGATTATTCTGAAAGTCAAATGTCCACTAACACAATTGATACGCTGAGTTACGCATATTCCAAAAAATACAATTTCCCTTCCACTTATGCACTTGGAATAGCTCTTACAAGTGAAAAACTAACGTGGGGAGCTGATTTTAGTTTTACAGAATGGTCTAATCTAAAAGATATAAGCAATATCCAGGACAGTTATTCAATACAAACAGGACTGGAATATACACCGGATAAAGAGGCAACAAGAAGTTATTTAAGAAGAATCAATTACCGGGTCGGAGGATTTTACAGAAGTGGATACCTCAATATTGAAAATAATGCTATAAACAATTTTGGCATAACTTTTGGATTAGGTTTACCAGTTAAACAACAAAGAACGAAATTTAACATAGCAGTAGAACTCGGGAAAAAAGGTACCGTAGATAATAATTTAGTAGAATCAAATTATGCAAATATAAACTTTGGAATCACTTTTTACGATATTTGGTTCCGTCAAAGAAAATATCAGTAACTAAAAACTCAAAAAACATGAAAGCAATAGTAAAATCAATTCTAGTATTGTTCATCGCGATTAGCGGCCTTTCAAATGTGAATGCTCAAACAGGGGCCGAAACAGGAACCCGTTTTGGGTCCGGAGAAGATAGCATCAGATGTATAAGGAACTTATCACTGTATAGAGAGTATTACAAGCAGGAAAACTATCAAGATGCAGATGAATATTGGAAAATCGTGTATAATGAATGTCCCAAGGCTACTAAAAACATATATATACATGGGGAAAAAATGATAAGAGCTTCCATTGAAGATACTGAAGATGAGGAAGCAAAAGCTGAACTAATAGACAGCTTGATGAACTTATATGATAAGCGCATAGAGTATTTTGACGAAAAAGGATATGTGACAGGAAAGAAAGGTGTACGTTTTGTTAGATATTCAGAAAAAACCGTTGATAACTTTAAACGGGGGTATGAATACCTCAAAAAAGCAATTGAATTAGAGGAAAACAATGCAAGTCCCGGTGTGGTGGTAACATTTATGAACACAACACGCACTCTATACAGCAATGAAGAAATTGAAGGCGGGCAGGTTGTAGATAATTATGCAACTTGTTTAGATATTTTAGATAAAGGACTAGAAGATAAACCAGATAATAGCAGCCTAAAAAAGGCGCATGAAGCAATTAATGATATTTTTGAAAAGAGTGGAGCTGCTACGTGCGAAAACTTAACAGACCTTTACAAGCCCCGTTTTGAAAAAAATCCAGAAGATGAAAAATTACTAAAACGTATAATTGACTTTTTAGAAGAACAAGACTGTACAGATGATGATTTTTATGCGGATGTTACTGTACAATTAAATGAAATTGACCCATCTGCTGAATCTGCTCATCATTTGGCACGATTATTCTATGAAAAAGAACAATATGAGGAATCGGTTAAATATTACAAACAAGCAATCGAGCTGCAGAAGAATGAAGAAGAAAAGGCTTCCTATTTAATGGAATTGGCCGAATTAAATTATTCAAAACTAGAGGATAAAAAACAAGCAAGGGATTATGCCCGTCAAGCAACAGAAGCAGATCCGGATAATGGCAAACCATACATTCTAATTGGAAGAATGTATGCTAATTCAGCCGATGAATGTGCGGACGGAGACGAATTTAAAAAAGCAACCGTATATTGGGCTGCTGTTGATCAATTTGAAAAGGCTAAAGAAGTAGACGAAGAGTTAGAAGAGGACGCAAATGGATATATTGACTCATATGCCCCACGATTCCCATCTAAAGAAGACATTTTCTTCCAGAATTATGATATTGGTGATACATACACAGTAGGCTGCTGGATAAATGAAGAAACAACAGTTAGAGCATCTGACTAAACATAAAAAAAATTTCAATACAATAATCTCACTTATCTTAAGTGGGATTATTGTATTATTAATATCTTCTTGTCAAAAAGACAATATTGAAAAAATTAAAATTCTTACCGAAGAGGAAAGATTCCCTGATCAATCTCTTAACGAGTCTGAAATCATTTATAGTAAAAATGGATTAATGGAGTTAAGAGTTCAGGCACCGGTAATTGATCATTACCAAAATTCAAAATCTTCTCAGATAGAATTCCCTGAAGGCATGCTCGCTGAATTTTATGATACAACACTGACTGTTGAATCTCAAATTTCAGCCAATTACGCAGTTTACCACGAATCCAGCCAAATATGGGAAGCTAAAAATAATGTAGTTGCTATTAATAATCAAGGAGATACACTTAATACGGAGTACCTTCTCTGGGACCAAAATGAAAGCATAATATATACAGACAGGTATGTCAAAATAACAACAAAAGATGGCGTAATTCATGGGAAGGGATTTGAATCCAATCAAAATTTTACGAATTGGAAAATAAAGGAAACCACAGGTTCACTTACAATTGATGAGGAAGATGACACCCCTTAAATAATATAAAATGAGTAAAAAACAACCAATACATTTTCTGGAAGTAGTCTGGATTATTCTCGCAGTAGCATGTTTCATATTAGGGATACAAAAAGCTATAAATAACTTTCTCTCACAAAGCCTTATATTTTTCCTACTTGCCGCAATATCTTTTGCAATGTATGCTTTGCGCAAGCACATAAGAAAAAATATAAAATCAAAATGATTTATCCCAAACAATTACTTTGAAGATACATCTAAAACAATTTAAAATTTCTATCTTCGTAGCTTGAATTTTTAAGAATAACCATCATATAAAAAACATTATCAATGGCGACATTAGAAAAAATAAGAAACAGAGCTGGTATTTTAATTTCTGTTGTTATTGGATTAGCTCTTTTGGCATTTATTTTAGGTGACTTATTTTCCCAAGGAGGAATGGCTTTTCAACAAAACCAAAATGTAATTGCTGAAGTAAAAGGAAAAGAAATTCCTTACCAGATGTTTCAGCAAGAAGTAGACAAATTAATAGAAATCAACAAATTTTCCCAGGGAGAAAGTTCATTGGACAATGAAAAAAGAGAAGAAATCAGGGAACAAGTATGGGAAATGCTTACAAGAGATTATGTAATGCAGGATGTGTATGAGGACCTTGGAATTAACGTTAGCTCGGAAGAACTTTGGGACATGGTACAGGGAGAAAATGTTCATCCAATGATTCAAAGAATATTCTCAGACCCGGAAACAGGCGAGGTGAATAAAATGGCAATTGTCCAATTTTTAAAATCATATAATCAAGACCCCAGTGGACAAAGGAAAGCTTACTGGCTTTTCCTTGAAGAACAAATGACTAACGAAAGGAAGTTTAATAAATTTAACACTTTAGTAGCACAAGGTATTAATGTTACTTCCAGCAAATCTGAACGACTTGCAGAATTAAACTCAAAAAATATCGATTTGCAATACGTGATGCATCCTTACAATGAAGTTGAAGACAATGATGTTGATATTGATGAGTCTGAACTTAAAGATTACTATAATAAACATAAAGAAAATTACAAGCAATCATCTTCAAGAGATATTGAATATGTGACATTCAATATAGAACCAACTGAGGAAGATATAAATGAAATCCTTAGATGGATTGAAGATATGAAAAGTGATTACCAGGAAACAGAGAGAGACGAAGAATTCATAAATCTAAATAGTGATATTTCTTTTGATAGGACATATTATAAAAAAGAGGAATTATCTGACTCTATAGCAGACTTTATATTCAATGCAGATATCGGAGATATTTATGGCCCCTACCTTGAAAATGAAACGTATAAGTTAGCCAAGCTAATTGATAAAAAACAATTACCCGACTCAATTAAATTAAGACATGTGATGATCCAGCCCACTAGATCACAGGCTGGTGTGCAAGAGGCCCGGAATCGTGCTGACAGCCTAGCACAGGTTCTAAAAGAAGGTGCTGATTTTGCCAATATTGCACAGCAATATTCTGACGATCAATCTACAGCCGGTGAAGGAGGTAATCTGGGTTGGCTCAGCAAAAATGATTATTCTGAAGCTGTTTTAGACACTGCATTTTTAAGCGATGTTGGGGAGATAAAAATCGTTCAGGGTCAGGAGGGTTTCCATATAATTGAAGTTGTAGAGAAAGGCCGTTTAACATCCAAAGTACAAGTGGGGATTTTAGCTCGAAATCTAGAGCCAAGCTCAAAAACTTACCAGCAGGTATATTCAAAAGCAAGCAAATTTGCAGGAGAAAATAATACATATGATGAATTTATTTCTTCCATTGAGGAAAAGGATATTACCAAACGAGTAGCAAGCAATGTACAAATTGAGGCAAAAGAAATTCCGGGATTATCAGATGCAAGACCTTTAATCAGAAGTGCTTTTGATACTAAAAAAGAAGAAATGATTAAATCAGAGAATGATCCAGTTTTTGAAATAGATGATAAATTTGTTATAGCTTTTGTTACAGATGTCAGAAAAGAAGGCTATGCAGAGTTTGAAAGAGTTCGGGACGATATTGAATCAAAGGTACGAGAGCAAAAGAAAGCTGATAAAATTATTGAGGATATTAGTGATGATTTAAAGAATATTAATTCACTGCAAAATTATGCGCAGAATGCTTCGATAGAGTTGCAACAAGCAAATAACATAAATTACAATTCTTATCAACTCAGGGGTGCAGGTTCAGAACCAAGAGTTGTTTCAGCTTCCGTGTCTCTTGAACCCAATACTATTTCAACCCCCATCAAAGGGAATAACGGCGTTTTTCTGGTAGAAGTAATTGATCTAGAAGAAACCACACAATCTTCAGAAAGGATTCGTAAAGAACAACTTCAAAGACTTCAGGAATTAGCTACAGAGGAAGCTTATGAGGCTCTTAAAGAAGCAGCAGACATCAAAGACAGAAGATACAGGTTTTACTAAAATCGTATACAATTCAAAAAAGGGAGATGTCTTTAAAAACATCTCCCTTTTCTTTTTGCTGTCATCTTTAAGGTTTATGATTAAATTCTCCGTTGTCCATTTTTTCCCTCGACAACCCAAATTGTTCTCTTTCCTGATTGCCTAAAGGTTCTGTATGCACCATTACATCATATGTATTACATACATTTTCTCTTATATTCTTTTCTACCTTCTTTGCGATTTGGTGGGCTTCAGAGATTTTAATATCTGCCTGCACCTCGATATCCAATGCAATGACATACTGTGTGGCATGTTTTCTCAATCTTACACGGTGCGGATTATAGGCTCCCTCTACTTCTTCAACAGCATCAAAAATCTTATAATATAAACTAGTATCTTCAACTCCATCCATTAGTTCTAAATTAGATTCCATAAAAATCATAAATGCCTCTTTCATTATCCATAAACTAATACCAAGGGCTGTTATCAAATCTAAGATTGGAAGATGTAGTTGGTAAGTAAAAAACAGACCAAGCAAAACGGAAAGAGAAATTAAAATATCATTTCTCATATTTTTACCATTTGCCTTTAAAATAGGACTTTCAACTTTTTTGCCTTTTTGCAACTGATACCAAGCTAGAGCAGCCTTAGAAAAAATTGAAAAAATGGTAACGTAAATTGCTATAAGAGAGGGAAAGGAATGAGGGTCTCCCGTGATTATACGTTCCAGGGAAGAATAAAAAAGCTGCGCACCTACAAAAAAAATAATAAAACTAAGCACTTTTGTTGCAACTGCTTCAGCTCTTTGATACCCATAAGGAAATTTATAATCTGGTGGTCTTTTCATGACCCGGGTAGCAAACAAAGAAACCGAAAAAGTGAGAACATCTGAGGCTGAATCCAGCCCATCACTGATAACCGCAAAACTTCCTGAAACAAAACCAACAAAAATTTTAGCAGTCGCCAGAACAATATTCCCAAAGAGCCCTATTCGTGAAGCGTACCTGATAGTACGTAACCTTTCTTCCATTAAAATGATTTTTAAGGTAGACAAATTTAATTTAAATTTTTAACTACCCGAATAAATAACCTCTATATCATTTTAAATTTGAGAATAGCAAAGCATTAAATATTAATTTATAATTTTGAGCTGTAGAACCTCTGAACTGAGGAGAATAAGAGAACAATAGCATTTCTCCACCACCTTTCTTCAACCAGACAATAGCAGGTTCTCCCTGTATCTTATCAATCTCTTCCGCATATCCACTCAGCAATGTTTTATCATCGGCAAATCGGCCAATTACTCTTCTGTCCATATCAAAAATTGGTAATTTGGTGCTCAGTATTGGATTATCCCTGTGAAAGGCAGCTGATTTCTCTGGCATACCAAGGGTGAAGTCCATATCATTCCTTAATTCCAGACTAACAAGGGAACCAGGGATAAATAATCCCTCCTTATTATACTTCTCTGCTACATTAGAAACTGGCAATTGAAACTCTTCTTTTGTTCCTTCTTCTCCTGGAATATTCTGTTTCCCCATAAATAATTCCGTAGAATTCCCCCATGAAATTACCTTTCCTCCTTCATTAATATATTGAAAAACTTTCTGCAAGCCTTCTTTTTCCATTCCTTTTGTAAATTCAGGCGGATAATTACTCATACGATATTGACCATCCCTCTCATAATGACCTTGCAATAAAACTGATTTACGGGAATTTGGGAATATCAATAAATCGTAATCATTTAGGTTTTTTTCTGTTATTTCACCCGGACGTATTACTTCATAAGGGATGTGATATGAATCAAAAAGATATCGAGTCCACCCGGCATCCATATCATGCATGTAAGTCTCAATAAGTCCTGTTTTAGGTAATTCCAGTTTTTCCAAGTCCTGGAATTTGTTTTGTCCCAGAAATACAGGTTCAACAGTAGCATCGCTTAGTAAAGAATTGAGCTGGGTGCTGCTAAAGTTATCAATAATGAAACCACCTGTGGGAGCTGTTTTATTTTCCCCTTTAACCTTCTGCTTCTTAACCATAACGTTCATACCCTTGTCCATAGCTTTAAAAGCCAGCTTATAACTTTCATTATTCTCGAAAGGCAACACAATAGCTTCTATATTCTCTCCAGGACTATTGTCTGCCAGGGTATATACCCCTTCAATTTTATCTAAAGAATTTTCCAGACTAGCATGAAATTTATTGATTTCATAGCTTTTCACACCCCTATGTAATGGTAATGACCAGGAAGTTATATCATAAGGCTTAATAATTTCTCCTTCCGGGGTATAACGCCGGACGGGATATTTTTGCTTTTCAAGCACTTCTTTGATAAACGGTCGGAAAGGCTGAGCAAGTGGAACAACAATATCTCCCTCCTTAAATTGTGTAGATTCAATATTGATATTCTTATTCAGGGTATACCTCTTAACACCATGTCTGTTGAGTAAATTAACTAATTCTACTAACTCGCTTTTATCATGCTGCTCTTTTGGAAAAATATAGTAAAATGGTGCTTGTTCTTTCCCTTTATTAGTTTCCTTGCGGCATATATCATTCCGGAATTTAAGGATACCTTCCCTTTTATCGGCGCAAGTTCTGATTATTGAAAAAGTTGATGAAAGCTCATAGTCAACTATGTCACTTAACTTCCACCATCCTCCGTCCCAAGGCTGAGCCATATTTATGCTTTTTTTATACTCAGAAAGTCCTTTACCGCTAACTCTTAATTCATTAGGCTCAACGTAAATCGGGGATGCTAAATCTGCACTGGCAGCTTCTGTCAGAAAACCAATTACATTTTTCCAAATGCAAGTTTCTGTGGAACCGGGCCAATAGTTATCAAAAGTATTACTCTGAGACACTCCATCCAATCCTTGCTGGGTCATATCCTTAACCATATTCATCCCGAAAATACCCATCCAGTTCCATATTCCTGCATCAATATTTTCAGCGATTGGATCGTGATTTGGAGGAACAAAATATCTCGGTCCTGTAGAGCCCATCTGGTGCTTTTCAACCATCACCTGCGGGAACCACTCTTTGCTGAAAAGTCTTGATATAGCCTGGTTTTCTTTCTGGCTGATTGTCACAAAGTCGCGATTATTATTATGCCCCACGTATTTATGATAAACTCCTGGCATTGAACTGCCTTCATATTTTGTTCCTTTATATTCTTTGTAATGATCCACTATCATATTCATCCCATCAGGGTTATGAGAAGGAACCATCATATAGACGACATCATCAAGCCATCTCAAGGTATCTTCATCAGAAGTTTCTGCTAATTGATGTGCAATAAGCGGAGCGGCCTGGCTGGGTCCTACCTCATTTGAATGCATTGATAAAGTAGCGAGAAAAAATACCTTGCCTTCTTTGATATAGTCATCTCTTTCTTCTTTATCCAATTCAGGATTCAGGGCTAATTCCTCGTTAATTGTTTTCAAATGCTCCAGATTTTTAATATTTGAAGCAGAGGAGAAAAATACTGCGTAAAGCGGTTTGCCCATTTCGCTTTCCCCTATTCTCTCCATGCTAACCCTGGGAGATTCACGCTCCAGGTATTCCATATATTCAATAAGCGATTCATAATTTAATAGCATCTTGTCAGAACCCGGTTTGAAACCAAAATGATCAACAGGGTTTTTTAACTGAGCAAGTGAAGAGTTACAGAAAAAAATCAGAAAAAAACTTATTAGAAGTAGCCGGGGGTAG
>JBKGZD010000027.1:0-20865 GCA_046545795.1 Bacteroidales bacterium | reverse complement strand
TGGTTGATTGTGAAGTATTCCTGGTCCGGCTGGATTCTTCCAAATCCTCCGTAGTTTGGGTTGTCTGTGTCGAGTATTAGTTGGTATTTTCCTGCCGGTGACAGGGGAATTGGGTAATCCGTCCAGGATTGTTTGTGGTGAAAATTGAGCAAGATTACATATTTGCCTCGTCTGAAGGCCATAATTTTGTCGTGGTTGTGTACGAACAGCAATTCCGGCCGGTGTTTTTTGAGTTCCTGTTCATCCATCTTCATTAAATCTTTGTCGAATTCACCTAAATCGTGGTATTTTAACTCTTTGTTGTCTCTCAGGCTCCATTGCCTTCGGCTATAGAAGTATGACCAGTTGTTTCCTTCTCTGGGAAAATCCACCCATTCCGGGTGTCCGAATTCATTGCCCATAAAATTCAGGTATCCGCTGTCAGCGGTAAAGAATGTAGCCATACGCGCCATTTTGTGCAATGCAATTGCCCTGTCAATAATTATATTTTGATTGCTTTTGTGCATGCTGGTGTACATTTCTTTGTCCGCCAGCTCAAATATCAGGCTTTTTCCACCCACGAGGGCCTGGTCGTGGCATTCGGTATAGCTTATGGTGTGTTCCTCCGGTCTCTTGTTGGTCAGTTCATGGAATAAAGAATTCAGGTTCCAGTCTTCGTCCCGCATGTCTTTCAGCATTTTAAACCAGTAATCGGTAACTCCCATGGCTTGTCTGAAATCGAAACCGCAGCCTCCTTCGTCCAGGGGTGAGGTCAGGCCGGGCATACCGCTTATATCTTCAGCAATGGTCCTGGCGGATGGTTTTACAGCGTGGATTACTTTATTGGCCAGGGCAAGGTAGGTATACGCCTCTGTATCAACCAATTCATTAAAGTAGTCTTCGTACGATGTGAAGTTATAGCTTATTCCATGGTGGGTATACAACATGCTTGTAATGCCGTCAAAGCGGAAGCCGTCAACTTTAAACTCATCAATCCAGTAACGGCAGTTGGAGAGGAGGAAATGCAGCACTTCACTTTTCCCATAGTCAAACAACCGGGAATCCCAGGCCAGGTGCATTCCGCGGTCACCTTCATGAAAGTACTGGTATTCTGTCCCGTCAAACATGGACAATCCTTCTGTAACATTCTTTACCGAATGAGAATGGACAAGGTCGATAATAACAGCGATTCCCTGTTTGTGTGCTTCCTCAATCAGTTGCTTTAATTGCCGGGGTGTTCCGAATCTTGAAGAGGGTGCATAGAAATTAGCCACGTGGTACCCGAAAGAGCCGTAATATGGATGCTCCTGTATTCCCATAAGCTGTATGGTATTGTATCCGGCATCTTTAATCCGGGGAAGGACATTTGTTCTGAATTCATCGTAGGTGGCTATCTTTTCTTCCTCGGAAGACATTCCTATGTGGGCTTCGTATATTTTCAGAAACGGGTGTTCTATCCTGTAGTGTTCTTTTTCCCATTTGTATTTGCTCAGCCAGACCTGGGCGTTGAATATTTTAGTGTTTTCATCCTGTACAACCCTCCTGGCGTAGGCAGGGATGCGTTCTCCCTCTCCGCCGTCCCAGAACATTTTTAACTTAAACAATTGCCGGTCTGATATTTTTTCTTTGTCAACCGTTAATTCCCAGTCTCCTTTTTCGTTTATTTTATGGAGCCTGAAATCTTCTTTTACTTCCCAGTTTGTAAAATCGCCGATCAGATATATTTTTGTTGCATTTGGCGCCCATTCCCTGAATATCCATTTGTTTTTCTTTAGATGTAAGCCATAGTATTCGTGTGCTGATGCGAAATCTTCTATTGATATTTTCTTTTCAGTCAGTCTGTTTTCCGTCTCCCGGATTTTGTGTTTTCTTTTTTCGATTATTTCCAGGAATGGCCTCAGATAAGAGTCTTCTTGCAGTGAGATATGTTTTTTCTTCAAGGTTGATTGATTTAATAATTCTACATTTCAGCTATTAATGGCCTGTGTAACATTTTTTCATACAGGTTGATATATTTTTTTGCCGTTTCAGCCAGGCTGAATTTTTCTTTGCTTTCTTTCATAATCCGGGAGAGTTGTTTTTCTTTCGTTTCATCCGGCAGGAGATGAAATTCTATTGCTTCATTAATTGCCCATTCCAGTCCGTTCCCGTCAAAAACTTTGAAAATAAATCCATTGCCTGTTTCTTTTTCAATGTCAAGGTGTACCACTGTGTCATGCAATCCTCCTGTATCGAATGCTATGGGTAATGTTCCAAATATAGAGCCTATCATTTGAGGTAGACCGCAGGGTTCGAATTTTGAAGGCATAAGGACAAAGTCGCTGGCAGCATAGGCGAGGTGGGAGAGTTCTTCGTTGAAATCAACCACCGCTACTCTGTCATAAAAGTTATGGAATCTTACAATATCGCGAAATACCTGTTGGTAGGTTCCATTGGCTATAAATACAACCTGGAGTTTTTTCTCATAATGCGCTGACACTATGTTGTAGAGAACATGTCCAAACAGGTCGCACCCTTTTTGTACAGGGTCGAGCCTGGAAGGCCAGAATAAAACCGGTGCGTCTTCGTCAACTGGTAAATGGAGGCTTTTCTGCAGCACTTTTTTATTTTCTTTTTTAGCATTCAATACTTTCTTGCTGCTGTAGTTGGTGTTAAGGTTTGGATTTGTTTCCGGGTCATATATTCTGTCCGGCGCATTAATGATACCGAAGGCGCATTCAGCATGGAGTTTATTGGTGATTTCTGCTCTTATGTGAGGAGGAATAAAACTATGTTTACCGTCTGCTATTTCTTTCAGGAATGTTGGGCTGACTGTATTGATAAAATGTGAAGCAAAGATTCCGCTGGCCAGAAAATCTACGGGATTTGTATTCCGGCTTTCTTCATAATTGTGAGGTGTGTGCATATAATACAGGTATTGCCAGAATTCAGCCGCATCTATTCCCCTGTCTTCAATTTCAGAGAGCTGCATCTTCTGGGTATGGATATTGTGTATTGTAAACAAACTGGGGATTCCCCTTCTTCTTGCCATTGCCGGTATTAACCCTGTCATCCAGTCATTGCAGTGAATAAGGTCGGGTTTAACAAATGGCACAATATTATTGATAACCTCACGTTGAAAGGCCGGGGAAAGGTTGTGGGCTTCTACTCCATAGCCGCTGTAGATGGTATCCCTGTAGTAAAATATTCTGTCTTCTGCAAAGTGAATTCTTGATTCCGGGAGTTTTTCCTGGAATTTCCGGAGTTCGTCATCTATTAATCTTGCAATATCGATATGAAACATTTTCCGGTAATGGGGCAGGGCAACATGTACATCGGCGCCATGCTCATATAAGTCTGATACGAGGGAGGCTGATACATCAGCCATTCCCCCGGCTTTGGCATTTAAGACGTTGGCCATATTACCCATACCTTTGGGAAGATATGTGATCTCCGGGGTAATAATTAGTATTCTTGGCTTTTTTCTCATTTTAATAGAACCGCTTTTAATTTTTTTGAACTTTTTATTGTTTGAACGCTTTGTTCATGTTATTATTCTGTCCATTTTATTAAGCCGGGAATTGTATCCTTCCATATTTCCTCAGCAGGCACCATTCTGACAGTAAACCCATATCTCCCGGCATGATCGCATTTTATTGTTGCTGAATACTGGTGAGTTTTTCCATCTTTTCCTTCCATCCTTGTCATTTTCTTAATTTTTGGCTTATCTACCATATTGTGAGGGTTTACCGTTCCATAGAACACTTCCATTTCCACATGGTCAGGATTTATGTTGTCCAAATGCACATTTGCAGTTACTGTAAATTCTTCTCCCACCCTTAATGATTCAATATTTTTATCTGTTGTGGGTGGCTCGATGGATACTTTATTCCAGTTTTTCTTTAACTCAAGGTAATTGCGGGTATCATTCCTGCATTTTTCAAAATTGTTGGCAGAAAGTTCCTCGTAATTTTTATAGGCGGGAATATAAGTCAGGTCTTTATATTCCGTAACCATCCTGTAGCTTGAGAAATGGGTAAGTACAGTTTTAATGGATTCCTTCATCATGTTCACCCATTTTTCAGGAATTTGCCCGTTTTTGTTTTGGTAATACAGGGGAATGATTTCATCTTCAAGAATATGATACAGATGTTGAGCTTCTTTGTGGTCCTGGTAATTATGGTCTTTGTAAATTTCTCCTTTACCAATAGCCCAGCCGTTTTTTCCATTATAAGCTTCATCCCACCATCCGTCCAGCACACTGCAATTGAGTACTCCGTTCAGTGCGGCTTTCATTCCTGAAGTTCCGCTTGCTTCACGGGGGCGCCTGGGAGTGTTCAGCCAGACATCCACACCCTGAACGAGTCGTTCTGCGATGAACATGTCATAATCTTCCAGGAATACGATTCTTTTGCTCAGCTGTTCATCTTTAGTTAGATTGTATATTTCCTGTATGAGCTTTTTGCCTGTTTCATCCTGTGGATGAGCTTTCCCGGCAAATATGATTTGAACTGGGTATTTGTTGTTGGTGATTAGTTTTTTAAATCGTTCCATATCATGCAACAGCAGGGTTGCTCTTTTATAGGCAGCAAAGCGCCTGGCGAATCCGATTGTCAGAGTGTCATTTTCCAGAATGCTTTCCGCTCTCTCTATCTCGTATCCCGGTGCGCTTTTGGCTTCAAGCGCTTTTTTTTGTCGATTCCTCAGGGTTGCTATAAGCCGGTATCTTGCTGTTTGGTGAGCATTCCAGAGCTCTTCCGGTAAGATACCATCGATGTTTTTCATCTCTCCTCCATTCAGTCCGCTTTTGTCCCAGCCACTACCAATATATCGCTCCATGAGGCGTGCAATTTCTTCTGAAGACCAGGTCGACAAATGTACGCCGTTGGTAATGTGGTGAATCGGGACTTCGTCCTCAGCATGGCTTGGCCATAGGTGCTTCCACATATTTTTTGAGATTTTGCCGTGGAGTTTACTCACGCCATTGGCATGTGCTGAAGTCCTCAACCCGAGAATGGTCATTGACAGTTCGGTTTCACTGTCTTTTCTCTCTTCTTTAGCAGGTAGCTGGGATAGTTCGTATATGTGCTCCGGTGTTAAAGCAAAGCCTTCCATTACAGCCTCAAGGTGTTTTTGGAGAAGGTCTGTTTTAAACGTTTCATTGCCTGCTGGTACGGGGGTGTGTGTTGTAAAGACTTTTGTACGGCATGTTATTTCCAGTGCTTCATCAAAAGAGAGGTTTTTTTTCTGCATGAAGTAGTTAATCCTTGCGATATTCAGAAAAGCAGCATGCCCTTCATTGATATGAAAAGTTCTGGGTTTGTAACCAAGTTTTTTTATGGCATCAAATCCACCAATTCCCAGGAGAAGTTCCTGTCGCAGACGGGTGGTTCTGTCTCCGCCATAAAGGCTTGAAGTAATATCGCGGTGATTGGAGTTATTTTCGGGAAGATTGGTATCAAGAAGGAAAAGCTTGGTTTTGCCTACCTTCACAAGCCACACAATCGCTTTGGCAGTACCATCAGGGAATTTTACAGCTACTTCAACCTGGTTGCCATCTTTATCCTGTGCTTTTTGCATTGGCATATACTGAATTGGATTGGGAGGATACTCTTCTTCCTGCCATCCATCATTATTCAGGTGCTGCCTAAAATATCCATCTCTGTAAAATAAACCTACTCCAATAAAATTCAGGTCTAAATCCGATGCTGTTTTGAGATGATCGCCGGCCAAAATACCCAGGCCACCTGAATAGATGCGCAGGCTTTCATGCAGCCCGTATTCCAGGGAAAAATAAGCAATGCACTCATTGTTGGTGATTTTTTCCGTATCAGCCCAGATTTCTTCCTTAAATTCTTCTTTAACTTCTTCCAGGTGGTTCAGAAAGCCTTCATCAACGGATACTTCTTCAAGACGCTCTTGTGAAACCTTCGACAATAGCTTTATTGGGTTCCTTTCGCATTCATACCAGAGTTTTGAGTCTATTCTGCGGAAAAGATTTTTTGCATTGGGTTTCCATGACCACCATAGATTATTGGCCAGGGTTTCAAGAAACTTAATGTTGTCAGGAATTTTTGGTGCAACATTAAAGATTTGTAATTTATTCATTAATTTAATTATTAGCGGTTTGTATTTAAAAATTTTCCCCGGGTATCATTTCTGCCGGAAAAAAATATCGGAACATACAGGAAAAAATTTATTCTCTGTTTACTATTCCGATATTGCTTACGGTCAACTTTGAAAAAATCAGGTTTTTATAACACTATTCAATGAACCAAGGTTGTTGGGAGTCCATTCCTCGCAATTTGGGTCAACACTCCATTTGCCATTAATGACAAATTTATATTCATAGTTTTTTTGCCTGTCTAACAGAAGTGTTCCTCGGAAGGTCCCATCATTGTTTTTGTCTGTAAGTTTTTTATTGGGTTCCCAGTTATTAAAATCTCCAGCTAGATATACTTCGCTGCCTGGTTCTGCTTTCACCTCAAAGGTGACTCTTTTTTTTGTTTTTGTCATTGTTTTACTCATTATAATACACCTCCATGTATTTTGGATTAATAAATTTTTAAGGAAATTTTTGTTTGGAATTTCAATGCAAGTTAATAAATATTTTGCACTTTATAATAATATTTTTCATTAATATTCAGTGTTTTGTAAGATTTTTTCATTACGCCGCACGTCTTAAATTCAGGTTATAACATTTCCAGTATATCACCTACTCTGAAGAACTCAGTCAAACCCCAGGCCTGTGCAAAGCAGCCTTTTTGCGTGTGAGGATAGTTCCCATCGGTTATTTCGGGTAGCTGGTGGATGCATCCTTTATTGAACAGTCTGATAGCGCTGGTCATTTTATCTTTCGCCGGTTGTAAGGCAGTTTCTCCAAATACTTTCACCATTGCTTCACAATAAGACGGGAATACCCATGTCCATGCTGTACCATTGTGATAGGCGGGTTTTCTGCTTGTATCCTCATCGCCTGTATATCTGCCGTAATAGGGACGCGAGGGGTTGTTTATCAGTCTGTTTTTATGATAAACCGGTAATTCAAAGTCTGTTTGCCTGTCTGCCAGGGTTCTTATGGCACCTGGAACCAACAGCTCTTCACATTGAGAAAGGATGCCCCTGCAGATTTCAGGGTTATCTATTGCATCAAGTGTTATAGCGAACAGTTGATTCGGGCGGAGATGGTCGTCTTTTATTCCCCCTGAAACCGGCTGAAATTTTTCTGTGTGTATACAATCTGATAAATAGATTTCAGGACTGAAGATGTCTTCTGACACTTTTTCTATTACGTAATATTTCGTGATCGACTGCTTGGTTTTTTCTGCAAGGGCCTTCCAATCGTTTTCTTCCGGGAATATTTCACTGAGCATCTTCACTGCATTGTACCATAGTGCTTGTATTTCGATTGGATAGCCCTGCCTTGGAGTTCCTGCAGGATAGTTTGTATCCATCCACGTAAAATGAGGCGGGCTGTATATCAAGCCGCTTTCTTCATCCATTCTTATGCCATTTGGCGTTCCTTCAGCATAGTGATTTGCAATACTTTTCAGTACTTCTTTCAAACTTCTCCCGCCACAGTCTTCATTCAGTATTTTTCCGGTTTTTTTCTCCATGACATCCTCAACAGCCCGGAACAACCAAAGCGGGGCATCTGAAGTGTCCCGGTTGGATGTGTCTTTTCCTCTTAATGTATTGGGAAGTGTTCCTTTCTCCTCTAATGATGCAAATTCTTTTATGATATCCAGTGATTCTTCATGAAACCCGGCGGCAACAATTCCACGCAGGCAGATAAGGGTGTCTCTGCCCCAGTCCAGGAACCATGGATAACCAGCAATTACTGTTTTATTGGAATTCCTGGCTACGATAAATTTTTGAATGGATTTTTGCAATGATTTTCTAAAATCATGTATCTCAGGCAGAGAAGCGATATCCGATTTTAATGGTTTCTCAGTTGAGGAAATGCTTTCTATGACCTCTTTCCTGCCTGCACAAGCGTACACTGCTGCCTGTTCATTGCCTTTCAGATAAAACCTGAAATATCCCGGGCTAAACAAGTCGCTGCTCTCATCCATTCCACGTTCTGCTTCAAGGGGTCTGTTGACCATATATTTCCATTCGTTTTCCCGTATGAAGCTTCCCTCAGAACTTCTGATTTGTAAAGCTTTATCATCGGAATGGAAAATAAAACCGTCTGAGGTGTCTTTTATCTGTTGAGGCCATTGCTTCTCAGGGCCAAGGTAGGCTTTGGTAACTTCGTGGTGATTACGGCTTTCTATATCGGGACGGAGGATAATTTTTACCGGTGAATCTGCCGGAGCAACGGGAATGTCCGGGTGATTCAGCCTTTTTATAATCAGCTGGATAATGTTTTCTTTTTCATCAAGCCTGAAAGTTAGGGTTAAAGGGATTAATTGACCTGAACCAGCAGGCGTTTCAAAATAATATTCGCTGGTATTTTGAAAATGTTCAAATGACTTTTGATATTCTATTGAAATTTCTCTTGAAAAACCTTTAAACACTGTCCATCCCCTGAAACGGGTAAGCATAATGTGCCTGTCGTCAGGAAATTCAGGATTATGATTGATGGACAAAAGTGCGTCGTATTTGCTTTGCAATGTTGAGAATGCTCCCCTCAATGTGGAAATGCTGTTGGATTTGTTTACCGCCAGCGAGGATAATAGTTTGTCATTTTCAAGGGCAGGTGAGTAGAATTCTCTGCGTAATTTAAAATCTTTCTCATAGGATACAACAGCAAGGTGGGAGGTGTATTTTTCTGTTTTTTCATTTTTGAAAACTTCTGTCAACAACTTTAAAGACGTTTGTTCTTTCTTAAATAACTCCGGTATTAGAATCGCGATAAAACTCTCCTCACTTATCCGGATTCCTTCACCGGCCAGAATATTCGTTTCTTCCTCCTGGAGTTTGTATCTGAAATGGTATGGAACATGCATTAAAACAGGGGTTTCCCCAGGTATAATTACTTCCCGGTGAATATCCTGTGGATACCTCCATTTGATCACCGGTGGTCTTTTGTCAAAATTGCTGAAGAAAAAGTTAAAAGGGGAGGAGAGCAGCTCTTTTACCTTTTCGTTAATGTATGATTGTGTAATATCTTTATTTTGATTGATAAAAAGTTTGATAAGTTGATTTTTCAGGTTTTTTTCCTGTTTGATGGTTGTTGCTTGTCCTTCTTTGTGGTTGTTTTCATCATAGTCTGCGCCGGTGCTGTTTGCCAGGACAATAATTTGACAAGGATTTAGCGCCACTTTTAATTCTTCTCCCCGGGTGATTATGTCAATTGTATTTGTAGTCAGTATATCAGTGTTATGCTGGATGAATTGTTTTCCCATTTCCCATTTGATAAAAACCTCATTATTTTGATCGGACAGGTTTGCTATAATGGCCAGGTTGTTATTTCTGTCTTTGGATTCCCGCAGGTATGCTACGCTGTTTAGATTGCTTGTGTGCATTTTTCTTACAGGTCGATCACTTTTACAAGCAGGATGTGTCTTTATAATATGATTCAGTTTTTTAATGAATCCCACCTGGTTATGGTTTGACCCCCAATTCAGGGAGGTTAATTTGTGCACATTGATTTTTTCCTCAGCAAACCATTCTACTCCGCATGTTATGGCATATGTTCCTTTATGTGACAGAAGGGCAGTAAGGCCGTTCCGTAATCTGGAAAATTCATGAGATATAGAAGCCAGCCTGTTGTTGTCATGGGTTTCGGAAAAATTAACAAGAGGTCCTTTGGAAAAACTTATTCTGTTGAATTCTTCGATGTAATGGTCCAACTGCTGTTGACTGTAGTTTTGGAACATTTCAGAGTAAGCCCAGTTCATGTTGCTATTAGTCAGGAGTTTTTCAGTGACCTTTATTTTTCCCCCTAACCCTTCCAGCAGGAAGATTGTTTGCGGGAATTCGTTTCTTACTTTGGCAATGATATATTTCCATGCTTCCGCGGGTATCATGTATCCGGCATCGCATCTGAAGCCATCAACACCTTTGTTACACCAGAAGAGGAATACGTCAGCCATATATTTCCAAAGGTCTTTATGCGAATAGTCCAGTTCTGAGAGGTCGCTCCATGTAACTCCCCATGCACCGGGAGAAATGAATTCTCCATTGTGGTCTTTAATAAAGAATTCAGGATGATGGATCTGCAGCTGAGACGCCCATCCTGTGTGGTTAGCAGGGATATCCATAAATACCCTGGCGTGTCTTGCATGAACTGCCTCCACTAGTTCTGTAAACTGCTGAAGTGGTGTGGTTTCCTTGTCGAACTCTGCAAGTCCCGGGTCAACGCTGAAAAAATCCAAAGCTGCGTATGGGCTGCCAAGCATTCCCATCCTGGCATATGTTGTAGGCACTGGGTGAACAGGCAAAAGCATAATGATATCAAAACCCATTTCACCAATGATAAAATCCAACTTGTCTATGAGGTCGCTGAATTTGCCGGTTTCCGGTATTACATGGAAATTATCTGTTGTTTTTTCTTGTTGTTGGTCCAGGTAGTTTTTAATGGATGATAGTTTATCTTCTTCTAAAAATAACCGGACAAATGCCGAGTAAATCGAATTACCTGTAACAGTCTCAGCAGGCTCAACTTTTATGTAAAGGTTTTCGCCTTCCGGCCACATTGGTTCATGCTTACCTTCTTCCAGGAAAAATGCCTTTGCTTCAAAAAATCCTGGAGTTGTTAAAGGCAGCTCAAGGGTAAAGGTTGTATCGTCCTTTTTTTGTAAAGGAAAATCGCCCCAGTCCTGGTATAGCCTGGGTGTGTTTTCTTCAGCTCTGAGGATGATCTCCGCTTTCTTTTTTTGTGGCTGATATAGATTTGTTCTTAAGTATGCTTGCCCTTTCGTATTTTCCGGCAATTTCAATTCAATATTCAGAAAGTCTCCTTCACTGAATATTTTATAAGTTCCTGGTTCAGGAGTTTGTCGAAGCGCTGGAGTCATATTTTCTAAACACTAAAAAAAGGGTTCTAATAAAAGTGTAAATAGAACCCTTTTTATATTGTTATTATTGTATAAAAATCAGTTATTTATAATATCAAATGAATAGGGTTTCAGAGAGATGGTCATTTCTCCGTTTTTTATCGACCATTCAGACTCAAAATTTTCTTCCAGGTCACTTTCCGAAACAAAATCATTTACGTCGAATTTAACTTCTGCTTGTTGACTTCCTTTATTGAAAGCAATAATCGAGACATTGTCAAAATATTTCCGTGCATATACAAATGTTTCGTCTGTTGACTCCAGGAATTTAAAGTCCCCATAAACCAGTTCTATGTTATTTCTTCTCAGGTTTACCAGTTTTTTGGCTGTTTTCCTTGTTTCTTTTTCATGCTTTGTAAGATTTTCGAAACGCATGTCTCTTCTGTTGTCGGGGTCACCCGCTCCCGGCATCCCGATTTCATCTCCGTAATATACGACTGGTATACCAGGGATTGTCATAATAAAAGCAGTAAGTGATGAAAGTTTTGCATACCCTGTGGGGTCCTCAACCTCGATATCCCTGTCCCATCCGGCCTCTTTGGCATCCTCATCAAAATCCAGCGCACCACCGGCAAAAGATATAAATCTTGGAATGTCGTGATTTCCGGTAATATTTCCCATTAGCGAATGCCATCCGTAGTATGAAAATGATTCTTTCAGAGATTCTTCCAGCACTGTAAACGAGACATCATCTTGTGCAAAGACGCTTCTTGCATCAAAATATAAATTAAAATCAAACTGCCCGTCTAATTGGCCATTACCGACATAATCTCCGATTAATTCCCTGCTTCCAAATGTTTCCCCGATTTGCAGTATCTCATTATGATTTTCAACATCCTTGCGCATTTTATGGGTAAGGGTTCTCCAGTATTCCTGGGGGATGTGTTTGGTGGCATCATGCCTGAAACCATCTATGTCATATTCTTTCAGCCAGAATAAAGCTGAATCAGACATGGTTTCAATGACCTCAGGTTTACGGAGATCAAGAGTTGGGAGGAAAGTGTCAAACCAGGTGGTCAGTCTTTGTTCATCCCATATTCTTATGTTCGTATCACCGTTGGGAAGAATCATTTCCGTTGCCCAATCCGGGTTTTCTTTGTAAAGCTTGTTTTTTTCATGAACATGATTAGAAACAAAATCAAGGATCAGGTTCATATCATTATTGTGTGCTTCATCTACGAGTTTTTGCATGGCCGCTGCATCACCAAAGCGGTGGTCAACTGTCGTAAGGGTGACAGGCCAGTATCCATGATAACCTGAATACCAGCGGCGTGGCTGGGGATATTCTTTATAAGCTTTTTCCGGATTTTGTGTGATGGGTGTTACCCATACTGAATTAAAGCCAAGGTCTGTTAAATATCCATCGTTAATTTTCTGGTAAATTCCTTCAAGGTCTCCTCCATGGTAGTTGGCTTTATCATGGACCTTTGGATCGTCCAGAGGCTCATCATTATCCGGATTTCCATTGTTAAAGCGGTCTACCATGATAAAATACATGATATTGTAATGCTTATCCTTTCGGGATAGTTGTTTAGCATCTTCAATAATGTTTCCGTCTTCCAGGGGCAAAAGTATGTCATTGGAGATACCTGCATCGTTGTATGAATATACCCTCAGCTTTGATCGCTTTGCGTTTTTCGCTTTTGAGGGAATGGTGACAAAAATTTTGTTGTCATCCTGCTCGATCTCAAGCAACTCATTCTGCCATAATGCAAAAACTTTTTCCGGATTATGCCTGGCCTCAATTTCCACAACTGATTCATTGATTTTTTCCGCAAACAGCCGGGGTTTTTCTTTTTCTCTTGATTTCTCAATTTTCAGAATTGAATTATACCCACCCTGGTTATTATCTTCTTTTTCCTTGTTGTTCGGATCGAGCATCCATTCTCCGTCAGCTACAACCTGGTATTGATACTTTCCGGGATTCAGGTTTAATGTTGTCTTCCAGGCGCCATCTTCCTTTTTTAGCGGAGTATTGCCAGGTGTCCAGTCATTAAAACTACCTGCAAGTTCAACCTTTTCATAATCCTTATCTGTTTCAAATGAAAAAGTATATGGCGTTTTGAGGCTTTTTATCAGAACAAGAGAATAATCAGAGTTGTCAACCCATACTTTCATTTCTGAAAGGTAGGGAAGCTGTTTATCATTTATTTCCAGCTCTATTTTATCATCATTTTCGAATGTATACTCAATGCTTTCATGAAACCTCACCGAATCAATGGCATTGGGTTCCTTGAAAAAGTCGTTAAGATTAATGGTGTATTCACCCGGGGTCAGGCGAATTGGATCCGGCACTCCAAATATATGAGAATTGGAGTCTGTAATGCTTTCATTGGTGTTGCAGCCATAAATAATAAAGATGCTGATGACTGCGAGAAAAATTGTTCTTATCATTTTTTATGCTTTTTATTGTAAAAGTTCTATAATAACTGCAGATTCAGGTGGAATTTTAAGTTCCTTCAGTGGAGTAACTTCATTGGTAAGGACATTTTTTCCTTTTGAATACCCTTCCATGTTTTCTTTAAATCTATCTATGTCAATACTCTGCGATTCATCTTCAAGTTTATTGAAGGCTATCATGATGGATTTGCTGTCATTATACCTGAAATACACATAAAGTTCATTTTCAGGCAAATAGTGTTTCAGTTTTCCTTCATGGATTAGGGGTTCTTCTTTTCGCCAGTTGAGCAGTTCTTTCATAAACTTCTGGGCTTCTTTTTCTTTTTCCGATAGTCCTTCTCCAGTGAAAGCATTTTTTTCGTCTTCTTTCCATCCTCCGGGGAAATCGCTTCTTATGATTCCATGGTCTTCAGATTCAGGGTTAGCCATTAAAACTTCTGTTCCATAGAAATATTGTGGTATTCCACGTACGGTAGAAACGAATATCATCCCCATCTTGAAAAGGTCCAAATCTTCTTCTATTTGAGTATAAAACCTGCTCATATCGTGATTGTCGGCAAACACCACAAGATTATAGGGGTCAGAATATAAGAAATCATTTGCCAGCGAGCGGTATAACTGAATCATATCTTTATCTACTAATGCCGGTGCAATTTTTGATTGTGTAGGAAAATCCATTACACTGGGCAGGCAGGAGTTGTAATTGTTCTTTTTTCCTTTTTGCCAGGATGAGACGATTGCCGGATTATCTGTCCATTCTTCACCTACTATATTGATGTCGGGATATTCATTTAAAATTTTGCAGGTGAATTCTTTCATAAATTCTTTCCCTGCATATGGATAGGTGTCTACACGTATTCCATCCAGGTCTGCATATTCAATCCACCAAATAGCATTTTGTACCAGGTAATTGGCTAACATAGGGTTTTGTTGGTTCAAGTCTGGCATTGTTTTTACAAACCAACCATCTTCAAACTCTTTACGGTCAATTTCTGAAGCATAAGGATCCCACAGGGTTGTTCTTTGGTGATTGGTATTGGTATAATTGTCCTGGTAATGTACCCAGTTGTCCATTGGAGGGTCTTTGATCCACCAGTGCTCAGAACCGCAATGATTGGGAATCATATCCATGATAAGCTTCATCCCCTTATCTTTGGCTTTCTTGCTAAGTTCTCTGTAAAGTTTATTGCTTCCGTAGCGGCGGTCGATTTTGTAATAGTCAGTTGTTGAATAACCGTGGTATGAATACTCAGGATGGTCATTTTCAAGAACTGGGTTGAGCCATATTGCTGTGAATCCCATATCATGAATATAATCGAGGTTATCTATGATTCCCTGTATATCGCCTCCATGTCTTCCGCCTGGATGTGATCGATTCGCTTTTTCTTTCATCCCTTCAATATTGTCATTCTCCGGGTTGCCGTTTGCAAATCGGTCAGGTGTTATCAGGTAGATGGCATCAGAGTTGTTAAAACCTTCTCTGTTTGCGCTTTCTTTTTCCCGGTCTTTTAATTCATAGGTATAAGTTGATACTGTTTCACCTTCCTTTTTAAAATTGATGTCAAACTTACCCGGTTGAGCTTTGTTTGTAATCGTTAGGTCTAAAAAAAGGTAATTGGGATTGCTTACCCTGAATGTTCTTTTCAGCTTTACTCCTTCAGCATTGATATCAGGAGTTAAATCTTCAATATTTTTCCCGTAAATTAACAACTGAAGTTCGGGATTATTCATTTCAACCCACCAAAACGGGGGTTCTGCTTTTTCAATTTCCTGACCAATGGTATGATAACCAACAAAAACCAGGAAAATGAGTAAAAAGGTAAATGGCTTGTGCATGGGGCTTCTTATTTAAGTTATTGTAATTGCTTAATGGAATTTGCCCTGGTTAGAGGAAGCCGTTTTGATTCCCAATAACCAGGGCTAACTCCATATAAAAAAATTATTGATAATTCTTTATAGATTTTTTGCTGTAATACTTTTTCCGCTTTTTATTTCATATTCCTTATCAAACAGGTACAATTTTATATCATCTCCCTTTTGATTGTAAATTGTAGTTTTCTCCTTTTCCACTTCCACCTTGATGTGTCTTCCTCTGAATTTCACGATATATGAATACAACTCCCATTGTTCCGGGATGAAAGGATTAAAATGCAGTTCATCGTTTTTAATACGCATTCCGCCAAACCCTTCAACTATTGACATATAAGTACCAGCCATACTGGTAACGTGGCAGCCCTGGTTCACTTCATTGTTGTAATCATCCAGGTCAAGCCGTGCAGTTCTAAGGTACAAATTGTAAGCTTTTTCCCTGTAGCCTAATTTTGCTGCAAGAATGGAATGCACACAAGGGGATAGTGAGGATTCATGAACAGTTTTTGCTTCATAGAAATCATAATTCCTTCTGATGGTTTCTATGTCATACCTGTCTTCCAGGAAGTATAAGCCCTGTAATACATCTGCTTGTTTAATTAAGCATGATCGGAGTATTCTGTCCCATGACCACACCTGGTTAATGGGTCGTTCTGAATCCGGAATATCTTCTACGGTTAATTGTTCTTTATCCAGGTAACCTTCCTGCTGAAGATATATTTCTTTTTCATTATCATAGGGAAAGTACATGTTTTCTACAATCTCTCTCCATGCATTCGTTTCAGTGATATCATTGAAGTTATGTTTTTCTGCTATTTTTTTGTATTTATCCGGCGTTTCCCTTTTTACTTTATCAATGGCATACATTGTATACTCCATTGTCCAGCTGGCAATAAGGTTGGTGTACCAGTTGTTGTTTACATTATTTTCGTATTCATTAGGTCCGGTTACACCCAGCATAACATATTTTTGCTTAGGTTCCGACCAGTTGACTCTTTGCTTCCAGAAGCGTGATATAGCAATCAGTACTTCAAGACCATAATCGTTTAGATATTGATCATCACCTGTGTATCTTATGTACCTGTGAATAGCAAAAGCGATAGCACCATTACGGTGTATTTCTTCGAATGTGATTTCCCATTCATTGTGTGATTCTTCTCCATTCATTGTTACCATTGGATACAAAGCGGCTCCTTTGGAGAAACCTAGTCTCTGTGCGTTTTCAATGGCTTTTTCCAAATGTTTATACCTGTATAGCAATAGATTTTTTGCTGTTTTAGGTTCTGAGGTTCTGAGGTAGAAAGGAAGGCAATAGGCTTCTGTATCCCAATATGTGCTTCCACCATACTTCTCACCAGTAAAGCCTTTCGGCCCAATGTTTAATCGTTCATCTTCCCCTGTATATGTTTGATGCAGCATGAATATGTTGAAGCGTATTCCTTGCTGTGCAGCAATATCGCCTTTTATTACAATGTCGCTGTCTTCCCATTTCTTTTTCCATGCTTCAGATTGAGCCTTTAGTAAATCTTCAAAACCAATATTTGTAATATTATCCAGTTGTTTCTCTGCCTCGTCAGTCAGTTTGGCTTTATCGTAGTTGAAAGAGGAGATTATGGAAGCATATTTATACAGCTTAATTGAGTCATTTTCTTTGACATCAAAGGTTACTGATTTGGCTATGTATTTTTTGCTTTCAGTAGTTTTAACTCCGGGTCTTATTTTTTCATTATTTTGATAAATCTGAAATTCCATACCCAGGCATACATGAAAATCAAGTTTTTTTGTTTTTGACGTCAATGTAGCTCTGCTTTCTGAGGAAGTAGTTTTTCCAACTTCATCCCAGAATTTTTCGTTATAATTCGCATCTTCATTGATTACATCAGCATCAAGGTCAAATGTAACCTCCATTTTGCCTGAAAAATTCAGGGGAGTGATTTCATATTTAATGGTTCCCGTTTCATCATGTACTATGCTGTAGAACCTGATAACATCTACTTTTACCTTTTTATTGCCTGGCAAGACAGCTTCAAACTCTCTTCTCAGGAATCCTTCTTTCATGTTGAGGGTGCGTGTAAAGTTTTCAACTTTACATTTTGCCAGGTCTAAAGTTTCGCCGTCAATTTTTATTTTTATGCCTATCCAATTGGGAGCATTGAGCACTTTGGCATAGTATTCCGGGTATCCGTTTTTCCACCAGCCAACTTTTGTTTTGTCCGGATAATAAATCCCCCCGATATAATTACCCTTAAGGCTGTCCCCTGAGTATTCCTCTTCAAAGTTAGCCCTTTGACCCATGCGCCCGTTGCCTATGCTAAAAATGCTTTCGGAAGCACGATTATATTCAGGATAAAATTTATCCTCTATAATTTTCCATTCATGATGCTTGAGGTATTGATTCATAGTGGTTTTTTTTATGCTTTGTTTTCTAATTCCAGTAATTTTTTAAGATTGATTTCATGAAGGCCGGCAATTACCATATCCGCTTCACCCAGGTTTTTTTCAGAACCTACACCTACGCTTAACATTCCGCCATTTTTTGCTGCTTCTATTCCTGCTTTTGCATCTTCAAAAACAACGCAGCTTTCAGGGGTTTCCTCCATTTCTTTTGCCCCTTGAAGGAATACTTCCGGGTTTGGTTTTGCGTTAGTTACCTTGTTTCCATCAATAATTGAATCCAGGTATTTTTCGATTTTTATTTGTTGAAGAATGGTTCGTGCGTTTTTGCTTGCCGATCCTACACCAATTTTGATTCCTGCCTCTTTCAGTTCTTCGAAGAATTCAATTGAACCAGGGAGAATATCTTCAGGGTTCATCGCTTTGATATATTCCCTGTACCAACTGTTTTTTTTATCGGCTAATTGCTTTTTTTCTTCTTCAGTGGCTTTTATTTGCCCTATCTCTAAAAGAATATCCAATGATTTCACCCGGCTGACACCTTTTAGCTGCTCATTCTGTTCAGGAGTCAGGTCAAATCCCAACTCATTTGCCAGCCTTTTCCACGCTTTATAGTGAAATGTTGCTGTATCGACAATAACGCCATCTAAATCGAATATACATGCTTTGATTTTTCCCATTCCTTTATCTTTTATCGTGAACAAATAGTACGATTATACCAGCCAGCAGCCATGTAACTCCTCCAAGTGTCAAAGCAAGAATGGCCTGACCATCGAAAAGATGTTTTGTAATAAAACCTAATATTGTTGCTGCCAGAATTTGAGGAATAACAATAAAGAAATTGAATATTCCCATATAAACGCCGAGCTTTTTCTGAGGCAGGGAGCCTGTTAAAATTGCATAAGGCATGGCAAGAATACTTGCCCAGGCCAGGCCTACACCAATAAAGGGAATAATCAAATGCATCGGATCACTGAGATAATAAATTGAAATTAGCGATATCCCTCCAATAACCAAAGAAATCATGTGGGTTACTTTACGGTTTGTAATCTTTGCCAGGTACATCAACAGAAAGGCCAGGACCGCTGCAGCTCCGTTATATATAGCGAAGCACACACCTACCCAGTCGGCCCCGTCATTATACTGGCTTTGGATATATTCTACCTTTTGATTTACTTTATCGCTTAGATCAAGTTGTTCCACTCTTTTTTCACTTGAGAAAAATTTGACTACACTCATTTTAGCCACCACAGTTTCCTGGTCGGTATTACTAAGTGTTTCCTGGTAATCATTCAAGGTGGCATTCAGTTCTTTGAATCTTTTTTCATCTTCTTTTGCGGGATCAACATGTTGGATGCTTTGCTGCAGTTCATTGACCATTTCACTGTCCAGCTTCATATCATAAATGTGACTGGTGACGCCTGCTGTTGTGTATATCCACATTGCAAAGAGAGCGAACCATGAGAAGAACTGCACAAAAGCAAGTTGCATCATTGTTTTAGGCATCACGTTCAGATCATTGAATATTTCAACTAATCCTAGTTTAGAACGTCCTGTTTTCTGTAAATATGCACTTGCCAATTCGATGATACCAAAAATGGATAAACCTATGGTCAGTATATATAGCTCAAATGTGTATTCTTTAATGTAAACGAGGAGTGATGTTGCTATTCCTATCAGAAGGGAAACAGATCCAATTTTTGCAGCCCTGCTGATTAACGTTGATGTTTGATATTCACTTGAAGCAGTAGATTGCGTCTTTTTTTCTTCTTCATCTTTCTTTGCCATCTCCTCTAATTCCTCTGGCGAATATTCATTGGTTCTAAAGACAGTCCATAATATTGCTCCAACAAAAATAACGGCTCCAATATAAAAAGAGAACTTTACAGAATCCGGAATCTGACCTTCCGGCGCTGTATTAGAAATATTAAGCCAGTTGGTTAAAACATATGGTAGAGCAGAAGCTATTACTGCGCCGATACCAATAAAAAAACTTTGCATGGCAAAGCCTTTTGTACGTTGTTCATCGGGCAGTAAATCTCCTACAAATGCCCTGAATGGCTCCTGGGAAACATTAATAGAAGCATCCATAATCCACAGCATCCCTGCTGCTACCCATAAAGTAGGTGAATTTGGCATGATAATCAGAGCCAGGGAAGCTAAAATTGCTCCTACAAGAAAATATGGGCGTCTTCTTCCCAGCCTGCCCCATGTTTTATCGCTGTAATGCCCAATAATAGGCTGAACAATAAGACCCGTAACCGGAGCAGCAATCCATAAAATAGGTATGGTCTCAAGATTGGCTCCCAGGGTTTCAAAGATCCTGCTTACATTTGCATTTTGGAGAGCATAACCAAACTGTATGCCTAAAAAACCAAAATTCATGTTCCATATTTGCCAAAAACTAAGGCGGGGTAATGTTTTCATAGAAGTATTTTATTTTGTGTAATTCATTGATAATAAAATAAATTCATAAAATGTTTTTGGGTATTTATCTGATAGTACCAAAATTAAGGATAATTTTTCAATAAAAGCCAGAATTAATTATAATGTGCTTGTATACAGTTATTTATTCGGATTGAAAAGGATTGCATAAAATGTATTTATCTTTTACTTTGAAGGAAATGAAGTGAAAATTATGGATGACAATAATTTGATAACAGATAAAATAAGGGAGTTAACAACAAAAAAAAGATAGGTAGTCAAAAAAACTGCAATAATATTTAGATGAAACAGTAAATAGGTTTAAATTTGATATGTAATTGAGGAGCAATAAAAAAATAATTTATATTTAATTTGACAATGGAGAATCTACCATTGTTCTGCTTAATTTTTAGTCTTATGACTTTGAAAAATTTAAAATAAACTTGTGTATGAAATTACGATTAATATTTAATTTATTGATTCTGTTGGGTATCTTTTCTGCAGCTAATGCAGGGGATAATAATTCTATAGTAATAGCTGAAGAGGATAATATTGTGAGAGAAACCAATCTCCCATCTGCTTACCAGGAATTTAGATACTCATTTTTAAATATGGATAACCAGGCTAAAAAAAATCCTTTAGCTAACTTTCAGTTTGACGATGATTATTTTGTACTATATATTGCAGGTGGCATAGCTGTGGCAACTACTGCCATTGTCCTGCTTAACGACCCGGGACAGTACGAAAATGGTATAGGACAAACAAACACAGGGATAATTATAGGAGGAGGAATAATGAGCAGCTTGTTGGTTGC
>JBKGZD010000026.1:0-22596 GCA_046545795.1 Bacteroidales bacterium | reverse complement strand
CACGACCGGCGGTTTTGGAGACCGCTGCTCTACCAACTGAGCTACACCCGTGTATAAAAGAATATATTTGGGATACTTCGTATTGAACGAAACATCCCAAAATTTTATTATTTATTCAACAATTTCAGTAACCTGTCCTGCACCAACTGTTCTTCCACCTTCACGTATTGCAAAACGCAATCCTATATTCAACGCAACAGGATATATCAATTCAACAGTTATTGTTACATTATCACCAGGCATAACCATCTCGGTTCCTTCTGGTAATTGTACAGTACCGGTAACGTCCATTGTACGGATGTAGAACTGTGGTCTGTATTCATTATGGAATGGTGTGTGTCGTCCACCTTCTTCTTTTTTGAGAACATAAACCTCAGCTTTAAATTTAGTATGAGGTGTAATTGAACCAGGTTTAGCGATAACCATACCTCTTTTAATCTCATCTTTATTTACACCTCTAAGCAGCAGACCTACGTTGTCACCAGCTTCACCATAATCAAGTATTTTTCTGAACATCTCAACACCAGTAACAACTGTCTTTTTCTTTTCAGCGCCAAGACCAATCAGTTCAACCTCTTCACTTGTTTTAACAACGCCAGTCTCAATTCTTCCTGTAGCAACAGTACCACGACCAGTAATTGAGAATACATCTTCCACTGGCATCAAGAATGCTTTTTCTTTATCTCTTAAAGGTACAGGAATAAACTCATCAACTGCACTCATCAGTTCCATCACCTTCTCAACCCACTTTTCTTCACCGTTCAATGCGCCAAGTGCTGATCCATGAATTACAGGAGCATTTTCCCCATCAAATTCATAAAAATCAAGTAATTCGCGAACTTCCATTTCAACTAGTTCGAGTAATTCAGGGTCGTCAACTAAATCAACTTTATTAAGGAATGTAACAATTTTAGGTACGTTCACCTGTCTTGCCAGTAGTATATGTTCCCGTGTTTGTGGCATTGGTCCGTCTGTACCTGCCACAACAAGAATAGCACCGTCCATCTGAGCGGCACCTGTAACCATGTTTTTAACATAGTCAGAGTGTCCGGGACAGTCAACGTGTGCATAGTGACGTTTCTCTGTTTGATATTCAACGTGTGCTGAATTAATAGTAACACCTCTTTCTTTTTCTTCAGGTGCATTATCGATAGAATCAAAGGATCGTACTTCAGAAAGACCTTTTTCAGCTAAAATTTTTGTAATAGCTGCTGTCAAGGTAGTTTTTCCGTGATCAACGTGACCTATCGTACCGATATTTACGTGCTCTTTCGTACGCTCAAATTTTTCTTTTGCCATAGCTTCAAAATATTAAAATTTACGATTTGGTTTATTTTTTCTACTTAGTTTGTTATATATATGAAAAAATATAGCCAAAGGTTCGAGCCAATGACGGGATTTGAACCCGTGACCTCTTCCTTACCAAGGAAGCGCTCTACCCCTGAGCTACATCGGCAAAAATAGAGCGGGAGACGGAACTCGAATCCGCGACCCTCAGCTTGGAAGGCTGATGCTCTACCAACTGAGCTACTCCCGCTTGTAGCCTTGTGGGGAGGGCAGGATTCGAACCTACGAAGGCATACGCCAGCAGATTTACAGTCTGCCCCAGTTGGCCACTTTGGTACCTCCCCTAAAAAGGAGCCGATGGAGGGATTCGAACCCACGGCCTGCTGATTACAAATCAGCTGCTCTAGACCAACTGAGCTACATCGGCAATTAATTAAATATAACAAAGAACATTATAAAATCAGAAAATCGGTTCGCAAAGGTATATATTTTATTTATCTTACAAAATATATTTACCAATTTTTTCAATTTTATTTCCCTCGTTGCTTTTCTTTACGTTTTTTAAGCTGTTTTTCTAAGGCAGTGACGGAGGCATCGGCTGATTCTTCAAAGCTATCACTCTGTTTTTTTGCAAATAAATCACTGCCTGGTATTTGAAGTTTGATTTCAGCTATTTTGTTTTCCGGACTCTGATTCTTTTCGATTTTCAGGAAAACTTCCGCACTTATGATGTTGTCATAAAACTGGTCAAGTTTACTTACTTTATTTTCAATAAAGTCTTCGAGCTTTTTATCAGCGTCAAAATGTATAGCATGAATTTTGATATCCATATTGAATCCTCCGTATTTTAATTTCTTGGATGAGCTTGTTTGTATATTTCTTTTAATTTTTCAAATGTAGTATGGGTGTAGATCTGGGTTGCAGATAAATTTGCATGGCCTAAAAGCTCTTTAATCGCATTTAGATCTGCTCCACGATTCAACATATGAGTTGCAAATGTATGCCGTAATACGTGTGGACTACGTTTCTCCATTGTAGTTACAATACCCAGGTATTTTTTCACTACCCTGTAGACAAATTTCTCATATAACTTTTTGCCTTTGTCAGTAACTATAAGATACTTATCGTCTACTGCGGGAAAAGTGAGTGCTTTAATTTGTTTATATCTTTTAATCAACTCTATTAGTTCTCCTGTGACAGGAATAAATCTTTCTTTTTTTCTTTTCCCGAAAATTTTAATTTGATTTTGGTCAAAATCAACATCAGATGATTTGATATTGATTAATTCCGACAACCTAATTCCAGTTTGATATAAGAGTCCAATTATCAATTTATCTCTACAACCTGCAAAATCATTTGCAAATTTATCCTGATCTAAAAGCATATTCATTTGCTCCTCATCAACAAAATGAGGCAATTTTCTTGAAACCTTTGGCAGGTATATTTTAGAAACAGGATTTCCCTCGATCTTACCCTGAATACGTAAATACTTAAAATAGGTCTTCAGGGCAGAAAACTTTCTATTAATAGTTCTATCGGAACGTTTCTCTTCCAGTAATTTAATTAACCATTTTCTAATTAAACTTTCTACTGCCTTATTATCCTCTATATGATGTAAAAATCCTTCCTCTTCCATGTATTCGAAGAATTGCTCCACATCATTAATATAAGCACGAACTGTATGCTTTGAATACCGGCGCTCGTACTTGAGATATTTAACAAAATTTTCCCTAAGCATAAGGATTAATTAAGGTATAGAAACTCTAACAGTAGAAAATAAAAGGACGATAACTACTTGTTACTCTTCGTTTTCTTGTAGTTTTTGCTTGTAAATTGCCTTCTTTTTTTCTTCTCTTCTTTCCATAGAAGGCTTGGTATAAGCTTGTCTTTCTCTTAATTCTTTAATAACCCCGGTTTTTTCAAATTTTCGTTTGAACTTCTTCAATGCTCTTTCTATGTTTTCACCATCTTTAACTTGTACTATTATCATATTTACCTCCAATTTTTTATGAGCCGCAAATCTATTAAATAAATCTGATTTTTTTACAACACTTGCAAGGAAAAATACTGACAAAATTTTATTTTATGTTCAATACCTGTCAAACAAGCACAACCCAAATCAATTTACAAAAATTATAGTTTTAATTCAACAGTTTAATTACTCAGAAATCAAATAGTTTGCTATTTTTAAATACGTTTTTTCTGGTAAAATATTATTTTCCAACAACTCTTCCGTTCTAGTTATTTTACTACCTTTTAACTGGCGATATTTTAATATGGCTTTTGTCTGGTATTCATTCAGATAAGGATGGCTTACAAAATCACCGAAACCTGCTTCGTTCAAATTAATATGTTCACATCGAGCAGTATCTACTTTAAAATTATTCTTTATATGAACAAAAACAGAATCATTAATACCATAAACTTCCTTGAGTTGTTCCACAGAATAAAAACCTCCCAATAAATCCCGGTATTTCAAGATTCGTCTTGCATAAGTTTTACCTATACCATGCACAAGAATCAATTTATTGGTATCCGCCGTATTTAATTCTATCTTGTATAATGGCTTCGAATCTATTTGATCTCTTTTTTTTGTTTCCTTGTTTTTACTATTTCTATTTTTTTGTTTTCTCTTATCTATCTGAATATAAGGTGACAATTCATCATATAATTCCTGGTTTATGCCATATATTTTTTTTAGATCTTCCGGTTTATAAAACCTTCCCCCTTTTTCCATATATTTCTTAATATTATCAATCTGGAAATTATTCAATCCTAAATTTTCCCATTGTTCTCGAGTTGTATTGTTAGGATCAAAATGAAATAATTCTTCTTTGGCGACTCTCTCCGGTTCAGTTTTATTTTCAGAAATATATTCGGTATTATTTTCCTGTTTCTTCTTTTTTTCTTTAGTCTTTTCTAAAGATTCTTCAAAAGCTTTTATTTCATTTTTAAAATCAGAATAATCAAAAGCTTCATTATTTGGATTAAGGAAATTAGCAGCAATATTTAATCCATAAAGAATAGCTATTAGTATTAACAAGAATGTTATACCATTTCTCTCTTTTTTTGAAAAAGACATTAATTTGTGTAACGAATTTTTCAAGGAATCTCTGGTTTTTAAAAATTATTCTAATGACTAAATGAGAATGAATCCATTTATAATAACCGCTATAGCCTGGTATGCTTTAAAGTTGTTGTTTTATTTGCCTAGAAAGAATCTACATTACCATGATAAAATAATCCATTCTTCTATTTATAATAACAGTTATTTTATCATGGTAATATAATAATCACTATATCTTAAGGATTCCTATTCCATTAAGGAATACCAAAGCTATTGCTATAGGTGCAATAAATTTCAGGATTAGGACAAATACCTTTACAAAAGAAACTTTGTATAATCCATTACTTGATATTTCTTTAACGATTGCGTCTTTACCCAAATACCATCCCAGGAATATTACAATCAGCAAACCTCCTAGTGGGAGAAAGACACTTGAGGCAGTAAAGTCAAAAAATTCGAAAACATTAAACCGACCAATATGAACACCTTCGAGTGCTCCCCATGACATTGTGCACAAGACACCGACTATAGTGATCGCCCCAGCTGCCAGAATAGTAGCTTTCTTTCTTAAAAGTCCTAATTCTTCAACGAAATATGCAACAACAACCTCAAGCACTGAAATTGAAGAAGTTAATGCAGCGATTGTTAATAAAACAAAGAACAAAATTGAGAAGAAATATCCTCCAGCAATTTTCTGGAAAATATTCGGGAGAGTTCTAAAAATAAGGTCTGGCCCTGCATTTGGTTCAATACCAAAAGCAAACACAGCAGGGAAAATAGCCACCCCTGCCAAAATAGCAATTAAAGTATCAGCAGCCGTTACATTAACAGCTGTATTCGTAAGATTCTCTCTTTTATTGATATATGAACCATATGTAATTAGAGTACCCATTCCGATACTTAAAGAAAAAAACGCCTGCCCAAGTGCTTCGAGAATACTGTTTGTATTTAGCTTAGAGAACTCTGGTTTGAATAAAAATTCTAATCCTTCACTAGCCCCGGGGAGTGTTACAGATCTTATTCCAAGGACGATGATTAACCCAAGCAAGAGAGGCATTAACATTTTAGCATATTTTTCTATTCCTCTCTGGACACCTGAAATTACTATCCATGCAGTTAAAACCATAAATACCAATTGCCATAAAATAGGCTGGAATGTACTTCCTTTAAACCCCTCAAACATGGTTTTTAATTCATCGGGTGATTTATCGGCAAAGCCATTACTAATAGACAAATAAATGTATTCCAGGGTCCATCCGGCAACTGTGCTGTAAAAAGCAAGAATCATAAAAGCTGCCACCACACCCATAAGACCAATCAAATACCAATAAGTGTTTGGGGCCAGTTTTTTAAATGATCCAAATGCATTACGCTGGGCACTTCGCCCAATTGTAAATTCTGATAACATTACGGGAATACCTATTGCCAGGATAAAAACGATATAAATAATAATAAATGCGCCACCACCGTTTTCTCCGGCAACATAAGGAAATCTCCAAATATTCCCGAGTCCGACTGCTGAGCCAGCAGCGGCAGCTATAACGCCAAATTTACTACCAAAACTATCTCTTTGTGAAGGGTCAAAGTTAGCCATATCAAAATATTTTAGGGTTATAAAAGGTGGAACAATATTAAAAAAAAACAAACTAAAAACAAATAAAAAAGGGACAATGGCAATAAAGCCTGAATGTCCCTTCTTTGAATGTTTTTATTAATGATAAATTGCTAACACAGCAACAATATTATTAAAAACCCTTACTATGCAATATCAATTTCCTTAGCCAGGTATACATCTTGTATTGCGTTAAGGAGTTCTACTCCATCCTTCATGGGTTTTTGGAATGCCTTTCTTCCGCTAATCAGACCCATACCACCGGCACGCTTATTGATTATAGCCGTTGTCAGAGCTTCTTCCAGGTCTGAATCGCCCTTAGAAGCACCTCCGGAATTAATTAAACCAATTCTACCCATGTAATTATTTACTACCTGGTAACGTGTCAAGTCTATTGGATGATCGCTGCTTAACTCACTATATACTTTATCATCGGTTTTGCCAAAATTAATAGCTTTATAGCCGGCATTTGTTTTAGGCATTTTTTGTTTAATCAGGTCAGCCTGAATTGTAACGCCTAAATGGTTTGCCTGTCCTGTAAGGTCAGCAGCTAAATGATAGTCGGTACCATCTTTTTTAAAATCATTATTTCTAAGATAGCACCATAAAATTGTAGCCATACCTAATTCGTGTGCTCTTTCGAAAGCCTCAGCAACTTCCATTATTTGCCTGTTAGACTCCGGGCTTCCAAAATAAATAGTTGCACCCACAGCTGCTGCTCCAAGATTCCAAGCTTCCTCCACTGAACCATACATAATTTGATCGTATGTATTTGGATAAGTTAAAAGCTCATTATGATTTAGTTTTACAATGAATGGTATACGATGAGCATATTTTCTTGAATTTGCAGCAAGAACGCCAAAAGTAGAAGCCACTCCGTTGGCCCCACCTTCAATTGCCAGTTTAACAATATTCTCCGGGTCAAAATAAATTGGGTTCGGAGCGAATGATGCACCTGCTGAGTGTTCAATACCCTGATCAACAGGCAGAATTGACAAGTATCCTGTTCCTCCTAATCTGCCATGATCAAAGATTCTTTGAAGGTTGACAAGGACTTTAGGATTTCGGTTTGTGTTAAACATAACCCTTTCCACGTAATCAGGACCGGGCAAATGAAGTTGCTCCTTGGATACTGTGTTGCATTTATACTGAAGCAAGTCATCTGCCTTGTTTCCTAAGGTTTCAATTATCTTATTATACGACATAATTAATCCTTGTTTTAAGTTAATACTAAATTACAAAGTTATAAAATAAATTAAAATGATGAGCTTATATTAAATAAAGAAAAAGATATTAAAATAAAAGCTAACTTTTAGAAAGGATAACCAATTGCAATATTCCATGAAAGGGTATTGTTGGATATTTTCCTGTTTCCGGGGAGCCATCTTTCATTTTCTTCAAAACCAGGGTCTCTCATTTTTAAGCCAATATCCAGCCGAACAACAGAAAAAGACAAATCAAAACGTAGCCCAAATCCAGTACCAATAGCTATATCTTCATGAATTTCGTCAATATTAAATTTCGCACCGGGAATGTTTTCATGCTTATCAATAGTCCAAATATTACCCATATCAAGAAAAAGAGCGCCCTCCAGGATCCAAAACATATCAAAACGGTACTCCATATTTGCCTCCAATTTCAAATCCCCTGTCTGATTGGGATATCTGACAGGTTCTTCAGAGGAAAATGACCCGGGGCCCAGAGAACGGACATTCCATGCTCTAATACTATTTGCTCCTCCAGAGAAATATTGTTTAACAAAAGGCAATACCGATGAATTTCCATAAGGGAATCCTCCCCCCGCAAAAAATCTATATACTAATCTATTATCAGAATTAAGAATTTTATAGTACCGAAAGTCAAAATCAATTTTAAAAAATTGAGCATAGCGTATCCCAAAAAGTTCATAATGCGTAGTCTCTTCTTTTTCTCTTAATAAGGTATTCACTCCTGAAAGAATATTACCTCCAAATTCTGTATTTATCCTAAAAAATTGGAAATCCCTTGACTTTTTTACATCTTGATTATTGAAAATCAATCTATAACTGGATAATGATAAAAAATGGTCTTCATAACTATTTCGTAAATAAGTGTTTTCAATAGTTCTCCTGAATTCTTCAGATCTATATGGTAACCTGAGAATATTTAATTCTACGGGGTTAACAAAATGATCAAAATTTCCACTTTGCCATTTATATCCAAAGGACATATTTGCTAATGTACGCGTGTAATCAGGTCGTTCCTGGTAATTATAATATGCAGAAAAAGATGTTTTGGGATGGTATTTTTTTACAAATCGGTCTCTTTCAAGGAAGGGTACAATAAATTTTGGGATATCAAGATTCATCTCCCCCCCAATTTTAATCATATTATCTATCCTGGTTACTCGTTCGGGGTCAAGAATTTCAAAAGCTCCTGTCAATTTTGTTTCAAAATTTTCAGCCCCACTGAATAAATTTTTATGATGATATAAAACGTTACCCCCTCCTCCTAAATTACCTGACGAATTGGTTCCTTCCAATTCAACGGTATAAGATTGAGAGGGAAATTTTTTTAAGTATATATGTGCATTAAGATATTTTGTTCCGTTCTCCGCAGTACTGTCTGCCTCACGGAATCTTATGTTTATCAATTTAAACAATCTGTATGAATTAAGATGATCATAGGTACTATTTACATCATCCCTGTTATACCATTCACCATTTTGTATATAATTAGCCTGTTTGATGAGGCTATAGTTAAAAGCAGGGTCCTCGTCAAAAATAAAAAACAGCCCTTCGTATTCGGTACTATCAGAACGTTGCAAGTAACTTTCTTCACTAGCAATAGCCTCTTTGGGATCATAATCAGGATAAACATAAATTTTATTCACTTTATACCTGCTATGCGAAACCCTTTCATAAGAATCATTATCCCTGATGCGGAACTTGTCAATTTGGACAGTTAAATCTACCCATTTGCTATTGTCTGAGTTTTCTGTAGTATCTGCAACATAATTAATAAAATCCTCAGAAAAACGGTAATATCCCTTGGTCTTTAAATAACTATTTATGCGTTCTCGCTCTTTTTGGAGCAATTCTACATCAAATATATCGCCTTTATTTAATAAAGTATTAGATGTATCCTGATATACAAATTTTTTTAATGAAGAATCTCGCACTTCAAAGTCTACCTTTCTTATTTTGTAAGGTTTATTCGCTTCAATACTATATTTCACCCGTGCTTTATGATTCTTCAAAATAGCAGTGTCCTTCACCTTAGTATTATAATAACCTCTATTTTCAAGATAATACTGAATTTGCTCTTTAGTATCTTCCATCATGTATTCGTCCCATATTACAGGTTCTTCACCCTTTTCACGCAAAAAATTACTAATGCCTTTTTCTTTTTCAGGATTTGAAAGGGAGTACAAATACAAAGGAAATTTAATTCCCAAAACTGTTCTGTTAGGTTGTTGTCTTATAAATTTCTCAAGTTCTCTTTCTTTTATTCTTCTCGAATCTTTTTCTATTTCATTCTTTTGCAGTAAATATTTATCTTTGGGGATATATTTTGTCGGACTACAGGAAAAAAGAAACAACAAAACTATTGAGAAAATATATAAAAGCTTGATTTTAAAGACTTTCGTTAATAAAAACATTTAACTCATTCTTATCACTATTATTAAACGATATGCTAAGCAAAAATAAGATTAAATTTATTAACAGACTAAAAAAAAAGAAAGAGAGAAATGAGAAAAAGTTATTCCTTGCTGAAGGGGAAAAAGTAGTTCTTGAAATGCTTAATTCAAGCCTTAAAACAGAATTATTAGCAGCGGAAGAAGATTTCATAAAAAAATTGCCCGATGACCAGATAAAAAAAATACATGAATTAATTACGGTTAATGCCTCTGAGCTCAAACAAATAAGCAGTCTGAAAACTCCAAATAAAGTAGTAGCTGTTATCCAGCAACCTTCTTTTGATTTTAAAATTTCTGAGATAAAAAATTCGCTGTCTATTGGTTTAGATGCCATAAATGATCCTGGTAATTTAGGAACTATAATTAGAATTGCTGATTGGTTTGGTATCTATAATATCTTTTGTTCACAAGATACAGTTGATGTATTCAATCCAAAAACAATACAAGCCACTATGGGAGCAATAAGCAGAGTAAGAGTCAATTACCTCAATCTTCACGAGCTTATAAAAAATTTAAAAACAGAAAGTTACAATTTTAAGGTGTATGGATGTTTTCTTAAAGGACAGAATATTTATCAAGAACAGCTAAGCTCTGAAGGATTAGTTATTATGGGGAGCGAGTCACATGGAATTTCGCTATCTTTAGAAGATGAAATTGATCATAAATTGTTTATTCCCTCTTCTTCATCAGCCACACAGATAAGTTCTGAATCATTAAATGTTGCAATAGCCACCGGGATTGTATGTTCAGAGTTCAGGAGGAGAAAATACTAATCTTATTCAAAATGGAAAGACAAGCTAAACATCCTTGACTCAAGTTTATCAATTGATTCGACATACCCAGGATTTCTGTCATGTTTATCGGGTGAAAGCACATTATAGGTTCCCGCTGAATATTTAAGTTCTATGGAAAGTTTAAAATACTGTAGATAAAGATCTACCCCAAACCCTCCTTCAATATAGATATCAAAAGGCTGAAGTTTTACAAATATCCCTTCATCTTCATTAAAATCCTTATTTCTGGCCATATCCCAGCGTAAATTAATACCTGTAATTAGGTAAGGCCGATAATTATAGTCTCTTTCAGCCTGATATCTTATGATAAAAGGAAGATTAATAAATGTAGAACCCAAACTCATATTGGTATGTGATTCCCAGGTAGAGTCAGTACTTTCATAAAATCTTAAATTTCTTTCCCCTAACGATATTCCAGGTAAAAACCGAAAATCCCAATATTTGGATAAGCGTAAATTACTTACGATTCCAATATCTATTCCGGGAGCCAGTTTATTAAGCTCGGGGAGGGTATCATTAGCAATAGCTCTTTCACTTTGATATATTGCAAAATCCATAGTATTGAAACCTATAGTATATCCAAAATGAAATGGTTTCAGATCAATTTCCTGGTAATTAAGCACTTTTTCTTGTTGTGAAAAAACACTCAATGGAACAAGCAAGAACAATATGAATATCTTTAATTTTCTCAAGTAATGCTACATTTAATTTGAAAAAACGTAAGAATGTTGAAAAAAGTATTATTTAATCATCTAAAATTCCTCTCTATCAGGAGATCTGTTTAGATCCAAATACCATATATCATATGCTATATTGCATAAAATTTATATAATGGCATTCCAGGATAATCAAAATATAAGTTCAAACCACGTTTAAGTCGACTTTTATAAACAAAAAACTACTGAGCAACAAATAGCTTTATTCTTCAGCAATTTCTGCCAGGGCACTATCATAAACTTTTTTGACATCATGAATAAATCCAAAAGAATCATCATCAATTCTAATTTCAGACTTAGTAACATGTCCCAAAGTTGAAAAAGGAACATTTTGTGCAATCATAAAATCGATAAACTTTGACTCAGCATTGGGGGTCACGCTAATCACCACTCTGCTTTGCGATTCTCCGAAGAGGAAAGCATCTCTTCTGATATCCGCTGCTGTAGTAATATCAAAACCTAAGTTCCTTACCATTGCTGATTCAAGAAGTGTAATAAAAACGCCACCATCAGAAACGTCATGGGCTGATTTTATCAAACCATTCTTAATCAGGTTTTTTATCGTTTGTTGCACTTTATATTCAAATTCAATATCAAATTGTGGAGCTGGTGATTCTTTAATTCCATGATATGAATAAAGATATTCAGAGGATGATAAATCATCACTTGAACGGCCAACCAAAAAGATCATATCTCCTTTTTCTTTAAAAGCAATTGTTGTGTGGTGCCGTTTATTATCTAAAATACCTATCATTCCGATTACAGGGGTCGGAAATACCGGTTCTTCTTTTCCATTCGTTGTGGTTTGGTTGTAAAAGCTAACGTTACCCCCGGTAACTGGGGTATTAAATTTTCGGCAGGCGTCTCCCATACCTTTAATGGCCTCTACAAATTGCCAGTATGCTTCAGGATTATATGGGTTGCCGAAATTCAGGCAATTAGATATTGCCACTGGCTCTCCCCCTGAACAAACAATATTTCTTGCCGCTTCAGCAACAGCTATCTGAGTTCCTTTATATGGGTCAGCATTGACATACCTGGCATTACAATCCACTGTCATTGCCAATGCTTTATCTTTATCTTTAATATTAAAAATTCCTGCATCAGAAGGAAAGTTTGTTCCCATGTTGGCTGTTCCAACCATAGTATCATATTGTTCAACAACCCATTTCTTCGAGGCAATATTTGGATTCCTGATCATTGCGTTTATTACCTCTCTTAAATCCTTGGGTTCAGGAACATCTTTCTCTGAGAATTGTTTATACCTGTCAATATATGCAGGCTTCTTATATTCTCTGTCATATACCGGAGCGCCACCTCCAAGCACAAGGTCATTAGCGGGAACATCTGCTACCAATTCATCATTATGATAAAAATATAATCTGTTGCCTTCAATAACTTCCCCGATAATTTCACGATTTAAATCCCATTTATCAAAAATCTGTTCTACTACTTCTTCTTTGCCTTTTTCAACTACGACCAACATTCTCTCCTGTGATTCAGACAGTAAAATTTCAAAAGGTTCCATATCCTGCTGGCGTAAAGGAACCTTATCTAAATTTATTTTCATTCCCTGGCCACCCTTTGCGGCCATTTCTGAAGTAGAGCAGATAATTCCAGCTGCACCCATATCCTGCATTCCAACAACAACTCCTGATTTATTTAATTCAAGGGTAGCTTCAAGTAATAATTTTTCCATAAACGGGTCTCCCACCTGCACAGAAGGCAAATCTTCCGAAGATTTTTCTGTCAGGTTTGCAGAAGCGAATGTAGCACCGTGTATCCCGTCTTTTCCGGTAGAAGAGCCAACAATATACACAGGATTCCCCGTTCCTTTTGCAATAGCTGATATCACCCTGTCTTTTTTCACAAGTCCCACTGACATAGCATTTACTAATGGATTAGTACTATAGCAATTATCAAAAAACACTTCACCAGCGAGTACCGGTACGCCGAAGGAATTGCCATAATCTCCTATTCCTTTAACGACTCCTTTCAAGTGCCATTTTGTTCTTTCGAGTTTCGGATCGCCAAACCGGAGAGAATTTAGTTGCGCTACAGGCCTTGCACCCATAGTAAAAATATCCCTGTTAATGCCGCCAACACCTGTAGCAGCTCCTTGATAGGGTTCAATAGCAGACGGATGGTTGTGTGATTCAATTTTAAAGGCACAGGCCAAATCTCCTCCAAGATCAACAAGACCGGCATTCTCCTCTCCTGCTTCTGCCATTAGCTGATCACCCTCTCTGGGAAGGGTTTTTATCCATTTTATTGAATTTTTATATGAAGCATGTTCCGACCACATTACCGAAAAAATACTTAACTCAGTAAAATTTGGATTTCTACCTAGTATCTGTTTTATTTTCTCATATTCTTCAGGTAGTAAACCCAGTTGTTTTGCAGTATCAAGCGTAACTTCCATCGTTTGCGTTTTTGTAAATTTTAATCAAACAAAGATAAAGAACAAATCATAAAAACATGGAAAACTATAATATTTTCATAAGTTTATTTTTTTATTTATCAAAGGTCTTAATGGAACTTACCACGATAATATAAACATTTCCTATTGTGATAATCATGTTTATATTATCATCGATGCTTCATATGGTTATTTTTAATTTTTCATTGGTCATATGGAAGTTAAAAATGATATAAGAGCCAATGCACCTATTCTATAAGTCCCAGTCTTTTTGCTCTTCTCTCCCATATTTTCATTGCCTGTTTCTGCATATCCTCAATATTGTCCAGTTCGTCCACAATCTCAGTTCCTAATAAAGTCTCTATTACATCCTCCATAGTAACAATACCTACCATTTCGCCGTATTCCCCGACAACCATGGCAATATGTTCTTTTTCCTCCAGTAATCTGTAAAATAATTTAACGATAGGCATTTTTTCATTCACAACCATCATATTCCGTGATAACCCCTTTAACTTTTTATTCATTTTCTTCTCGATCATATTCTCCATAAGATCATCTTTCAGAACATAGCCAGTAATTTCGTCGATATCCTCATAATAAATAGGTATCCTTGAAACTCTTATTTTCTCATGCTGCTCAAAGAACTGTTTTATAGTCATGTCTTGTGGAGCTGCAACGACAACTGTTCTGGGGGTCATTATACTCTTGACAACTATGTTATTAAATTTCATTAAGTTTATTAAGATTCTTGATTCTTCTTCTTTAAAAATCCCTTCTTTAATTCCTATTTCTGTCATTGCCTGAAACTCTGACCTGCTTAAAACAGCACCTGCTTTTTTCTTATTTAAAATTTTTGTGATGTACTTACTCAAGATAACAAAAGGATACAAAGGAGAATAAATCAATATCTGTAGTGTTGTGGCTGTAAACGGAGCCAACCCTTTCCAATAGCTAGCACCTATAGTTTTAGGTATAATCTCGGAGAAAATCAGTATTATTATTGTCAAAAGTGCTGAAATCACCGACAAATATTCATCACCCCATATTTCCTGTGCCTGGGCGCCAACTCCCGCTGCTCCGACAGTATGAGCAAAAGTATTCAAAGTAAGAATAGCTGCCAATGGAGTGTCAATTTTTTCCTTAAACTTCTTTAAAACAATGCCATAACGCTTTTTCTCGTTTACCTTAGCTGCTATAAAAGATGGCGTAGTACTTAACAATGAGGCTTCAAGCATCGAACATAAAAACGAAAAAAATAAAGCAATAAATAGATATACTAATAATAATCCCATATTGATATAGTTAAGATTTAATCCGTATATAATTGTTTAGCAATAATATAGTCATATACTTTATAAGGCATAAAATATCTTACGTTATGCCCATTTATTATTGATTTTCTAATAAAACTGGAGGATATTTCAATTCTTGGAGCATTAAAAATATGTATTGGATATTTTTCTGTAAATTCGTCAGGATTTACATCTATCCTGGGATAAATATACAAACTATAATAAGTAATCAATCGCTCATAATTTTTCCACTTATGCAGATTCAACAAATTATCAGACCCTAAGATTACAACAAATTCATGTTTCGGATACTTCTTGCTCAAATATTCTAAAGTATCAATGGTATACGAAGGTTTTGGCAATTCGAACTCTATTTTTGAGGGTTGAATCTTTTCCGTGTAAGCCAATGATGTTTCTACCATATGAAAACGGTCATATTCCGAAATTAGCATGTTTTCTCCCTTAAAAGGATTTTGAGGTGAAACGACCAGCCAAACCTGCTGTAGGTCAGAAAATTCGGTAAAATAATTAGCTATTGCAAGATGCCCAATGTGTACAGGATTAAAAGAGCCAAAGAACAACCCAATCTTCATAATTATTATTTTTTATCTGTATTTGCTATCATTTTTTACCTTTCCCTTATTCAGAAATTCGCGAATTGTCTCTTCTGCTTCATTAACTGCTTCATCCAGGTCTAAATTAGAGATAATTTTATCAAAATGCGAAGCATAATTTATTTCAGCTTCAGCTTTTGCAACACGCAACCTTACCTTATCTTCTTCTTCTGAGGAACGATTAATCAGTCTTTTTTCGAGATCTTGCAATGAGGGTGGCATAACAAAAATAGCCAATGCATCCTCTTTGTAAAGTTTTTTCAAATTCAACCCACCAAAAACGTCAACATCAAATATAAGATTACTCCCCTTATTTCGAATTCGTTCAACTTCACTTTTCAATGTTCCATAAAAATGATTGGGATAAACCTCCTCCCATTCAACAAATTCATCATTATCAATTTTTCTTTTGAAATCCTCTACTGTCAGAAAATAGTAATCTTGCCCATGTATTTCTGAATTTCTTTTTTCCCTGCTACATGCTGAAATAGAAAATTCTAAATTCAAGTCACGATTCAACAACCTTTTCACAATAGATGTTTTCCCAGCTCCTGACGGAGCAGAAAATATGATTAATTTACCTCTCATTTTTTAATACTTATTCTTATTCATTACGTGAATGATGGTGCTCCTGAAAATAATAAAACTTCTTCTTATCAGCTTCATATTAGTATAATAAACAAAACTTAATGATTTTTGTAAAATCAGGCTCTGTATGAAATTAACCAAAATTAAATATATAAAAGTCTATACAGAAAAAATCAAGCTTTCAGAAAAAAATTATAACACATTCATCAGTTGTTCTTTTATTTTTTCCAGTTCATCTTTCATCTGCACAACCAGTTTTTGTATTTCTGCATCATTTGCCTTAGAACCAATGGTGTTTATTTCACGCCCTATCTCCTGTGCAACAAAATTCAATTTTTTCCCTTCAGAGTTTTCCGCTTTCATAATCTCCATGAAATAATCCAAATGATTTTTCAATCTCACTTTTTCCTCGGTAATATCAAATTTATCCAGGTAATAAACCAGTTCCTGCTCGAATCTCTCCGCATCTATCTCATAATCATTTTTCAGTTCTTTAATACGGCTATTCAGTCTTTCTTTAACTTTATCAATACGCCCATGATCTGTTTTATCAATTTTGTCTAAATATGAATACATTACAGACAGTCTTTGAGTAAAATCCTCTTCGATTGCTTTTCCCTCTTGTTTTCTGAAAGCAGTTAAATCTGCCAGCGCTTTTTCCAGTACCTGGATAATCTTTTGCCATTCTTCATCAGTCAACTCTTCCTCATCTCTTTTTATGGTTTCCGGCATTTGTAAAGCAGCGCGCAAAAGCTCTCCGCTTAGAGGAATATCCATTTCTTTGCTTAGTTCAGAAATTTGACGCATATAATTCCTAACCACCGGCTTATTGATATCAGCAGCAGCATCTTCTGTAGTATACTGTTGCTCAATCAAACAATTTATCTTTCCGCGTTTCAGTTCCTGGCTAAGTTTCTTTCTGAGGTCTATTTCTTTTTCTCTGAAAACCGAAGGAATTTTGATATTGATATCGCAATATTTACTATTCAAGGCTTTGAGTTCAACTGATATCGTTTTATCAGTATATTCCACATCCTTTTTTCCATAACCTGTCATTGAGAGTAACATACAACTATTATATTATTATTTTTTTGCAAAGTTACAATAATACTATAATTCATGCATTAATCATAAAATTAAAAACAAACTTATGAATAATAGTATCATTTTTTTAGTGGATGTTCTATATCCAATCAATAATTTTCAAATGTTTCTTGTTTGTTTACTACAACCATTTTCTTCCATCTTCCGGTAAGGTAATAGGCATAAGCAAGCAGTAGGCCTAACACCCATCCAATGGGGATCGACCACCAGATACCCACTTCACCGAAACGTTCCGAAAGGAAATAAGCTCCGGGAATACGAACACCCCAAAGAGAAAATATTGTAGTAATCATTGGAACCACGGTTGCCCCCGCTCCTCTCAACACACCACTGGTAACGAACATCATAGAAAAAATAAGGTAGAACGATCCTACAATTTTCAAATATTGAACCCCAACCTCAATTACCACCTCATCCTGGGTAAATAACCCCATAATAAAAGCTCCAAACAACAAAACCACTGTAGTAACAATAATAGATATGACAGAAGACATTTTAAGTGTTGCTATATAACCTGTTTTCACCCTGCTATCTTTTCCCGCCCCAAGATTTTGTCCTACAAACGTTGATAGTGCAGCTGCAAAATTCATAGCAGGGAGGGTAGCCAGTGAATTAACTCTCGCAGCAACAGAATACGCTGCAATCACGTCAGTTCCGAATTTATTAACTATACCAATAAGCGCCATCATTCCCACAGCAACAACTGTTTGCTGTATACCTGTAGGCAATCCTATTCGCATACTTTTTCGAAATAAATCTTTGTCAAAACGCAGATTAACCAATGAAAAATGAATGATGGTATGTTTCCGGTTAAGGTATATGACCGCCATTAAAAAAGCTCCACCCTGAGCACAAATCGAGGCAAAAGCTACTCCTTGAATACCCCACTGAAATACTACCACAAAAAGTAAGTCAAGCCCTATATTCAATACAGTCGAGATGATTAAAAAATAAAGAGGTGTTTTAGAATCTCCCAGTCCTCGTAGGGCAGCACTAATACCAAAAAATCCAAAAAATACAAAGACACCTCCAAAAAATATTTTCAGATATACCTGTGCCAAAGGGATAACTTCCTGCGGAAGCCGCAATAAAAGAAATATATCGCGGCTGAATATTATTCCTAAAGAGCCAATCAGGATCGCTCCAAAAAACAAAAAGATAAAAAGCGTATCAATGGTACGTTTTACCTTTTCAATTTCTCCTGCACCAAAATACTGAGCAATAACCACCGTGCTTCCTGAAGCGATTCCAATTATCAGTGCAAAAAACACAAAAATCACAGGGAAAGAAGCTCCAACAGCTGCAAGCGCCTCTTTACCAATAAAATTACCTACCACCATGCTGTCTACAATGTTGTACAATTGATGGAATACATTCCCCAGCAACATTGGTAAAGCAAAACGCAAAATTAATCTTCCTTCTTTTCCCTTTGTCAAGTCTTTCATCTAGCTATTGCAAATTTTCCAAAGGTAATATGTTAACCCAATAATTCATATGGTTATTTTTTAATTTTTCAAAGGTAATATGGAACATCCCATGATAAAATAAACATGATTATCACAAAAGAAAATGTTTATTTTATCATGGACGTTTCATATTCCTGTTTAGGGTATTAAAAAATACATAACAGACAGTACTGTATAAACATTATAATGTTCAATACATTCCTGTCTGTTATTTCTTTGAACAGTAGTTATCAATCGAAAACGACCTTCATTGTTGTCTTTTCAGTCAAAAAGAAAAAACACTGCATGTATCATCCTGACTTCCATCAATAGGAGCTTAAACTCTTTCCATTTCGACTGTGAAATGTCTCATAATCGGAGCTTCCTTAACAATCCTCAAACCAGATTTTATGTTTTCTCTCCTATCAAAAACATTTTTTAAAGCAGCAGCTACAACATCCATATGGTTGTTTGTATACACCCTTCGAGGAATTGTTAACCTCACCAGTTCAAGTTCAGGATAGCGATTTTCCCTTGTCACAGGGTCTCTGTCTGCCAGAAGAGTACCAATTTCAACACCACGTACTCCGGATTCCAGGTAAAGCTCCACTGCTAATGTTTGTGCCCTAAACTGCTCTCTGGAAATATTGGGGAGAAAGGCATTTGCATCTACAAAAATTGCATGACCTCCAAAAGGCTTCTGAATTGGGATATTAAAATCAACCAGTTTTTTCCCTAAATAAGCAACCTGGTTAATTCGTGTTTCCAGGTATTCATATTCAGTCCCCTCGTACAATCCCTGAGACAACGCATTCATATCCCGTCCGGACATTCCTCCGTAGGTAACAAACCCCTCAAACATTATATTATAGAGGCTTGCTTGTTTAAAAACCTCTTCTTCTCTGAAAGCAATAAAACCTCCCATATTGACAATAGCATCCTTTTTGCTGCTCATTGTCATAAAGTCTGCATATTGATACATCTCCCGTACTATTTCCCTGATGTTTTTATTCTCATAACCTTGCTCCCTGGTCTTTATAAAATAAGCATTTTCTGCAAAACGTGCTGAATCAAACAACACCTTCACGCCATATTTATCAGCTATACTCTTTACTTCTTTTATATTTTTCATTGAAACAGGCTGACCACCCGAAGAATTACAGGTTAATGTAACCACAACAAAAGGAATATCCTCCGATGAATTATTGCTCAACACTTCTTCCAATTTCCCAATGTCAATATTTCCTTTGAAAGGATGTTCTATCTGGGTATCAAAAGCCTCATCGATGGTGCAGTCAACTGCAGTAGCCTTTCGAAATTCAATGTGCCCTTTAGTGGTATCAAAATGAGAATTCCCCGGAACAATATTTCCTTCTTTTACCAATACCGAAAAAAGAACATTCTCAGCAGCCCTGCCCTGGTGGGTAGGTAAAAAATAATCATAGCCAAAAATATCTTTGATGGTATTTTTCATTTTATAATAAGAAGAAGCACCTGCATAACTTTCGTCGCCAGTCATAAGAGCTGACCATTGTTTATCGCTCATTGCCCCGGTTCCTGAATCCGTCAGCAAATCAATAAACACCTGCTCGCTTTTCAGGTTGAATAAATTATATTTTGCCTCTTTAATCCACTTTTCTCTTTCTTCCCGTGAACTTTTTCTAATGGTCTCAACCATTTTTATTTTATATGATTCTGCGAATGGTAATTCCATGATCAAATATTTTTATCATTTTTTACAATAATCTTCATTTTTATTAATCTTATTCTGAAAAGGTTGGAAATCTTAAACTGAAACAATACTGTCTTAACGTAACAATATTATAACAGCTGGCGTAAAGAGGAGTACTTGTCTCGTCTTTTGATATTGAGATATCTGTTTTGAGGCTTATATTCAAGTGTGAATGCTCCGTTCATTTTCCGAATTTTTTTACAAAATTATTATTTTAATCAAAAATGAAATAAATTTCGCCCAAAATTTTTGAACCGAACCATGAGCAAACCAATTTTTATCTCTATCATTATTCTTCTTTTAATCCCGCTTTTCAGCCTATCCAGTGATGCATTTTATTTCAGTAATAATAAAGGCAATGAGGGCATTTCTAACTTTGCAGAGATTGATACAACAATAAAAGACAAGAATCTTCAAAAATCTACTGCTGACACCCTACCAAATTTGATACCTGGAACCATAAAAATAGGAGGTGTTACTATTCTCCAACCAGCGGATACTATACCCGGTGAAGATAGTCTAAGCCATAAAGGAACCACTCAGGCTGCGGATAAAGATACCATAATTGATACTGCTAAAGATAGTCTGAGCATTGAAGGTGATACACTCCAATTAAAGACAAAACTCGATTCTGCAGTTTATTTTGTGAATCAATTTTCTCAGGAAGATACAATGAATATACTGAACGATACCCTAAAAACACATATACAAAAACTTATACACTTTATTAAAAGTAAGCCAATAGACTCATCCATCAACTATCTGAACAGCTGGACACAAACCGATACACTAAAAGATGGCTTTAGAGACACAACAAAAATTGCCATAACAGATTCTTTATATAACCACCTCAACTATTTGCTAGACTATGCAGAAGAAGACTCTGTAAGATTTTACGTGATTACAAGAAAAAATGACACAGTACCCCTTTGGCTCCAAAAGAAACATAAAACAGACTCGTCAAGACTTGTACTATATGATGAACTAGACCATCCTGCAGGATTATGGATAGAACCATTAAATAAAAATGCAATAAAAATAAGGTTTGATGAGAATACCCTTATTGAAAAAACAGGATTTAGAAGGCGCAAGGAAGAAAATTTGCCTATAGTTTTGGATATTAGCAAATTAAAAAAACACAAGCCTATTGATATGGTTTTCCCGGAATGGAAAACAAGAGGAACGGCTAATCTTGATTTTAACCAGGGTTATGTCAAAAACTGGGTAAAAGGAGGAGAAAACAATTTAAACTCAATGCTAAATCTTAAATTCCAGGTAAATTATAAGAAAGGAAAAACAATCTGGGACAATGACATTGAATACAAAGCAGGAATCTTACAAAGTGGTGAAAAAGGAGTAAGAAAAAATGAAGATGTTTTTGAAATTAATTCAAAATTTGGGAACAACGCTCGAAAAAACTGGTATTACAGTGCCCTTGTAAACTTTACAACTCAATTATTCAAGGGATATGACTATCCAAACGATTCGGTAGCAGTATCCGGGGTATTAGCTCCTGCTAATCTGGTATTTTCTGTAGGTATGGACTACAAACCCACAAATGATTTAACCATTTTACTCTCCCCCATATCTTCAAAATTCACTATGATGAGAGATACATCAAGATTTAAACAAACCAAATATGGTATTGATGAAAATAAAAAATCTAAAAAAGAAGTTGGTGCTTACGTTAAATCAACCTATAAATTCAAAATTAACGAGGATATTGATATTGAAAACAGAGTAAAACTTTTTACCAACTACCTTTATAAGCCACAAAATGTAGATATAGACTGGGAAGTTACTGTAAACATGAGAATTACAGAATATATCAAAGCCTCATTAAATACTCATTTGATTTATGACGATGATATTGGTTTTCCTGTTTATGAAATTATAGACGGAGAAGAAGTTCAGGTAGGCACTACGAAGAAAATGCAATTCAAAGAAGATATAAGCGTCGGAGTTATATATAGATTTTAAAACAATAAAGAAGGATGAAGAAAAAACCTATAATAATTGGATTCAGTCTAAAAAGCCATATAGCCCCTAAATCCCCTAAAGGGGACTTTCCCAAACAGCTGATTTTGAGCGGTTCCCCTTTAGGAGTTAAGGGTAAAAACGATAAAAATCAGCTGTTTGATGCCTTTTTAGACCGGACTCATAATAAAAACAAAAAAGCCAGAAACAACATGCTTCTGACTTTCTTGATACCCATTTACTAACCCTAAAACTAAATGAAAAAAC
>JBKGZD010000025.1:0-23223 GCA_046545795.1 Bacteroidales bacterium | reverse complement strand
CTGTTAATTAATTTGTCTGGCGATTATTTTGCTGTTTTTTACATAATCATTATCCGATACATTCAATATCGTATAATTTTTTAAATTCCATTTTTCGATTACTTGTTCTATAAACCTTTCACGCACAGATAAAATTAAATTGCTATTGGAGCTCGCCAGTAAAGATTCGATATTTTCTGCCCATCCCCCCTTCTGCAGTTCCAATCTACCCACTTCATCGATGACAACCACCTGATTGTTGTTCAGAGATTTATTAAGTGCATTGCATCCTTTTTGAATGCCTCCGGATAATATGCTGTAGCTGCCTATTTTAGGTAATTTTTTATCGTCTGTTTTCCTCAAGAGGGCGGTTCGCTCATTGGTCATAATATCTACAACATCATACCCTGTGGTGGTTCCATTTTCTATTATCTTGGGCGACAAGATACCGCCTGTTGAAATATTTTGACTTCTAAGTGTTTCTGTAATCTTCTGAATTTGAGTTGTTTTACCTTCATCCACCGAGCCGGTTATAATAAAAATATTTTTGGATAGATTGCTTTTTATTTCATTCAAACGGAATTCGATTTGCGAAATCATTTGATATACTACAGTAACCGGATTTTTAATAATTATTCTTGAATCCGGGAGATTAGCCACCATCATCGGCAGACTTTTGAACGATAATTCCAGTGCCAGCGGCAATTGTTTCACTGACGTCTTCATAAAGAATTCCCGGATTTTCGGATTATATAATTCCGTTCCCAAAACTGAAAAGCCGAGAATGATGATTGCCGCTCTGAAATTCATCTGTAATCCTATCAGAAAACCATTCAATAAACTTTGAGATTGCATTTTATTGAAAATAAAAGCGGTGATCATAGTGATTATTACAAAAGAAATCCAGAATCCTGGTTTTGAGAGTCGGCGTAATGCACGTTTGTATCTTATAATCCAGATGGCTGATATGGCCAATACAGAAACCGACCAAACAAACCATGGTGTAGAATTAAGCAACATCAAGGCCGTTATGATTAAACTCAAATTTAAAAACAGCCAGAAAATCGAATAATTAAACGGTTCTTTATTGTTGTAAGTTTTGTGGCTATAATTTTTCTGATCTGCCGTTTTCGTTAAAGCAGGCTGCTCTCTGATACGGTTTCCCACTCTTATACCGATAATAGCTGAGATTATTCCTGCCAGTATATAGATGGCCAACAAAATGAATATCGGTAGCCAAACAATATCAGATTGTATATTTAATTGGATTTGTGCGTATTTCAGTAAATCTCCGTATACGTCAACAATATTAGAGCCATAAATAATAATCATATTTGCAACTTTCTGAAATAAATTCCATGTCATGGCTAACATAGCGCCTATTGCAAAGCCAGCAATTGTTCTCCGGAATATTCTTACTGAAATTTCAAGTAATGCAGCCTGGCTGAAAATTGCAATCATAGGCCCGAAGATGACTGCACTGGGCGACATGGTTTTCATTAATGCACAGATCAAACCGGCACGCCAGAACAATCCTTTCTCTTTCCAGACGTAGCTCATTGAAATCAGAATAACAATACCAATTGCTGTTAAAAGGAGTGAACTAAACGGGATTTTTAAATTATGCAAAAAACTGCCGAGCACAATTTCTGAAGCAGCCCAGGTTGTTCCTACAATGGACGCCTTTATCCATTTTTCGCTTATTTCGATTTTACTCATTAATGTTGTATAAACAGTGAGATATGGTTGTTAAGCGCTGACAGTGATAGTCGTCTTATCACAATCCTCCTTGTATCCAATTCATTCCGGGCAAATATAATATTTATATTTTTGGGTACCATAAATTTAAGTTGTCCTTGAGTTAGGTTTCTGCAAGGTATTTTATTTCTTTCATCCAACATCTAAATCAACCATCATCTGGAACTTGAACTTAAAACGTGAAGCAATTTCGTTCTATCGTTCCGGCTTCCATTTTATTTCATAACGGATTGATTTGTGATTGTCAAAAGATTGCAATAAATTATCCTTCCATTATTAACCAATCCTGAAAATCTATGAAAAGCCAATCTACGATTTCAGATGGTCTCCGGATAGCCGGTTTTTAGCTTATTCTAAAATGACGGAAAAGCAGGTTTTTCAACTATTTCATTTTTCTAACATTCCATCGACCTCTCTCTTACCAATTTTCTACATGCAGCACAATAAATTTATCATAGTCTATTTTATGGAATTCATGTTATTAACTAAAAAAAAACCTAACATCCATGTTTACCAATAATCTTAAGATAGCTTTTCGTAAAATAAAAAGAGACAGACTTTATAGCATTATAAACATCACCGGACTTTCTATTGGTATTGCGTCGTGTATCCTTATATTTCTTTTTGTACAGGATGAAATGAAGTATGATAAATTTCATGAGCACTCCAACCGCTGTTACCGACTATTAAGCAAAGACGCAGAAAAAGAGGAAGTTTCAGCTGCGCATCCTGGGCCTTTATTGCCGGCTATTGGAGAAAAAATACCGGAAATAGAAAAATCCATAAGAGCAATTTTATTCTACAACGACAAGATCATCAGAAATGAAGACAAACAGTTCCTTACCGATTTGATATATGCAGATTCTTCGTTTTTTGAGATGTTTAGCTTCAGGCTAAAGGAAGGAAACCCACAGGAAGTATTAAAAGCCCCTATGAGTGCTGTACTCACACAAAGTGCTGCTGAAAAGTATTTCGGAAAAAATGAAAATCCAATTGGAAAAACCCTGAAATTATCCAATAAGTATGACCTGGTCGTTACGGGGCTAATGGAAAATTTTCCGGAGCAGTCTCACATGCAAGCAGACATAGTCATTTCTTACAACAGCCTGGAAAAAGTCAACCCCTATGCAATTTCCAATTGGGGGATGACCGCCGCTAGTGTGTATATGCTGGTAAAACCCAATACTGAAATTACACAACTGGAAAATAAGATAAAAGAAACCTATCTCTCCTCAAAACCAGAGGGACTGCCGGAGCATGATTTTATACTACAGCCTTTAAACAAAATATATTTGAATTCCGCAGATGTTCAATGGGATTATATCAGGAAAGGAGATATCAAAGTAGTTAAAAGTCTCTCCATTGTTGCTGTACTTATCCTTATTATTGCCTGTTTTAATTACATCAATCTCTCCACAGCCAATTATACAAAAGAAGCAAATAACATCAGCATATCAAAAACATTAGGTGCTAAACGGAAGCAGCTTATATTCAAATATTTTACAGAAACAGCGATAATGACATTAATTGCCATTTTCATTGCTATGCTTATAACTCAGCTCTCTATGCCCGCTTTTAACAATTTCACAGGCAAATCAATTCAAACAAATATACTGGCCAATAATCCTTTAACCTGGTCTCTTATCATCATTTTCGTAATAACAGTACTAACAGGCGGGAGTTATCCGGCATTCTTCCTTTCAGGCTTTAAACCATTAAGAACGATGAAAGCACAAAATCCGGCATTGATGTTTGGCGTTAACTCCCATGGGTTTTGGAGAAAAACATTCGTGATAACTCAGTTTACAATAGCCATTGCCTTAATAATCTCAACTTTTATCATTGTTAAACAGATAAATCTTATTACAAAAGAAAAAACAGGATTTGATAAGGAACAAGTAATAGCAGTAAAAAATCCCTGGGGCGATAAAATGAATGAGCGACACAACCGTTATATGAGCGCTCTGAAAGAAAATCCTTACATTATTAGAGCTGGAGGTAGTTTTAACATTCCCGGAGAAAACATAAACAATTATACACCATTTTATAAATCTCAGGAAAAGAAATTTAATGCGGGTTACAACGTTGTTTCCTCTGAATATTTTTCAGTACTCAACAGTAAATTTGTTGCCGGACGCAATTTTGATAAAGAAATGCGCACTGATAGCACAGCGATTGTAATCAACAAAAAGCTTGCCAGTCAATTAGAATTTGACAATCCAGTTGGGAAAGAAGTCAGAACAGGAGCCACAGAAAGCCCGGTAAAAATTATCGGTATTGTTGAAGACATCCAGTATTCATCACTCCACCAGGAAACTATGCCTGTTTTCTATAAGCTTGATCCCGGAAGGAAACTAAATATTATTCTGAAGATCCAGAAGGGGAAGACAAGTGAAACATTGGCTTTTCTGAAAAACAAATGGGAAAAAATGAACCCGGACTGGCCTTTTCGTTATGAATTTTTAGATGAGAAAATTGATAATGCATACAAAACTGAACTCAAAACAATAGCCCTGATAAGAATTTTCACCTTTTTATCAATATTCTTATCATGCCTGGGGGTATTCGGATTTGCCGGTTTTATGATTAAACAACGCACCAAAGAGATAGGTATACGTAAGGTAAACGGGGCGACTGCAAACAATATTCTTACACTGTTGAACAAAGATTTTACCCGGTGGGTGATTATAGCATTTGTTATTGCATGCCCTGTAGCGTATTATTTTATGAACAACTGGCTTCAAAACTTCGCCTACAAAACCAATTTAAGCTGGTGGATATTCGCATCAGCCGGAATAATAACGATCATCATTACAACAACTACCGTGAGCTGGCAAAGCTGGCGTGCAGCGAGACAAAACCCAGCAAGGAGTTTGCGTTATGAATAGCACAGAAGACAGTCCTGGCAGGATACAAACCTTGCCAGGGCTGATTTCAGTCACTCTTATGCAACAATATTTTCAAAACTACCACTGAAACATCAATGATAAGCTCCATATGACCTTTGAAAATTAAAAATATAACATATAAGAAAGGTATAACGGACCATTTTGCTTCTTTGGGAATTATTTATAAATTTACCCGCGTCACTTATACTTTGAAAGCAAAATGAGTAAAAAACTTAAAATTGATAATACAGACCGAAAAATACTTTCTTGCCTGATACAAGATGCAAGGAAACCTTTCCTGGAGATTGCCAGGGAATGTGGAATATCCGGGGCTGCTATTCACCAGAGAATACGCAAGCTGGAAGACAAGGGAGTCATTGAAGGTTCAAAATTTAAAGTACGCCCCCAAAGTGTGGGTTACGATCTATGCGTTTTTGTGGGCGTTTATCTTGACCAGGCGCACATGTATAAAAACGTAGTCAAAGCTTTCAAAGCTATTCCAGAAATCGTAGAATGTCACTATACTACAGGAGAATATGCACTGTTGCTGAAAATGTACTGTGAAAGCAACGAGCATCTGATGGATATTTTAGTGAACACTATACAGAATATCAACGGTGTATCCAGAACAGAAACTTTCATTTCTCTTGAGCAGACGATAAGCAGAGATTTTGAGCTGTAACAGTTTCACTCATGGAATCAAATCCTCCCTGGTAAAAACCAATATCCCGGGAAACATTATTATTTTTGCACTGCAATGAAAAAAACCGGTAAAAATCCAGAATTATTACTGCCGGCAGGTAATGCCGAAGCATTTTACGCTGCTGTTGAGGGAGGTGCTGATGCAGTCTATGCAGGGCTGAAAAAATTCAATGCCAGGGCCAGAGCAGATAACTTCACAATTCCACAGTTACAGTCCATGTTAATGGAAGCAGATAATAATAATGTAAAAGTATACTTAACACTAAATACAGTTATTAAAAACGATGAGCTCGGCGAACTGGCAGAAACGCTTTATTCCCTGGCACAAACCAAAGTTTCGGCAGTCATTATACAAGACTGGGGTGTGTATTATTTCATAAAAAAATTCTTCCCTTCCTTAAAGGTTCATGCCAGTACACAAATGGGCAATCACAATTCATTAGGCGGTATTTATGCTGAAAAGATGGACTTTGAGCGGGTTATTTTTGCCAGGGAACTGACACAAAAAGAAATCAGAGCAATCAACAGCCATTCAGATATTGAAATAGAATTGTTTGCACACGGAGCTTTATGTTATTCTTTTTCAGGTATGTGTCTTTTCAGCAGCTTCTTAGGCGGAATGAGCGCCAACAGAGGTCAGTGCATGCAACCCTGCCGAAGAATATATGATACGGGAACCGAAAAAAAATATCTTTTCAGTCTGAAAGACAATGAGCTGATTGAATTCGTTCCCCAACTAAAAAAGCTGGGCGTATCTTCAATAAAAATTGAAGGAAGACTCAAACCCGCTGAATACATGTACAATGTGGCCAGAGCCTACAGAATGGCCATTGATGAACCGGAACGAATCAATGAAGCAAAAGCAATACTGAAATATGACATGGGGCGGGAAAAAACCTCTTATTTTTTTGGCGGCAATATCAAAGAAGCTATTACAGACAATCCAACTACAGGGATATTCCTGGGGACAGTGAAAGAAACCGGGAATGACTTCTTTATTTTTTCTTCAAAAGAAACATTAAACGAAGGAAACAGATTATGGATCAGAACAAAAAAAGGGGAAAACAGGAGAGCTATTAAACTAAAAAAATTCACTGCTGAAGAAAATACAATCAAGGTAACAATTCAAGACCATAATATTAATAAAGGAGACCAGGTTTACCTTGCTAATCTCCGGGAAAAAAAATTCCCCCAGCAACTGAAAGAAAAAGCAGATAGCCTGCCCATCGGTTTGTCCGCAAAAAAGAAAAAAAACTTACTTCAATCTGTATCAGAACAGAAGCACCTATCAAAAGAACAAATATTTCTCAGAATTGACAGTATTCAATGGCTGAAAAAAGTTCCATTCCAGAAAATAGAAAACCTCATCATTAATCTGAGCGAGAAAGAATGGGAAAAATTGGATACATCAGCATTCCTCATAAAGAAAAATATGCATAAGATATTTTTTGAATTGCCTAAATTCATCCCTGAGAGTAAGATAAATTTCTATAAATCGCTATTTCAACAATACAGAAAACAGGGATATCGTAATTTTATGATAAGTCACCTTTCCCAGAAACTCATCATACCGGAAGACTCGAATATTTCCACTAATGAAAACGTTTATGCCTTCAATGATGCAGCTATTCAACATCTCCGGGATGAAAAAATCAAACTATTTTGCTATCCGCTGGAGAACGATCTGAACAATTTTAAAGCTTTAAACAACCGGAAAGGTATTGTACCGGTTTATTTTCACCCCGAACTTTTCTATTCCAGGATGCCTGTTAAATCAGGACAAAGCATAATCAATGATGAAAACAGCAGTTTAAGGAAAATAATAAAAAACGGTTTAACAATAATCATTCCTGACAATCCTGTTTCCTTCACCCAGTATAAAGATAAATTAAGAAAAATGGGATATGGAAGGTTTTTAATTGATGTAAGTCATGAAAAGCCTTCTGATAAACGATTGAATACAATCCTGAACCGGCTGAATTATTCGGAACAAATCCAGCCTTCCAGCAATTTCAATATGAAGCGAACACTATAAAAACAGGCCGGCACACAAGGGGTTTATATATTGTGCACAAACAAAATGCAGGTAAATTTTGTTCTGATAATAGCAAACGTAAGAAAAAAAATAAAAACAGGTTGGGGGAAAGCATTCATAATATGGAATCACTAAGAAATATCAGTCCCAAGAGAGCGAAAGAACAACAAAAGGAGCTTGCAGAAAAAGTTATTGTTGGCGGTATGCCAAAAGAGATAAAAATCATAGCCGGTATTGATGTAGCGTATCATAAAAAGCCGCTTACCGGATTCTGTGCTGTATCCCTGTTTAAATACCCGGAATTAGAACACATCAAAACCTATACAGAGCTGGATATTATCGGCTACCCCTACATTCCAGGTTTATTAAGCTATAGAGAAGGACCGCTCATCCTTGATACGTTAAAAAAGGTACAAGAAAAAATTGATGTTATGCTTTTTGATGGCCAAGGCATCGCCCATCCAAGAGGCTTGGGTATTGCATCGCATATTGGAGTACTAACTGACACGCCCAGCATTGGTTGTGCTAAAAAGAATTTATTTGGAGAGTACAAAGAACCCGGTCAGACAAAAGGCTCGAAAAGCAAACTTACTCACCCAGATGGAAAGATAATAGGAACCGTATTACGCAGTCGGGACAACACTAAGCCTCTCTTTGTTTCCCCCGGACATAAAATAGGTATTGATGAATCAACCGAGGTAATCCTTAACAGCACAACAAAATATCGCCTGCCGGAACCAATCAGAAAAGCCGATCAGGAAGCGGAAAATTATAAAAACGAAGGAGATATTTAGGATCCAATTCCACGCCGCTTAAAGTAATGCTTCGGGTCACCTCGTTCCCCGTAAGCTATTTCATCCCCGGTCAGACCTATTCGTACTTCAAGACAATTGGTGCAATCTGTGGCTTCTTCATCGGTGCAGGGTTTATTCTCGTAGAGTTTATAGCTATTCCGGTACATACCCGGTGTTACATTAGGCATTATGACATTAGCCCCAACTTTAATAGCTTTTTCACGGCCCATCGGATCAATAGCTTGTAAAGCTGTTGCTGCAGCAATATTGATATCTTTCATAAGAATCCTTAAAACAGCAATCATCTTGAGGGTAAGCTGAAAGCGTTTTTCCGGTGACTCCAGGAGGTGACGATATTGATAAAGCGGTGTGTTGTGGTGTTCAATATACGGACCCATTCCCACCATATCTATATCCAGGTTTTTCATAAATAAAAGGTCATCAGCTAAATCCTCGTAGGTTTGGAAAGGCAGACCAATCATCACCCCTGTACCCGTCTGGTATCCAACCTGCTGAAGTGTTTTTAAACATTCCAGTCGTCGATCGTATGCATGTTTCTCGTCATCCGGATGCATTTTATGATATAGAGAACGTTTGGAAGCCTCTATACGGAGAAGGTACCTGTCTGCTCCGTTGTTGAACCATTCTTCGTAAACCTCTCTCGGTTGTTCGCCAAGAGATATTGTAACACCAAGTTCGTTATTTGAAAGTTTTTTTATTTCACGCAATAAATTTGTAATTCTTCTTGTGAATGCGGGTGAAGAGACTTCGCCGGATTGCAAGACCACCGATCCATATCGGTTTTCATATGCAAAGCGAACCGCATCCAGTATTTCGTCATCCGTTAGGTTATATCGCTCCACAGATTCATTGCTACGTCTGATTCCACAATAATAACAGTTTTTACTGCATATATTTGAAAATTCAACCAACCCCCTGTAATACACTTTTCTTCCTACAAATTCAGCCTTCACCTCATTGCTTCTTTTAAACAACTGTTGTTTTTCTTCTCCCTCCGCTTGCAATAAGCTAGTAATTTCAGCTTTAGTCAATTCATCTTTATATAAAATCTTATCAATATCACTCATAAAATAATCATTGGTTTATTCTCATTATCTAATTGACCACACCCGTTACCCAACTGTTGTAAATTGATTACCACAGGCGGGAAACCTGCTATAATAAAGCATTTTAATCTATTTTTTCCTACCATTTTGGAAGTACAAAATTAACAGGAAAAATCAATAAACCATAGCAATAAAAAAATAAGTAAAAGAGTGCTGAAATAAAGGATGTTATTCAAGTTCCTCCATACACTTTTTTAATGAAAGAATATGTTTTTTATAAAGTTTGTTAACATACATCCTCGCCAATGGTCTCAAGATCAAGAAAAATAATATTAACCCAACAGCAACACCAAAACCAATTGAAAGAAGTATTCTGGTATTTTCCTCTGGAAGGTCAAAACCAACTCCAACGATAAGTACAAGAAAATAGGTTATATATAAAAAGCGATAATAATTCTTAATAAAAGTTTCAAGCGATTTTACCTGGTGAGTCAGTTTTTCTTTTAATGAAAGGCTGTAATGTTCATATTTATAAATTTTCCTGTAAGCGTCAAACAGATACCAAAGAAATATAATAAGAATCACTAAAATCACCCCGATAAAAACATTATTCAATGAGCCTTCGAGCAATCCACTTTTTATAAAAAATAACAGAATAAGAGGAATTATCAAAATGTTTAATCCAGCTTCAATAAAAAAATTTCGCCTTAACAATTTCAATGTTTTCTGGCTCCTCCGCTTAAGAATTTCCTTAAGATCGTCTGTGTTTTTCAATTCTTTAGATTGAAAATCAGCAGTGTACTTTTTCCATGAACCTTTTAGCTTATCAATATCCATTTTCAACCTTTTTATACAGTTTTTTAAGTTTTTTCTTAATCCTGGAAATTTTAACACCTACGTTTGTACGTGTCATACCCATAATATCAGCAATATCATCATAAGATTTTTCCTCCATATAGAGCATAATTACAGCTTTTTCAATATCCGAAAGATGCTCTATTGCTTTATATAATACGCTTATTTCTTCAGAAAAATCATGTTCCTCGTGGGTAGAAAAATTCTCTGGAACTTCGGCATCGGTTTGATTGTGATAAACCCTGTTTGTAGCTTTCCGTAAATTGGTAAGTACGGTATTCAAGGCAACGCGATATATCCATGTGCTTATTTTGGATCGTCCTTCGAATGTTGGATACGCTTTCCAAAGGTTTACAAGAATCTCCTGGAAAACATCCTCCTGGTCTTCCGGATTTTTATAATAAATAGCAGCAACCTTTCTTATGAGGTGCTGATGTCTGGATATTAGACCTAGAAACTCCTCCCTTTTTGTGTTTTTATCCAAAACAAAAGTTTATTAATATAAGTATCAATTATTCGTTTATTATTACAACATTCTTTTGGGAACACGAAAAAATGCCCGGAGCAAAGGAGGTTGCAGACCGGGCAAAGTAAAATTTACAAATTTAAAATATCTATGCATCAATGTTTGCATACTTTGCATGCTTTTGGATAAATTCTCTCCTTGGCAGAACATCATCTCCCATGAGCATTGAAAAAATTCTGTCGGCTTCAGCAGCACTTTCGATGGTAACCTGTCGTAATTTTCTGAACTCGGGGTCCATAGTAGTTTCCCAAAGCTGTTGTGAACTCATTTCCCCCAGACCTTTGTACCTCTGAATAGTTACATTAGCTTCTTTACCTTTACCAAGCTCTTCAACAGCCTGTTTTCTTTCTTCTTCATTCCAGCAGTAACGCGCTTCTTTTCCTCTTTTTATCAAGTATAAAGGTGGTGTAGCGATATAAATATACCCTCTTCTAATCAGTTCAGTCATATAACGGAAGAAGAAAGTCATTATCAACGTCTCGATATGACTACCATCCACATCGGCATCACACATAATTATAATTTTGTGATAGCGAAGTTTTTCTATATTCAACTCTTTACTGTCTTCCTCTGTTCCAATATAGACACCCAGTGCTGTAAAAATATTTTTAATTTCATCATTTTCAAAAATCTTAGCTCTCAAGGCTTTCTCAACATTCAGGATTTTACCTTTCAAGGGCAGGATAGCTTGAAATCTTCTGTCTCTACCTTGTTTAGCAGTACCTCCAGCAGAATCTCCCTCTACCAGGAATATTTCTGTTTTGGATGCATCTTTATCAGAACAATCAGCTAATTTACCCGGCAGACCAGACCCATTCATAGCATTTTTACGCTGAACCAGTTCTCTTGCTTTTCTGGCAGCATGACGAGCCTGGGCAGCAGTAATCACTTTACCTACGATAGTTTTGGCATCTTTGGGGTTTTCTTCAAGGTAATTTGCCAATAATTCACTCGTTGCCTGATCGACTGCTCCAATAACGTCAGAATTTCCCAACTTGGTTTTAGTTTGTCCTTCGAACTGCGGCTCCTGTATTTTAACAGAAATAATAGCCGTAAGGCCTTCCCTGAAATCGTCACCACTGATGGTAAATTTTGCTTTTGCCAACATTCCTGATTTATCAGCATAATTCTTCAAGGTACGGGTCAGGCCTCTTCTAAAACCTGCCAGGTGCGTCCCTCCTTCAATTGTATTGATATTATTCACATAAGAATGCACATTCTCAGCAAAAGAGTTATTATATTGCATTGCAATTTCTACAGGAATACCATTTTTGTTTGTTTCAACATTGATCGTATTTTCCACAATTTTATCTCTCGTGGCATCCAGAAATTCAACAAATTCTTTTAATCCCTCTTCTGAATAGAATGAATCATGCCGATATCCATTGCCGTTTTCTTTTTCGGTTTCAGGATCAGTGCCATTCCCATTTCCATTTTCTTCCAGTTCGCGCTTATCAGTGATATTAAGACGTATTCCTTTATTAAGAAAAGACAATTCACGAAGCCTGGAAGCAAGAATTTCATATTTAAATTCTGAAACGCTGAAAATTTGTTCATCAGGCTTAAACGTAATCATTGTCCCACTTTTTTCAGTCTCCCCTACTTCTCTGATATCGCCCAGTGGTTTTCCTCTTTGATATTCCTGGACATATATTTTGTTATCACGATGAATTTCAGCTTTAAGGTGTGAGGCCAGTGCATTCACACATGAGACACCAACACCATGCAATCCACCTGAGACTTTATAACTGTCTTTATTAAATTTGCCGCCGGCATGCAAGACAGTCATAACTACTTCCAAAGCCGATTTCCCTTCCTTTTCATGATAATCTACGGGGATACCACGACCATCATCTACTACAGTTATGGAATTATCCTCATTAATTGTTACATCGATATTTTTTGCATATCCCGCAAGAGCCTCGTCAATAGAATTATCTAAAACTTCGTAGACCAAGTGATGCAAACCTCTGTCACTTACATCTCCAATATACATTGAAGGCCTTTTTCTTACTGCTTCCAAACCTTCCAGCACTTGAATACTACCAGCTGAGTAATCTTTCATTCCAGCATCTTTTCTGATTTTTTCTTGATCTTCTTTAGTCATTGATATAAATTTTAAGTCCTGTTTTAAGAAATTAATAATCAGTTATTTATTCTGAACAAAATACTTGTAAATTTAATAAAATTTATCCGGATTATTGATATAAAAATCCCACAAAACATCGATTTTTTCAACATATTATAAACTTTTTCAAGGTGAGATCAAAGACTCTCATAATACACTTTATAAAATTGTTGGCGAAATGGTGAGTGGTTAACTAGTTAATTGGTATGGCTAAGGCAAAGGAAGCTAAAGCCGCGTGTCTCAGGCTGGGGGAGCAAAGTCTCGCGTAAAATTATACCACCAAACAACTGACTGACAACCGAATGACCCCGGTGAATTACTCTGTTTCACAGAATTTCACAGGGCAAACCACTGAATGACATAAATGACTAAAGAGTGTATAAGACTGCCAAATTAAAAAGCATATGTTATACCGAGAAATACCTGCAGGCCATATACCGGATATTGATTCCACATACTGTAGTTATTGGATAGAATGTTTTTAAAATCAATATATGCAGATAAAACCTTCGAATACCGATACTCCATTCCAAAATTTAAATCGGTAAAACCATCCATTTCAAAACCCTCTCCATTCAAGCTTGTTTTAGCCCATCTCGGGCCATAAACATATGCCTCAGCATCCAGGATAATCTTATCCCGGATGTTATACTTTCCTGATAAAGAAAGATCAAAAAGAGGTTTATGCCAGGGTTGATTTTCTGTATAGAGTGCATACTGGTAATAATTTCCTGAAGCTCTAATATTTACATTTTCTGAGAAGTTAAAGTCAAGTTCTCCATACATATTCATACACTCGCCATTATCATAAATAACACCAAACTGGTTTCCTACACCGTTTGTTTCTTCCAATGCATTATAAAAGAATGGCATATGATCGAAGAAGCTATATCTCACTCCTGTGTTATAATAGGTTGAAGAAGTCAGATTTCCTTTAATCCCTGCATAAAAAATCATTTTATTATTGGTATTACCAACCCTAAGACCCGGAATCATAAAAGGATTTTCAAGTGTGGAGCTGTAATAGCTGTTAAAATCAATATTACCATCTACACCTCCATATGGAATAATATACTGGTCAATAATATCATATTCCAATTCTGCTACAGGATAAATTCGAAGTTTTGTGTTACCCTCAACAGCATCAGCTACAAAATTAACACCGCCCTTCATTTTCCAGTTGTCATCAAATTTTGCTATTGTTGGCTTAAAATGAAATAAAGTGTTGGTTCCTGTATCTTTAGGGGATTCAAACATAAGATAATCAAAGCCGGTGTTAAGTTCTACAATATTGTTCTCAATAAATTTGTTTAATCTAACCTTAAAACCCAATATATCTTCTTTGGTATCAAACTTATCCCCCACATGATCGTAAGTTAAGTCAAAATCATAATTCAAATTGGCAGAATCTGTATATGTTGATTTAAAACCCAAATCAGCATTCAGTCGCAAAAAAGTTTGCTTGATATCACTGGTATTTAATGAGGTATCAGCCTCTGCCCTGTATCCATAAAAATAGCGAGTATTTCGGTTTAAGCCAATTTCTCCATCAAGCACGGAATTCTTAAAAAAGTTCTTACCAAACAATTTTATCTGATTATCACTAAATCCCGCAAATGCTTCACTTTCTTCGGGCATCGGCACATTACCATCAGAAGAATTATGTTTTAGATATGCTCCTAAAACTCTGTCCTCAGATCTTTTGCTGCCTATACTGAATTCTGCAGCAGGAGATAATTTGCTTCCCATACCTACTTTTATATAGCGGCTATAAAATTGGCTTAAGGGTTCTCCGACCATAGAGGCAGCAGGGATAGGAGCAAGCTCGGGCTCTGTTTTTGCTCTTTTCGGCAGTAAATCGTAATTGAAAGAAATATCCGTAACAGTAGTATCTGTTATATCTGGTAATTCGCTTATTTTATTCACTCTTTCCATTTTAGGCTTATATGCTTTAATAACCTGCACCTGTTTTGTTATGTCTTCCTGCCCCTGTATAGCAGGTGTTATCAAAAGTAATACCGAAGCTATTATAACAAGATTTCTAAAGTTCATAATTTGATGTGATTTAAAATAATTAATTAACTGTCTTCAAATTTAGCATTTCAAAAAAATATTCCCTGGGAGAAACCATTCATGATCATTCGCCAGAAATCTACTTATCCCCCTCATCTTCAGGAAACTCTATTTCAACCTCTTGTTCAGTGGTATCACTACCCATCTCATATTTTTCCTTCTCAATTATCTCATTGTATTTATCTTTTGCCAGCTCAATGATATCATCGTCCTCCTCAACAGGATCGTAATTTTCAACTATACTCTTCAGTGTATGCTTTGCCTGGAAACTATCCTCCATTGCCATATAAACATCTGCCAGCAAAATGAAGCTCCTCGCTTTCCAGTATTCTTGTGATGAATTTTGCTTTACAAAATCCAAAATCTCACTTTCAGCAGTTTTCAATTCATCCATCCTGAAATAAATATCAGCTATAAGGTATTTCGCCTCTGCTCCTTCTTCACTATTAACCTCATCAGAAATTTTCTGCAACTCTTTTAATGCACGTTGGTATTCTTCCTGTTCAAATAAAGATTTGCCTTTAATGTACATTGCTTCGCGCTCTTCTCTATCACTGATTTTCTCAGTATGTAAAACTTTATCAGCAGCATCCACTGCATCTTCATACTCAGAAAATCGGTATAAAATTCTCATTTGACCTATTCTCGCATCTAAAATATTAACATTTTCCTGTGCTTCTTTTTCTAACCTTTCGAACAACTCTAATGCCTTTTCATATTCTTCTTGATTATAATATATTTCAGAAGCAGAAGATAAAGCTTGTTCAGTAAATTCATTACCCTGTTTATCAAGAACATAATCATAATGCTCCAGGGCTTTCCCAAAATCCTCATCACGCTTATAGCAATCAGCCATGTAAAAATGTGCATTTAGCGTAAAATTTCCATTGGGGAAATTCCTGAGATATTTCTCTAAGGATGGAAGTGCTTCATCACATCCTTTATCCATATATTTTCTTTCTGCAGATATATATGTCAGTGAATCCTGTTCACTGGAACTAACCTCTGCAAAATCCTCGTCCAGTCCGTTGACATAAGCTAAATAGTCGTCAACCCTGTCCATGTCAACATAAATATTTTTTAATCCTGTTAACGCATTTTTAGCTTCCGGAGAACTTGGATATTCGGCAATAACACGTTCATAATATTTCTTTGCCTGTTCATTTTCGTCCTTAGAATAATATATCAGTCCTAACTGGACAAAACTTCTTGCTGCATATTTACTCGAAGAATAATCGTCAACTATCTTTTTAAAAGATTCAATAGCTTTATCTTTATTGTCTATATTAAGATAACTTCTCCCGAGCTCAAAATAAGCATCATCTGAATATGTAGATTCAGGGTAATTATCAATCAATTTTCTTAGTCTTGCAATTTTCTCTTTTGGCTGTTCTTGTAGCCCCATAGCAATCGAACTTTGAAACATTGCATAATCCTGGTCCCATACATCTATATCCAGTGCTTTATTATAATTTTCTACAGACAGTGAAAAGCTTCTTCTCAGGAAATAGCAGTCGCCTAGACGAATATAAGTATCTGCGAGATATTTAGAATTATCCGATCGGTTTATATTAATATATTTTCTGAACCATTTGATTGCCTCTGGATAATCCTCTTGATGAAAATATGCATAACCAAGGTTATAATGGGCTTTATCATATACTGGTGTTGAGAACGCCCCTGGTGACATTAAAAAAGCATTGTAACTTTTTGCGGCGTCTTCATATTTATCAATTTGGTAAAAAGCTTCAGCTTTCCAATATTGAGCCAAAGCAGCTATATTCTTGTCATATTGACTATAATTCAAAGAATTATTAAAAACCGGAATTGCTTCTATATAATATCTATTGTTGTACAATTCTAATGCCCTGAAATATGCTACTTTTTGATAAGCCTTTTCCAGTGACACATCCATCTCGTCCAGTTGTTCAAGAGACGACAATGCATCTTTATAATTATTGGAATTCAGGTATGCTTGCACAAGATAATTATAGGCTTCATCGATATTTTCTGAATCAGGGTATCGTTTTATATATTCTTTAAAAGCTTTAATCGCAGAATTAAAAGGTGTGTTTCTGAGCTGAAAAGTAATTTTTGCATAATTAAACAAAGCATTTTCCTTAATTTCAGGATCATGATCCAATTTTGAAGCAAATTCAAACGCTAGTTTAGCTTTGTTTTCTCTATCGGTTTCCAGATAGCAATCCGCTAAATGATAATAAGCGCTCTGAGCAAGTTCATCATCTTCGTCTGTCACTTCTTCAAAATTTTCAATTGCTTTATCATATTCCTCTAATTTATAGGCAGTATATCCTAATTGATAATAATCCTGACGATTAATATTTTTTGACTTCTCCTTATGAAGTTCCAGGTATGTCATAGCACTATCATAATTATTCAGATTGAAATATGAATCCCCGATTATTTTGGCGATTTCAGGCATACGCTTAGTTGTAGCAGATTGAACATACTGAGGAGCATAGTCTATCACTTTCTCGAATTTTTCCTGGAAGTAATAAATCTGTGTTATGTAATAGGGCATTATAGGAGCAAAAGTCTTGTTATCAGTCAACTGCTGAAAACCCTCCAACGCTGTTTGATAATTCTCATTCTCATAAGCGATATGAGAATAAAAATATAATGCGGGAGACGAATACTTTGTATTTTTATCTTTAATCTCGTAAAGTTTCTTATTTGCCTTTTCAGTATCATCAATTTTGTAATAACTATATCCAAGCTTGAAATAATACTCAGACAATTGATTGTCAGGTAGTTTGTCTTCATCAACCTGCTCAAGCCAATGTACGACTTGATCATATCGCTCCTGCCTGTATTGAAATCGACCCATGTTAAAATACGCCTGATTAACTTTTGAACTTTCCGGGTATTTGGAAATAAATTGTGAAATCAGATATTCTGCATCGTTATTAAAAAGCTCAATTGAGCAAATGGCTATATAATATTCAGCGTTAATCCTGTATTCACTGTTTTCAGGGAAAGCATCCTTAACCTCATCAAATTGCTTTTGTGCTATAGCATATTTCTCATTATCAAACAATTCCCTTGCCTCCTTATAAGCCTGGAGTGCTTCATTATAACCTTGATTTACCTGTGCTTGTATAAGTACAGGTAAAAAAATAATAAAAAGGACGAAAAAAATGGATTTTGCTTTTATCATGTGAAGTTTTTTTTTAAAACCGACTAATTCTTATTTTATTTTATCTGTTTAAAATATTCTGGTCCAAATAATAGACGAATTCTCTATGTCGCTGAAAGCGATCAGGGTTCAAAAAAATGAATCCGGTTTAAAATTAACTATAAATCTTAAAAAGAACATGATATGAAAATATAAATTTACTTATAGAAAAATGTTAAATATGGCAATAATTATTATTAATAATTATAACGGAACATAACCAAAAGCATTACAAAAACCAAACCATAATTTTCTGTCTTGAAAAAAATACTAAATCAATTCAAAAAAGCAATCTCCAAGCTTAAAATTCGGGAATTTCTGAATACCAGGCAGATATACAGCCTGCTCTACATTAAACTCATGTTTTTATAATAATTTTTTACTTGTTATTCAAGGAATGATACAAATACTTAACTGTAATAAACTGCTTTCAGCTTAGAATTAAAAAAGTTTCCTTAATTTAGCCTCTAATATTCTTTATTAACTTAAAATCAGGAACAATGAAAAAATTACTCTTTATTATCTTGGCTATCAGTGTATCCTACAGCACTACAATCACAGCCCAGGAAAATGTAAATTACCAAACGCCTTCTGAAGAAATCCTAAAACTAGTTGATGAACCATTAACTCCTAATGTCAGGATAGATTCAAGGGGAGAAAACATGGTTCTTTTATACAGAGACCAGTTCAAGTCACTTGAAGAACTCCTTGAAAAAGAGATGAGGCTTGGCGGAATACGGATTAACCCAAAAACCAATATTGGAAGCAGGGAAAGATTTTACAACAATCTTGCTGTTATGCGTATTGGTGAAAAAGAAGAAATTGAAGTGAAAGGACTACCTGAAAATCCAAGAATTTCCAATATAAAATGGTCGCCGGATGAGCGAATGATGGCTTTCACTCATACGACGGAGCAGGGAGTTGAATTATGGGCCCTGGATATTAAAAAAGCAGAAGTCATAAAACTGACTAATGCAAATCTCAACGCTAACATGGGTGAAACTTTCGACTGGTTTAATGACAATCAGAATCTCCTTGTGAAATTTATACCTGAAAACAGGAAAGAACTGATAGACAAAAGTAAAGCCATACCTGAAGGTCCGCGGGTTTCAATCAATAAAGGGCAAAAAGCTCAAAACCGGACATACCAGGATTTACTTAATGACAAAACCGATGAATTTAATTTTGAACAACTTGTTATTTCGGATTTATATAAAGTAAATCTGAAGGGTGAAAAAAGCTTATGGAAAGAAACGGCCATGTACCGAAGTATGGAATTTTCCCCTGACGGAAAATATGTACTTATCTCTACTGTTGAAAAACCATTTTCTTACCTGGTCCCATATTACCGATTCCCCTCCCGTACGATAGTCTATGATACAAAAGGAGAAAAAATAAAAACCATAGAGGAAGTACCCCTTACTGAAGATTTACCAAAGGGTTTCATGGCTGTCCGAACAGGGAAAAGGAATATCCAGTGGAGGAATGATAAACCATCGGCAATCTTTTTTGCTGAGGCATTAGATGAGGGAGATCCAGAAAACGAGGTAGATTACCGTGATGAAATTTTCGAATGGGAAGCGCCATTTTCCGGTGAACCAAGCAGCCTGCTTAAAACCATTAACAGGTTCAGAGATATCATGTGGGGAAATGACAATACCGCCGTGGCTTTTGATAACTGGTGGAATACCCGTAATACCAAAACTTATGCTTTTAATCCATCTAACCCGGAAGAAAAAGCTACTGTATTGTTTGACAGAAATTACCAGGACCGGTACAACGATCCGGGAATGCCAGCCACCACAAAAAATAAATTCGGGAAAGAAGTTCTCGATATTGAAGGTGATTATATCTATTTGCTGGGGGATGGTCACTCTGATGAAGGTATCCTGCCTTTCGTCGACAAATTCAACATTAAAACAGAAGAGTCAGAAAGACTCTGGAGAGCTGAATCCAACAAGAAACTGGAGCGCATCATATCTGCTCTTGATGTTAGAAAGGGTGAGATTGTTACACGTATTGAATCCAATAAAGATTATCCGAATTATTACATACGGGATATAAAAACAAAAGACAAGCCTGAGCCTATAACCTATTTTGAAAATCCCTTTGAGGAACTTTCAAACGCTCACAAGGAAGTCATAAAATACACTCGCGAGGATGGAATAGACCTGTCAGCCACCTTGTATCTACCCCCGGATTATGATAAAGAAAAAAAAGAAGAACTTCCTATGCTGATGTGGGCTTACCCCCGTGAATATAAAGACAAATCCAGCGCCAGCCAGGTAACATCCTCTCCCTACAAGTTTACCTATCCATCGTATGGGTCTCCCATCTTTTGGGTCATGAAAGGATATGCAGTTCTGGACAATACAGCTTTTCCCATCATAGGAGAAGGAGATGAAGAACCTAATGACAATTTTATTGAGCAGTTGGTGGCCAATGCCAAAGCAGCTATTGATAAAGTTGACAATATGGGATACATAGACCGGGATAGAGTTGCAGTTGGTGGACATTCATATGGAGCTTTCATGACAGCTAACCTGTTAACCCATTCTGACCTGTTTACAGCAGGGATAGGCAGAAGCGGGGCATATAACCGTACTCTTACTCCATTTGGTTTTCAGGCTGAAGAAAGAACATATTGGGAAGCACCAGAAATATATTATGAAATGTCTCCTTTCATGCATGCGGATGAAATGGAAACACCCCTTTTACTGATTCATGGTGAGGCAGACAACAACTCAGGTACTTACCCTATGCAAAGTGAAAGATACTTTAATGCTCTTAAAGGTCTGGGAGCTAATGTAAGACTGGTAATGCTGCCTAAAGAAAGTCACGGATATGCAGCCAAGAAAAATATTCTCCATATGTTATGGGAACAAGACCGATGGCTGGAGAAATACTTGAAGAATAATCCTGACGACAACAAGTAATAATCAAAGCTAAGGCAGGCTAAAGCAGGTAGTCATCATATTATGACAGAAACATTGCAGCCTGCCTGCTTTTTTTAAACCTGATTTCATTGAAATTTAAATTTCAAAAAAATTGAACGCATTTCAGCCGTTGCCAGAAAAAATCATTCGTTAATTATTGCCATTAGAAAAAAAGTGATACCAATAATAAAATGAAGTTATTTTAACTGGACTAAATCATTATTAATTAATATCTTTCACATTCTAAAGCATGATTATAATAATGTTAAAGATACATCCCTATGCTATACAGTTCATACATAGAGCTTAGTAAGCAAGCACTAAACAACAATATCAATTATCTCAAAAATAAATTAAGCCCGGACACCCGATATTCCATGGTTATAAAGGGGAATGCTTATGGTCATGGCATAGAAAGCATTTTACCCATGATTGAGGAAGCTGGCATAACGCACTTTTCGGTATTTGGTGTAGATGAAGCCATGCGGGCACACAAAATCAAAAAGGATATCTGTGATATTATGATTATGGGCTTTTTGGATGATGAATACCTTGAGTGGGCTATTGAGAATGACATTTCTTTTTTTGTGTTCACCCGTGAACGCCTGGATGCTGTTAAAAAAGTAGCAAAAAAAACCAGTAAAAAAGCCAGGGTACATATAGAACTGGAAACAGGAATGCATCGCACAGGGTTTATGCCTCACGAATTAACTGAAGTAGCTGAAATACTTACCAAAAACGACAAAACCATAACTCTTGAAGGACTCTGCACCCATTTTGCCGGAGCAGAATCGATTTCTAACTTTGACAGGATAAACAAACAAATTAAACGATTCAGGAAGACATGCAATTGGTTTTATGATTTCGGTCTCAAGCCAAGATACAGACACGTTGCCTGCTCAGCAGGATTATTAAACTTTCCTGATTATACAATGGACCTTGTCCGGATTGGAATATCCAACTATGGTTTCTGGCCCAGCGAGGAGACAAGGATGCTTCACATGAAAGGAAATGGTAACCTGCCACATGACCCGCTTCAGAGAGTACTCTCCTGGAAAAGTAAAATATTAAGCGTAAACCACGTCGGAGAAGGGGAATACGTTAGCTATGGAAAGAGCTACATCACAAATCGAGATAGCCTTATTGCCGTTGTCCCTGTAGGCTATAGTTTTGGCTTCAGCAGAACACTGAGCAATATGGGGCATGTTCTCGTACGCGGAAAAAGAGTAACAGTAATTGGTACCGTGAACATGAATATGATTGTAATAGACGTAACAGACGTTCCTGATGTTAAAGTAAATGATGAAGTGGTACTCATTGGCGATCAGGGCAATCTTAGTATATCCGTTAGCTCATTCAGTAATATGAACAACAGCATGAACTATGAATTACTGACCCGGCTGCCTGAAAAAATTCCAAGATATCAAGTAGAATAAACAGGAGGTTAATGTAAAAAAAGTGCTTTATTTGTAATAAAAGTATTGTTCACTAATCCGGTTATTTTTCTCTACATTTGCAATTACGAGAATACAAATTCATTTTACATCACGTTATTTAATACAAATTTGATACTTTTATCGTATCAATTAATAAAACAAAAGAATAGTCTATGGAGCCTGTCATAAAATTTTCAGAAGCAAATATTTATCAAAATGATAACCTCATACTACATAATATTAACTTAACCATACACAAAAATGAATTTGTGTACTTTATAGGAAGAGTAGGCAGCGGGAAAACTACACTGATTAAGGTAATCAATGCTGAAATTCCATTAAAAGAAGGAGAAGGGTTTGTTCTTAATTATAATTTAAAAAAATTAAAGAAGAAACATATTCCCGCGTTACGCAGACGTTTAGGAATTGTTTTTCAAGACTTTCAGTTGTTAACAGACAGGTCTGTCTACGAAAATCTTCATTTTGTTTTACGGGCAACAGGGTGGAAAAATAAAGTCGATATCAAACAAAAAATAGAGGAAGTGCTCGAAAAAGTCGAGTTGACATACAAAGGCTATAAAATGCCGCATCAACTATCAGGTGGAGAACAACAACGCGTCGTGATTGCACGTGCACTGCTCAACGACCCAGACATCATCCTTGCCGATGAGCCAACAGGTAACCTTGACCCAGAAACATCTGAAGACCTGCTTATACTGCTCCAGGAAATCAATTCAAACGGCAGAACAATTATTATGGCAACACACGACTATGAACTTGTGAAAAAGTTTGAAACCCGAACTTTGAAATTTGAAAAAGGAAAATTACACGAAACAGATAATACGCAAGA
>JBKGZD010000024.1:0-23607 GCA_046545795.1 Bacteroidales bacterium | reverse complement strand
TCGGTGGTTTACCCTGTGAAATTCTGCGTAGCAGAGTATTTCACAGGGTCATTCGATTGTCATTCGGTAGTCATTCAGTGGTCATTCAGTTGTTATTCGTTTGTATTATCAAGTGGTAAAAACTGATTTGAATGGGCGTAGCTGCGTAGATAGCAGCGAAATGTCTATAGAAAACAAGGCTCGCACTATTTCAAAAGCGCCGTGGTGCGACCTGTAGAGATATTTCGTCCCTGGATTTTGTCATTTTAATTAATACATGTATTTGTGGGAGACAACAATCACTCTCATTCGCGCAGGAAGATACGCCAATGAAAGCAGCAACCACGTTCACGTGGGTGAGTCAAACCGGCGACAAACCAAACCCCCAACCGGCTTTCCATTGTTCCAAAAGCCCTCGGGTTGGGAGGGTAGGTGGATTGGTTTACACCGATTTCCGGCTAAAACCGGGAGATAGTCTCATGTACCACCAACTAACTCCGGTTGTGAATTCTATGGTTTTAGTATGTTTAATATTCTATCTATCAGCACAATAATAGCGTTTATGTATATGGGTAATTAAAATTACTTTTATGCTTCAATATGAATTATTTTAAATATTGTGATTCATATTGTTCCCAATTGTCCAGTATCTCAACGGCTTTTTTGTATATTCTATCATGTTGATTAACTATCTGGAAATATTCACTCATATCCCACATATCCCTTGCTATAAGTGCTTTAATATGCAGCTTTAAATCATCTTTTCCTTCCTCCAGTTCTTCATCTTTAACCTCAATGCCTTCTTTTTCAGCATAATTAATTAATTCTTTCACAATTTCTTTATCAACTTCAAAATCCTTTTTAAACTCAGGAAAGTTTTCATACTTTTCCTTGAATTCCTCACGATTTTGGTCAATATAGTTTATCACGAAAGCATTTAATATTCCCTGGCGCACAAAATCGTCAAAAATGTCTGAATATCTGTTTGTATCAAGCGGCATAAATATGTCCGGCATAATTCCTCCACCACCATAAACAACCCTGTTTAATTCTTTTGTTTTGTATTGCAATGAATCGGGGAAATTAATACTGTCTGCACTAATCATTTCTCCTTTGTTGTACCGGTCAAGCAGTTCCTTTGCATATTCCTCTTTATCATTGTTATATGGTTTTTGAATTACCCTTCCTGTTGGAGTATGATAACGGGCAATAGTCAGCCTTATCATAGAACCATCCGGAAGAGATACAGGCCTCTGAACCAATCCTTTTCCAAAAGATCTCCTTCCCAGGATCATTCCTCTGTCCCAGTCCTGAACAGCCCCGGCCACAATTTCACTTGCGGACGCTGAGCCTTCATCCAGTAAAATAATGATATTCTCTTTTTCCAGTTTCCCTTTTTCAGTTGAATAATTATTTTCCCTTTCAACATTTCTTCCTTCTGTATAAACAAGCAATTTTCCCTCTTCAATAAATTCATCAGCAAGTTTAATGGCCTGGTCAAGATATCCGCCGCCATTTCCTCTTAAATCCAGTATTAGGGATTCCATTCCCTCCTGTCTGAGATCGTCTACTGCTTCTGAAAACTCTTTGTGGGTAGTTTGAGCAAATCTATTAAGCTTAATATATCCATGGTTGTTTTCTGTTATATATGAAGCATCCAGACTGTGTATAGGAATTTTATCTCTGACAATAGTGAATTCTAAAAGTTTTTCTACTCCAGGCCGTTTAATAGAAACATTAACTTTTGTACCTTTCTCACCCAGGAGTCTGTCTCTTACTCCATTTGTTGAAATATCAATTCCTGCCACATTTTCCCCGTCGATTTCTACTATCCTGTCACCGGCTTGAATTCCCACTTTTTCGGAAGGACCTCCTGAGATAGGTGATATAACATAGATGGTGTCATTATGTATGTTAAACTCTATTCCAATACCTTCAAAATTACCTTCTAAAGATTCATTCATCTCTTGAACTTCTTCTTTTGTAAGATAAACAGTATGGGGGTCAAGGTCTTCAACAATGCTTTTAATGGCTTTTTCAACGAGTTTAGCTCGATCTACAGAGTCAATATATTGATTGTCAATAGAATGAATAGCTTTTCCAAATTTGTACATATCTTCATTAAAAATCTGTGCTGAACCGCTATTGGAAAAAGCTATCGAAAATATGAACAGCGATACTAAAATTTTATTTATTCCATTTTTCATAGATAAGAACTGTTATTGGTTTCTTGTTAAAAATTTAAAAGGGATGTTAATAATTTCACTGAAATCTTCTCCATCTTCCAGGATTTGATCATCTAAATCATCATAATACCAGAATATAGTAACATTCAATCGCTTGTTAAATAATTTTTTAAAGTTTGAAAGAATTTGGAAAATGTATTTAGAGGATGAAGAATTCATGTATTTAAAGTCAAAGACAATGACAAATGTTTCGTTGGATACCCGGTTTTGCTCAAATTTTTCGAGAATATTGTTAACGTAATTTTCTACCCAGCTTAAAATAGGCTCATAAAAGTCATAGGTATCTTCGGGTCTTGAAACACCAGTAAACTCAAATTTTTGTTTATTCGGGTCAAGGTCAATTCCAGGTGTATAATTGGTTTCTTCTTTAAAAATTTTCTCAGCCATATTTTTATTCTAATTTGATGCTATATTGATTTTAACGGTATAATAATATATGTTGTTTTGAATTTTTTCAAATTTATATTCAATAATGTTTTTGGAGACCCTCGCCATCTTAATCATACCTAATCCTGCACCCTTCTTGTTTTTATAAATTCCTTCTGCCATTGTCTTTTTGTATAGTTCTTTTAGGTCTTCATATTGCAGGCTATTGATGTGATCAATTTTATTTTTCAGAAAGTCAATATCGTCTTCTAAAATTGGATTCCCTGACTCCAGTGAGTAGACAGAACCTTCCTTCATTAACTGAAATGTAGGATAAATATTCAAATCATCTATAATTTTTTTATTGAATTTCTCCTCTACATATTTATAGTTGTTCTCAAGTATTTCAATCATTAACGTTAAGATTTTTCTGAAAATTGCTTTTTTAATTTTATAGTCACTTCTCTTGTCTCTAAGCTTTTCAATAAGCTTGCCTGTTGTTTCATAGCTGAAAAATCCCTGATGATATAATATTTTTTTTGGACTTGTCATTATATCGTTAAATGTTTTACAATTTCCAGTCTTTAATGTTTATTCCCACTCAATTGTTGAAGGTGGTTTTGAGCTTACATCATATACTACCCGGTTAATGCCTTTTACCTGGTTTATTATTTTGCTGGATATTTCTGCAATAAATTCATGAGGCAGGTGGGCCCAATCTGCTGTCATTCCGTCTGTTGAAGTTACAGCCCTGAGAGCCACTACATTTTCATAAGTTCTTTCATCTCCCATGACTCCAACAGATTGTATTGGCAAAAGTATAGTTGCAGCTTGCCAAACTTTGTTATATAAATTATGATTAACCAGACCCTGAATAAAAATATTATCAGCTTCCTGGAGCAATTTAACCTTGACGGGAGTAACATCCCCGAGTATACGTATTGCCAGTCCGGGCCCGGGAAATGGATGGCGGGAGATGAGTTCTTCCTTTACCCCTAAACTTTTACCTACTTTTCTTACTTCGTCTTTGAACAAAAGGCGTAAAGGTTCCACAACTTTTAAGTTCATTTCCTCAGGTAATCCTCCTACATTATGATGAGACTTTATTGTTACAGAAGGGCCATTCACCGATACTGATTCTATGACATCAGGATATATTGTCCCTTGTGCTAACCAATTAATGTCTTTAATTTTTCCAGCCTCTTCTTCAAATACTTCAATAAAATTTCTACCTATTATTTTTCTTTTTTCTTCTGGATCAAATACTCCTTTTAGATCTTTATAAAATTTATCTTTTGCATCTACTCCTATAACGTTAAGTCCCATGTCTTTATAGGAGTCCATGACTTTCTCGAATTCATTTTTTCTTAACAGGCCATTGTCTACAAATATGCAGGTTAGATTAGTCCCAATTGCCTGGTGTAAGAGGGTGGCCGTTACAGAAGAATCAACCCCTCCTGACAGGCCAAGGATAACTTTATCATTTCCTAGTTTTTCCCTGAGGTCTTTAATGGTTATTTCTGCAAATACTTCCGGTGTCCAGCTTTGTTCACATCCACATATATTTACAACAAAATTTTTTAATATCTCTTTGCCTTGCATTGTATGATATACCTCGGGATGAAACTGAATTCCGTATGTGGATTCTTCAGTATTCTTGAAAGCCCCGACTTCTACATCCCGGGTGCTTGCGCCTATGCTATATTTTGGAGGTAATTTTTCTATGGTATCTCCATGCGACATCCATACCTGTGTGTTTATTTTAATGTTTTTTAAAAGTTCAAAGCCGGGTTCGATATAACTGAGATTAGCTCTTCCGTATTCCCTCTTCTCTGAACCTACAACATTACCACCATAATTATTTGCAATATATTGAGCTCCATAACATATGCCTAAAACAGGTAATTTACCTTTTATTTTTTCCAGGTCTGCCTTCGGTGCAGCTTTATCTTTCACGGAAAATGGACTGCCTGAAAGAATAATTCCTTTAATCGAAGCGTCTGGCTCTGGAATTTTATTGAAAGGATAGATTTCACAATAAACATTTAGCTCTCTTACTCTTCTTGCTATTAGTTGAGTGTATTGTGACCCGAAATCTAAAATGACAATTTTATCCTGCATTTTTAAAAAATATGGGAATTAATTAATAATAGTAATTTTAACAAAAATAGAGAATTCTGTGTGAAAATATTTATAAAAAAACGAATATATTCTAAATCTGTATATACGCATAAGGTATAGTATTTTTATTTTTAGTGTTCTCTGGTCATTCTTACCGGATCTACACGGAAATACAAACCATCGTGAGCTGTTATTGTATTTTTAAAAATTGATTTTGCCTCAGCGAGGTGTTGATCTGTTTTTTTATAACGTGAGGAAAAATGCCCAATGATTAATGATTTTGCTTCAGCCTCTTTAGCTATAGTGGCCGCTTGTTTAGCTGTTGAGTGAAATGTCTCTCCGGCCAGTTCTGCATGCTCCTCATTAAAAGTAGCTTCGTGATACAATAAATCTACGTTTTTAATAATGGGGAGTATGTCTCTGTTATAAGCTGTGTCTGTACAATAAGCATATGATCTTGGTTTATATGGAGGATAAGTCAATTCCTGGTGGGATATCTCAATCCCTTCCTTTGTTACATAACTACCTCCTTCTTTTATGTTTCTTATATCTCTGATTGGGATATTATACTTTTGGACGTATTCTTTTTTAATATTGGGTAAACGGGGTTTCTCTACAAACAAAAAACCTGAAGTAGGTATTTTATGCAATAAGGGAAAAGCATACACTTCAATATTTTTGTCTTCAAATATTTTTTCTTTGGTGTTTGGGTTTAATTCATGAAACTGTATTTTGTAGCTAAACTGGCTTTCATAGTTTCTTATGATATACTTTATTCCCTTTCTCAATTCTTTATGCGCATAAATATTTAAATCATTAGTTCTCCCCAGGAGGTTGAACGAAGATAGCAGTCCAAAAAGCCCGTAAATATGATCACCATGATTATGGCTAATAAAAATATGATTAATTTTACTTAATCGTAGTTTATTTTTTCTGATTTGCAGCTGTGTTCCTTCTCCACAATCAATTAAAAAAAACCGCTCATATACGTTGAGCATATGAGCGGTTAGGTTTCTTTGAGATGTTGGTAAAGCTGAACTACTTCCTAATATTGTTAATTCAAATTTCACATTTAAGATTATTTATTTTCTTTTGATTGTTTGTTCTCTTCTTCCACTTTAATAATGTCTTCAGCTTCTCCATTTGAATAAGCTATATTAAGAACAGTATCAAGTTGTGAAATTGTAATTAACCTGTCTACCGCATCATTTAAACCAGTCAATACAAAGGTTCCGTTAGCATTTTTTGATAATCGGTTAGCGACAAGTATTGCGCTTAAGCCGGATGAATCAACGTATTTGACATGGTTTAAGTCTAATACAATGTTTTTTTCTCCCTTACCTGAAATAAGAACCAGTTCTGATTTCAGGCCGGGTGCAACATTGGTGTCCAGTTTTTCAGTCAGAACCTCTATTAATGTATAATTATCCCGCTTATCTATATTAAATTCCATGTCTTGAATTTACTAAAAAGAATTTATATTTCCTGAATAAACAACCTTATTCTTTGTTATTATCATCTTCTTTGTTATCCTTCTTGTTTCCATTTTTCTCATTTTCTTCCATCTCATCTTTGAGGGAAGCCAAGTTGGATATATCTCCCAGCGTTGTTTTTTCTGTATTTTTATTTATTTTATCAACATTCTTACGGGTTTTCTGTGTTTTCTCCTTTTCTTCTTTTCTCTTTTCGTCTTCATATACCCTTTTATGTGAGACGACAATCTTCTTTCCTTCCTTATTAAATTCAAGAACTTTGAAAGGAAGTTTTTCGTCTATTTTTGCTGTTGAGCCATCTTCTTTAGTAAGATGTTTAGGTAAAACGAATCCTTCAACTCCGTAAGGCAATGATACTAATGCACCTTTATCAAATATGTCAATAACAGTACCTTCATGGATTGATCCTTCTTCAAAAACAGATTCGAACACATCCCATGGATTTTCTTCCAATTGTTTGTGTCCAAGACTTAATCTCCTGTTTTCTTTATCAATTTCAAGGACTTTAACTTCAATCTCTTCACCTATCGAAGTAAATTCAGCAGGGTGATTGATTTTCTTTGTCCATGATAAGTCAGATATGTGAATCAGACCGTCAACACCTTCTTCGATTTCTACAAAAACACCGAAGTTAGTAAAATTACGCACTTTTGCTTTGTGTTTACTTCCCACAGGGTATTTTTCTTCAATGCCATCCCATGGATCCGGCTTTAATTGCTTGATACCCAAAGACATTTTTCTTTCTTCTCTGTCGAGAGTCAGTATTTGTGCTTCAATTTCGTCTCCAACTTTCAGAAATTCCTGTGCACTTCTTAGGTGTTGTGACCATGACATCTCTGAAACGTGAATCAGTCCTTCAACACCGGGCTGAATTTCAACGAATGCTCCATAATCAGCAAGTACAACCACTTTTCCTTTCACTACATCGCCTACTTTAAGGTTTGGATCAAGAGCATCCCATGGATGTGGTGTAAGTTGTTTTAATCCTAATGCAATGCGTTTTTTCTCATCATCAAAGTCTAGAATAACTACATTGAGTTTTTGATCAAGCTCTACAATTTCTTCCGGATGGTTAACCCGGCCCCATGAAAGGTCAGTGATGTGAATCAGGCCGTCAACACCTCCAAGGTCGATAAATACACCGTAAGAGGTAATGTTTTTAACTGTTCCTTCAAGTACCTGGCCTTTTTCAAGCTTGGAAATAATTTCTTTCTTCTGTTGTTCAAGTTCTTCTTCAATAATTGCTTTATGAGAAACTACAACGTTTCTGAATTCATGGTTGATCTTCACAACCTTGAAATCCATTGTTTTGCCAACGTAAGCATCATAATCGCGGATTGGTTTTACATCAATTTGTGAACCCGGCAGGAATGTCTCAATGCCAAATGCATCGACAATCATACCGCCTTTTGTTCTGCATTTAATGTAACCTTGAATGATTTCATCATTGTCATGAGCTTGATTGACTCGTTCCCATGCCCTGAGAGTTCGGGCTTTTTTATGTGATAAGACAAGCTGTCCGTCTTTATCTTCCTGGTTTTCAATATAAACCTCTACTTTGTCTCCAGCTTTTAAATCCGGATTGTGCCTGAACTCATTTCTACTGACTACACCTTCGGATTTATAACCAATATTGATTACTACTTCCTTTTTTGTCACTGAGACAACTGTTCCCTCAACAATTTCTTTTTCTTTAATCGTAGAGAGGGTCTTGTCGTAAAGTTGCTCAAATTTAGCTCTTTCTTCAGGATCATAGTCGTCATCTTTCTGATCCAAATTTTCCCAGTCAAATGTTTCTTCTTCCTGGGCGTCTTCAATTTCTGGTACCTCAGGTACATTTTCTCCGGCAGTTTCAATGATATTTTTCTGAGGGGCATCGTCTTCTGTCGTCTCAAATTCCTTCACTTTTTGTTCTGCCTCTTTCTCCTTTTGTGATTTTTGCTGTTCTTCTGATTCCTGGTTTACAGCTTCATCCTTTTTTTGATTTTCTTCTTGTTGTGTCATTTAATAATCCTTAATAATTAATGGGTTAGACATTATTTTTGTAATGAAAACAGGTTGCAAAAATAAAATTTTTATTGTATTTAAAAAATTAAATATCAACTATTTTTCTGTTCCATCAGTAATTAAAAACGACAATTCATAAACTTTATTTTCTATGCGAATTGGAGTGACTACCGAATGACCCCGGTGCAATACTCTGCTTCGCAGAATTTCACGGGGTAAAACACAGAATGACTATAGAATGACCACCGAATGACCTTTTTATAACTGAGTGTGAATAGACTTTAGAGAATCTAATGATATCAGGATAAAACTTGTCAAAAAAAATATCGTATCAGTTTAAGTTATTATAAATAGTTTTAGTACATTCGAAAATGCTAGGTTGAAAGAGATTTATAGTGACAGAGGCTTCGATATTGCCCTTATTGTAAGAATATTGCGGCATAAAAAATAGATTATGGCTGATAGATTTGATAAATTACGCACTGGATTTTGGAAGCAGGCGTCGTTAGTACAATCACGCACTGAATTAATAGGTGGTTTAATGGCTGATATTGGCCATACATTGATGTTGGAGCGTGTTAGCTTTGTAAAACAACAAGTCTCTGGCGAAAAATTCTTTTGTGAACAACAATGGGTTGCAAATAAGGATTTATCAGAACCAAAAAAGGGGATTACCTCTGAATTTTTTAATAGACTTAATGGACATGAATATTATATTCTCAGTGAATCGGATATTGAGACTGACACCCATTCAAAAGATTTTGTACTTAGACTGGAAGAAGGACAGTTAATTATCCCTTATGGTAAAATAAGTGTTCCGGAAGGATTTTTTGTTTTTGAAAAAGCTAAAAATCAAGGTAACTGGGATACACAAGAAATAATTCTTTCACAGGAACTATCAAATATTGTTCAATTAAAATCAGATGTGCTTGAAGCCACTGAACGCACAAGGCAATCAGAGCTTAAATTCAGATTAATTTCAGAGGCTTCTCGTGATTTAATTTGCACCCACAATCTTGATGGTACTTATAGTTATGTCTCTCCTTCAGTTAGAGATATCTTAGGTTATGAGCCAGAAATGATGATAGGTGAAAAACCACAGAAATTTATCCATCCGGATGACAGAAAAAATATCTTCTCTGATTCTTACAGGAATTTTTTAAAAAGTAATCATACAAGTACAACAGAATATAGAATAAAGACCATAGAAGGAAGTTATATATGGTTTGAAACTGTAACTCAGCAAATAAAAGATGATAACGGCAATATAATTGAATATCAAACGTCCTCGAGGGATGTTACTGTAAGGAAAATTACGGAGAATAAACTAAAGGAAAATGAGGAGAAGTACAGGAATATCTTCGAGAGCATGTATGATGTTTATGTTGAGGTAGAGATTGATACTGAGACTATTGTTGAAATAAGCCCATCAGTGAAAAGAATCTTGGGTTATACCAGGGATGAAGCCCTGGGCAGGACAATCAATAACTTTCTTCCTAAAAAAGAAGAGGGTTACCGACTTAGAAAAGAGCTTGATAAAAAAGACAGGATAAGCGACTATGAGATTGTCCTGATGGACGTGAATGAAAACCAGGTATTTTGCTCTTTTTCAGTAAGACTTGTACGAGATAGTTTCGGTAATCCTGAAAAAATTGCCGGTACACTCCGTGATATTTCTCAGCGAAAAGCTTATGAAAAAGAACTGAAAAACGCTAAAGAAAAAGCTGAAGCTGCTTCAAAGGCAAAAAGCGAGTTTTTAGCCAACATGTCACATGAAATAAGAACTCCAATGAATGCTATACTGGGGTTCAGTGAAGTTTTGCTGAATAAGCTTAAAGATCCGGTATTGAGAAACCATATAGAGGCTATAATGACAAGTGGTAAAACATTACTGGCTTTAATTAATGATATTCTTGATCTATCCAAGATAGAAGCCGGTAAATTTCAAATTATCTTTGAACCTGTTCAACTGCCAACAATAATTGAAGACATACAACATATTTTTGAAAAAAAAATTACGGAAAAAGGACTGGAACTTCTTATAGATATCAATACAAATATGCCTGATGTTCTTATGCTTGATGAGGTGCGCATAAGACAAATTTTATTTAACTTAGTTGGGAATGCTATCAAGTTTACTGACAAAGGACAGATAAACCTGAAAATTGACACCAAATTTAAAGGCAATGAGACCTATGACTTGAAATTGGTTGTAGAAGACACAGGCATTGGAATACCCAGGAAACAACAGAAGCATATATTCGGAGCTTTTCAGCAAAAAGACGGACAGGACTCCCGGAAATATGCCGGAACTGGGTTAGGTTTGAATATCACACAAAAGCTTGTGGAAACAATGGATGGTGAAATAAGTGTCTCCAGCCGGATTGGAAAAGGTTCAAAATTTACTGTTATTCTGCCCAATGTGAAAAGAAGTAGCGCTGTTACAGCGACGAAAAGCTCAATCCGTGAAGATGAGACCTCTGTGGAATTTGAACCGGCCAATATATTAATTGCCGATGATATTCAGTATAATATAGACACAATTAAGAATTTATTGGATAATCAGAAACTGGAGTTTACTGAAGCGCAGAGTGCTGAAAAAGCTCTTCAGATTATTAAAATAAATACTCCGGACCTTATACTTATGGACCTGAGATTCCCGGATCTTAGTGGCTATGAAGCGGCCGCCCTGATTAAAGCTGAAGAAAAATATAAAGATATTGTTATAGTCGCCTTTACGGCAGCTTCTATGGACAGTGTACCTGAAGAAGCCCGCGTGCTTTTTAATGATATATTAAGAAAGCCCGTTACTAAAAATGATCTGTATGCTTTGCTGAAAAGGTATATTCCATATAAAAACAAGAAGAAAATACTTAAAAGTGATGGGATAGATGCAGATAAAGAAATTGAAGAAATACCACAGGATGTTTATGTGAAATTGCAGCGAAGATTAAAGAAGGAAATATTACCCGTATGGTACGAAATAAAAGATAGTCTTGTAATTTATAAAATAGAGGATTTTGTTGATAAACTTCGGTCAATTCAAAAGGAATTTCAGCTTGAATTCCTTGAAGCCTACATTCTGGAGATGAATAAACATCTTAAAAATATTGATATAGAAAATATTCAGATGCAATTGAAAAATTTTAAAAGTATTGCAGAAAAATTAGATATTCAGTAAAAAATATATAATATGGAAAATAATTTTGATCCCCGCAGTTCTGTAATTCTTGTAGTGGACGATAGTGTGCAGAACTTGAAATTGGTGGGGAATATGCTCAAAGACTGGGATTTTCAGATTGCCCTGGCTAAAGATGGATACGAGGCTCTTAATCTTGTGCCTAAAGTGAACCCTTCACTTATTTTACTTGATATAATGATGCCTGATATTGATGGCTATGAAGTATGTGAAAAGCTAAAAAAGGACAAGAACAGCAAAGATATTCCGGTTATTTTTCTTACTGCAAAAACTTCTAATGAGGCTATAGTTAAAGGGTTTAAAATGGGAGGAGTTGATTATATCACCAAGCCGTTTAATAAAGACGAATTGTTAATGCGCATTCGTACACATTTGGAGTTGAAGGCTTCTCACGATAAAATTCAAATGCAGGCTGAAGAGCTGGAAAAAATTAATGCTACAAAGGATAAAATGTTTTCAGTAATATCTCATGACTTAAGAGCCCCGCTGGGTGGAATGAAAAGCATGCTTGACCTTATTTTTGAAGATAATGATGGTAATAATGTTTCCGGTAAAGCTTTAATTTCTCTGAAAAATGCTGCGGATCAAACTTACAATTTACTCGAAAATTTACTTTATTGGTCGAGGAGCCAGCGTGATAAACTTGAATATGAACCGGAGATTCTTAATATTTATGATCTGGTAACGGAGAATGTTGAATTAATGTACACCATGGCCAGAAATAAGGAGAATGAAATTGATAGCCAGGTTCCCGGGGACACAGAGGCATATGGTGACAATAATATGGTTAAGACGATTATCAGGAATTTGTTGTTTAATGCCATTAAGTATACATCAAAAGGCAAGATTACAATAAGTGTAAAAAAACAGCAGGACAAACTTTTTATTTATGTTGAAGATACAGGTGTTGGAATAAAAGATGATGATATTGAAAAAATATTGAATACGAAAGAATATTTCAGCACATATGGAACGAGCAGAGAAAAAGGCAGTGGGTTGGGTTTAAACTTATGTATAGATTTTATTAAAAGGAATAAAGGAGAATTTTTTATTGACAGTGAATATGGTAAAGGTACAACAGTATCTTTTAGCTTGCCTGCAAAACAACAATCATGAAGAAGATAAATGGTTATTCATAAGAATAGAAATTAAATTCCAGGCCACTGATTTCCTGGAAAGTTTCACCGGAATCTAAAATATCATCATCATCTACAAGGTAGTGCCATTCAATATTAAGGGTGTTTCCCTTATCTTTTATCATTTTAAGTGTATTTATTAACTCAAATATCATTTTTGAGGACGCTGTATTGAAATATTCCAACTGGAATATAAGGTTAGTCTTTGAATTGGATGATTCGGCATACCGTTCTGCCCATGTTATTATGGGATTGTACAGTTCTTTGGCATTTTCAGGGATGGAGCGTCCTTTTAACTTAATAACACCTTCCTTTTTATTTAAGTATATTTCTGGTGTTTTAACTGTACCATTTATTTGGACAGTATCTTGTCCAATAGAATTCTCCAGTTTTTTGATAATTGCTTTCTGATTTTGACTGGCCATATTGTGTTTTTAGCTTTTTTTATTGATAACTAATAAAATTAAAAGGTATTTCTGTTATATCTGAGTAATCTTCTCCTGCTTCAAGCATATCATCATCTTCTTCAATATAGTGCCAGTTGATCTCTGGTTGGCTCCCATTGTCCTGCAGGATTTTCAGCTTTTCAATGATATCCATTATCACTTTTGAGGAAGCAGTATTAAAATATTCAAAATTAAATATAACTTTTGTTTTATATATTTTTGTTAGTAACCTATAACCCATAATATCCTTTGTTCGTCTATGCACTTTTCAGTGATTTTAATCAGTCCTTTATTAACTTTTTTCAGCTTTTCCAGGTAATTGTCCCAGTTATTTTCCCAGTTCGCGTTGGTCTGTTTTAGTTTGTCAATAAATTCATAACCTAAAAATATGTTGTTAATATGTTCTTTAAAGTCGTTCAGGCTCTTAATGCGTTTTAAAGTCTCCAGTTTTTGGGTTAACTCATTTCTTAACGGTACAATTTTCCTAAGGTTATATTTTGTTGCTCCATAAAATTCATAAAGTGAATTGCTGTTCTCAAAACATTTTATGAAAATATTAAATACTTCGCTTTGCATGTATTGCGATTCAGAATCACCCTTTACGTAATTTTCATTATCACCGGTTGTATTTAATTCTACAATGTTGAGATAATCAGCATTAAACAATTCTATACGAAGATGGCAATTGTCCATAGTTTTTAAATTTCCGTTATTCAAAATTATAAAATAAATTCTTTTAAATCATAATGCTATCCAATTATAATTCAAAAATAGAACTTCATCTTTGAATATCCAACTTGTTCAATTAACCGAGAAGGTAAATATCCGTTTCATCAGCACAGTATTTTTATTATTCAAACATGACTGAGAAGGTATTTGTTTTCGTATGTTTATATTTTTATCGACTTTCTTTTTTTAGTATTCATAACTAAACTCATCACTTCCTCATACCATCGTTCCATCCTTCATTCCGGTGTCAGGTATTTTATTTCTTTCGTCAAATAATTAAAATATTCTTAATCAATGTGATAAGTCTTACAAGATGACATTTTGACTTATGTTTTCTTGATTTTTATGTCAATGTGGCTTGTTGTTTTGTGTTTTGTTGAATGGCAAAAAATTTGATATTACTGTGTATAGTTGAAACATACAAAGGAGGAAACAATTATGAATTTAAATAATTTCACTATAAAATCACAGGAAGCAATACAAAAAGCCTTCTCTGTTGCTGAAGGATATAAAAACCAGGCAGTGGAGACGGGTCACTTACTTAAAGGTTTGATGAGTGAAGGGGAGAGTGTGATTACTTATTTATTGAAAAAGTTAAATGTAAATACGAATAACCTCGAAGAGGTACTCAACAGTATTATAGAATCATATCCAAAGGTATCAGGAGGAGAGCCTTATCTCTCAAACAATGCAACAAAAGCATTGAGGGAGGCAATGAATTATTCTCGTGATTTTGGGGATAAATTTGTGTCTATTGAGCATATTCTTTTGGGACTGTTGAAAGCTGGCGATAATGTTTCCCAGTTATTGAAAGATAGCGGGGTAAACGAAAAAGAGCTTAAGCAGGCTACAGAAGAGATGCGAAAAGGCTCTAAGGTAGATAGTCAGACAGCTGAGGACCGCTTTGATGCTCTGAATCGTTTTGCAATAAACTTAATTGAAAGTGCAAGAAACAACAAGCTTGATCCCGTTATTGGAAGGGATGAAGAAATACGTCGTATTCTTCAGATATTATCGCGAAGAACAAAAAACAACCCGGTTCTTATCGGTGATGCGGGAGTTGGGAAAACGGCTATTGCTGAGGGTATAGCTCATCGTATTGTCAATGGTGACGTCCCTGAAAATTTAAAGAGCAAACAGATATTTGCACTGGATATGGGATCTCTTATAGCAGGAGCAAAGTATAAAGGTGAATTTGAAGAACGTTTGAAAGCGGTAGTCAAGGAAGTTGTGTCTTCTGAAGGGGAAATAGTTTTGTTTATTGATGAGATTCATACACTTGTTGGAGCGGGTAAGAGCGAAGGAGCAATGGATGCAGCAAATATTCTGAAACCAGCACTGGCACGTGGTGAACTTAGGGCTATTGGAGCTACAACATTGAATGAATATCAAAAGTATTTTGAACAGGATAAAGCCCTCGAACGGAGATTTCAAAAGGTAATAATTGATGAACCCGATGAGATGAGTGCTATATCCATTTTAAGAGGAATTAAAGAACGATATGAGTCTCATCACAAAGTCAGAATTAAAGATGATGCTATAATTGCTGCCGTGGAATTGTCAAAAAGATATATCACTGACAGGTTTCTGCCGGATAAAGCCATTGATTTGATCGATGAGGCAGCATCCAAATTAAGACTTGAGATGAACTCGCTGCCTGAGAGCATTGATAATATTGAACGGAGAATTAAACAGCTGGAAATTGAGCGTGAAGCCATTAAAAGAGAAGGAGGAAAAAGGAAATCAGATGAGTTGGATGAGCAGATCGCTAATCTGAAAGATGAGCGCAATGAACTGAAAAGCAAATGGGAATCAGAGCGAAATGTAATCGACAAAATACAAAAGCGTAAAGAGGAAATTGAACAATATAGGCATGAAGCTGAAGTAGCTGAGCGTGACGGAGATTATGGTAAAGTTGCAGAGCTCAGATATGGTAAGATTAAAGAAGCCAGTGAAGATGTAGAAAAGCTTCAGAAAGAACTTAAAGAACTCCAGGCAGAGGATGCTTTGATAAAGGAAGAGGTTGATGATGAGGATATTGCTGAGGTGGTATCCCGGTGGACAGGTATTCCTGTTAGTAAAATGCTACAGAGTGAAAAAGAGAAGTTACTGAAACTGGAGGATGAGCTACATAAACGTGTAGTTGGACAGGATGAGGCAATACAGGTGGTTTCTGATGCCGTCAGAAGAAGCAGGGCAGGACTGCAGGATGCTAAAAGGCCCATTGGCTCTTTCATTTTCCTTGGAACAACAGGCGTTGGAAAAACAGAACTGGCAAGAGCCCTGGCTGAATTCCTGTTTGATGACGAGAATATGATGACAAGAATTGATATGTCTGAATACCAGGAACGCCACAGTGTCTCACGATTGGTTGGAGCGCCGCCAGGATATGTAGGTTATGATGAAGGAGGCCAGTTGACTGAATCTGTACGTAGAAAGCCTTATTCGGTAATTTTACTGGATGAGATAGAAAAAGCACATAGCGATGTTTTCAATATCTTATTGCAAGTGTTGGATGATGGTCGTTTAACTGATAATAAAGGCAGAACGGCTGATTTTAAAAATACTATAATTATAATGACATCCAACATTGGATCTCATTTAATTCAGCAAAAAATTGACGAGATCAATGATGAGAACAGAACACAGATGCTGGATGATTTAAAAGGAGAGGTAATTCAACTCTTAAAACAAGCAATCAGACCTGAGTTTATTAACAGGTTAGATGAGATCGTTATGTTTGCACCTCTAACGAGGGAACAAATCAAGGATATAGTAAGATTACAGTTTGACCTGTTTGCTTCTATGCTCAAAAAACAACAGATTGATATTCAGGTAACTGATGCGGCTGTTGACTGGATAGCTCAAAGGGGTTATGATCCTCACTATGGAGCTAGACCTGTAAAAAGGGTTATTCAAAAATTTGTTATCAATGAGTTATCTAAAGAAATATTAGCAGGAAAAATTGATAAAGATGCACCGGTTATCGTTGACTATGACCAGAATAACATTAGATTCAGGAATGAAGCTGTATCAACTAAAGAACAAGAGAAAGCTGTGAATAATGACACCGGCTAAAAAATGAGTTAATATCAATCTGTAAATTTGCATTCTCGTCAATGAGTTCTTGTATCTTTTTGTCATCAAAATCCAGCAGCCCTTTGTCGTAAAGCATACCTATTACAGTTGCAGTAAATAGTTTACCCACAGAAGCGAGATGGTTTGCTTGCTCTGGGGTTGCCTGAATGCCTTCGGTTTGTTTAGAATATACTATAATTCATGCTAATCCTAAAACTATGCCTAATATCTTTTTCAGTAAAATAATCCATATATCCGTTTGTGCCTGGAGTGAAATTACTTAACAAATAATTGCTTCCTGCAACATTATCAAAGTTAATAATCACTTTATCAACTGATTCATGCCATATATAGAAAAATGAAGATGAAACATTCAACCTAAATTTAGGTGATATATAATAATTAATTGATAAATCTGTTGCTGCTTTTGCTCCTTTACTCTCTGCTCCTAAAATCTCGTTTTGCAAATCAGTTTTATCAAATAGTTGAACATATTGAACAGAATAACCGAAACTTATATCAGTCCGTGTATTTGGATAAAAACCAATCATTTGATAAAAACTTAATTGTATATTAGGTATGCGAATCTTATTGTCACCAGAGTTTGTTTTATCATTTAACTTTCCTTCAATTATTCCGGCATAGCAATTTACATCAATCGAATTTTGCCAAAATAAATTTATAGGTTTCTTATGTTTAAGCTCAATCCCTCCATCAAGCAATAAAGCACTTAAGCCATATTTATCTGCATCAAAATATAATCCGTCTCCGGGATTATTGTAGTCGTAATAATAGTATCCTGGTAATATTGCGCCTGAAAACCTTGTTCCACTGCTTCTATAAGGTCTGTTACCATAAGCCCAGAAATCACTTAAAGTTGTGAAATACTTAGCATCTTGCTCTGAGACATAATTATTTGCTGTAAGAAAGGAATCCACACTCTCTATCTCTGCCATTCTTCTTAATCGAGAGTCAAAGAATCTTTTGTTTTTAAGTTTAGAAATCAACTCTGCAAATTCGGTGATTTGCTCACCAGATTTCGAAGATGTCACTCTGTCTATTTTAGATAGCTCATCGAAAAGGTAAATTGCATGCCTTGCATCTTGCACTTGTTCAATCCTTCCAGTTCCTAATTTCAAAGGAACATGTGCTGAAATTGTATGAGTTTGTAAGTTTTCTTTGCTTTCAGAATCATCCCAAGTATTTTTTGAGAATATCTTATTATTACCATATTGGTAATTTAACACAATGTTAGTTTCAAAAAATGAAAGACCATTGTAATACTTTCTGTTGTCTCTTTGAAAATAGAGCAAAGGAGTTATATTTGTGTTTCTGTATAGTATTTCTTTACCCTCTTTGCTATTATAAAAATTAGAAGAAAAGTCCAATCCTAGATTAGTTTTTCGTTGATATTCAGAGTTATTTAAGAAGTGATTGTAATTTAAATAAATATCGCCATTGTATTGATTGGTTCTGTACGCCCCCAAACGATAATTTGTCTGGTTGGAAACTTTGTTGTATTTATTGTATCCTGAAATATTAAAATTAGTTTCTAAAGAATGTCTCTCTAAATCAGGAAGTTTGTAATTTGATAAATCGAAATCATTGAACTGAGAAAATCCATTTAGAGAAGCCCCTAATGTAACAAATAGTAATCCGAGTTTTAATTTATTCATTTCTAATATCATTTTGTAAGTTAATTATTTTGTAGAATCGTTCGTTTTTATGCTACATAAACGTTTGGCAATAAGAAACTTTGGGGATTGCGGACTATTTCCTGGCAAGTTACACCGAACCTGATGCGCAGCAGAATGTTTGAATAACCACCTAAACCCCAATGTTTTATACCGCGTGTTGGCTACTGTACATTATTCATAATCTGTCATGTATATAAATTCCACTCCCAGTTCCTAACCATATTCTATTATCAGGAGATTGTTCTATGGCAAATACGCTCGCATCATTGAAACTAGTATTGTCAATTATCCATTCTTGTCCATCATAAACGGCATATCCACCATACGTACCACACCAAATATTATCTTGATTATCAACGCTAATGAATTTAATATTTGATTCATTATCATATTGAAGTTGCATTGATGAATTTTCATTGAATATAAATACTTGAGGTCCATTGTTTGTAATCATACTTGACAAAGAATAATCAATCGCCCCACAAAGTTCGTTTTTACTATTTATCTCGATATTACCAAAATAGTATGGAGTAAATCCTAAATCAGAATTTGAGTAAGTTGTCCAGTTGTCGTTTGATATTTTAACTAAATAAGAGTCATTAACTTTTTCATTGAGTGCTAACCAAACATTATCATTATCATCAATCGCAATGCTTTGAACAAAACTAACAGGTAAATCAGAATTGTCAGGTGTATAAACACTCCAATTCGTATTATCATATTTTACAATTCCACCCTGTCTGAATCTGCTTGATGAAAACCAAATATTATCTTTTGAATCAATAGCAATCGAGCTTATAAAATTCTCTGGAATCGGTGAGTTTTCAGTACTATATTTTGTAAAACTTGTGCCATCATATTTTATTAGTCCATCACAAGAAATCCATACATTGTTTTTGCTATCAACAGCAATGTCATAAATCACCGAGGTATCAGAGATAATTGAATTATCGGAATTGTAAATAATCGTTTCACTTGAATTATATTTTATCAATCCTTGTTTAAGTGTTCCAATCCATGCATTACCATTGTTATCAAATGCTATGGATTTAATAAAATATCCATCTAAAATCTGTGTTTTAAAGTCAGTTTGCAACGGTTCAGGATTATCATTTGTCTTTTCGCATGAAATCAAAATTAATCCGATGGCTAGAAATGTAAGTATTTTCTTCACGATTTTATGTTTTTGTATCCTAATCTATCTATAGATGCTGTTTTATTGTAACAGGTTGCGTTGTATTGCCGCAAAACGAATAGCTATACGCAAATTACGGGCTTTACAGAGACGCGTTCTCACCGTGTCCGGCTTTTGACGGATCCCCGATACAAAACCCAGCTAAAGCCGACTACCTTAAAAACTGGTAGGCCTCGCACATGGCATATTACAGCATGTGTGGTTTTATTTTTCAATCAATTTATCTAATTTATTTTTAATCTTATCATCTGAAGACGGTCTCGGTGCCTGTTTGTCAACTAAATTACCATTTTTATCAATAAGCATATATGTGGGGTAGCCCAAAAAATTCAATTTATTTTGTACTAGTTTAGTTTGGGTTTTGTTGAAATAATAACGTTCACCAAGAATATTTTGAGTTTTTACAGCCTCTTTCCAATCAGAAAGTTCCGATGATAAACAAAAACTAACAAAAACTACTGGTTCATTTGTATAATCGTTATGTAAATCTATCATATGCCTGAATTCAGATCTGCAAGGACCGCACGAGGTAGCCCATATATCTAAATAAATAACTTTTCTTTTGTATTTTTCAGCCAGATGATTAATAATGCTTCCTGTAATTTCTCCTTTTTCATTGGATTGGTATTTCCGGTAAGATATACTGTAAGTTGTTTTATTTTTATCAGAGCCTTGTTTTTGATTTTTGGCCCCAGACAACAAGTCATCTTCAAGCAGGGAGAGCAATATTTTATTTCTTATGAATTTATTCCGGTCTTTCCATAAGGCGACAAAGGCATCGAAATGCGCCTCCTTGTCGATAAGGGAGAATAATTTATAACACATAATTTCTCTGCTCAACCCTGCCTTTTCATTCTTGATTATTTCATTAAGACATATTCGGTGTGCCTTTTCTTGTTGATCATTATCAAGCAAATTTTGCACTGAATCCGCCTGATAATATTTATTTGCTACATAATGCCCCAGGTGTAAAGCATATAAACGACTAACAAATGCATTGTCATTATCCACCGGGAAAATAGTTTTATCGAACATTGCATGAGATTCCTCTTGTTTTAAGTCTCTGTTAAAATAATTATAAGAAATTAAGGAATTGGCATTCCTGTAAATGATATCGTTTCTGGCCCATGTAACAAATTCTTCGGTGGGATGATGCTTCTCATTAAACAATGACAGAACAGAATCTTCATGTGAAATTTGGTGTCTTATCTTTTTTAAATATTCTTTGACAGGAAGGTTTGAATATTTTTTTGAGTTAAAATCTTCAGTATGTTGTTCTCTGTATTGTAAAAAATTCTGAATATTTTTTGAAGTCTGCACACTGGTACCAAAAATCTCAAAATCAGGAAATTTTTCTTTTCTAAATGCAGAAGAGTTTAAGGTAAGATATAAGCTATCTCCAGGGCGGGTAAATAAAACAGCATTTCCTTCTTCATATCTTATGGTAATATTATGGGGATGCAAAATTTCAAATTTGAATCGGAATTCACCTGTGGAATCTAAGATTTCCGTCTTTCTTTCCGTTTCGGCAATTCTGGTGCCGTGAATAAGTGTTACAGCTTTTGAAGAACTATCATTAAACTCTACCTGACCTTCAATAATGGCTTCTCCACGTTGAAGAGTACCATACTTTTTTTCAGCCTTGCATGAACTCAGAATTATTAAAATAATAAATATATATTTTCTCATAAAACAAAAACTTTAGTTCAATTTTATGCCATAAACTGGTCAACGGATGGGCATTTGAAGCGTTGCGCTTTAGAAGCACAACCTATCAAGTTATCAGTCCGTTTGTTTATATTTACTTCGTTCAAATTCACACTTCCCGCGTAATGCTTTAAAATGCCGTGTTAGCGGGTCGTTGTTCTTTCAATCCATTCATACATTTCGTTCAATACTATGCTTAAATTCCCGATTTGACAATGTTGGTCTGCTTGTTCATTTTTTGTGAATATTCTCGTTGTTACAGAATTTGCATTTACCAAGGCATCTTTCTGTTTATGGAGTAGAATTGGTGGTTGAAAAGCATCATTCTCCCCTGTTACCAATAAAACGTCTTGGTCTATTAAATTACTGGCAATATGTTTCTGATTCATTGCCAACATCCATTCAACTGCTTCATAAGGTTCTGTTTTGTTTTGAATAAACAGGGCATTATTAACAGAGTGTTTAATCGTTCCTACATTCATTTTTAATTTCACGGATAAGTTGGTCAGGCCTTTATGCTTAATAAACCACTTTGCAAGCTTTCCATTAATTTTGTTTGACATTTCCAACCAATCATATAGTGGTGGCATTGCAATCACTTTTGTTATTCTCTTTTCGTAAGCTGCTGCTCTAATTATCCAATAACCACCCATTGAAACTCCTAATGCTGTTACATCACTTGCATTAAAATAATCTAAAACTACTTTTGTTGGTTTTTCGTAATCGTGGTCGAAATATTGATTATACAGTCGTCTGCTACCACCTTGCCCCGGTCCTTCAAAAGCGATAAAGTCATAGCCCAGGTCAGCAAAATAATCCCAAATAGAGTAGAACTCTTCTATAAATGCATCAAAACCGGGAATGCCAATAATAGTTCCTTTTGTTTCTCTGGTTTTTGAAGGAATTCTAATGGCAGATAGAAAACTTCCATTGTAAGGGATTTTGTGCCTTTCAAAGTTTTCTTCATCAAAAGCTTTATCAAACAAGTTAATGAATTCTTTGTATATAGGGATTTTTCTATCGTCATTTGGCGAAATCAAGAATTCGCTTGCTCGAAGATAAGATGCAGCATTTTTTAACCTTCCTTCAGTTTTTGCCTTGTCTGACGCAATTCTGAATTCATTGATATAATCATCGAATGTTTTGATTTTACTGCCAACTTGTTGAAGGTCTTCCAATCTTGAATAACCAAGGGAATACCACCTGTTAAGCTGGTAGTTAAGAAATTTGTTTTTGTGAAACTTATGGAATCCTATTGGTAATTTCATTGGTTTATTTTTCTTTCAGTTCCTTTGGATTGTTTCTTACAATGCCCGCCACAAGTAAGTACATATTTGGCTATCGCCAAAAACGATACTTAAATGTTGTGCTTATGTGGCTTATGCAGCTACTTCAATTCCAGTCTTTTTTATTTCAACAACAAATGGATTTCCTGAATCAAAGTCATCATAAGAAATTGGATGCGGTTCAATTCTCGAATCAATCTGTGCTGCCAACATCATAAGTTGTACCTGAATATCAAATCGTTTTGAATCATCCAAGTTTGAGAAAATCAATGCAATGTCAATATCGCTATCTTCTGTCGATTTCCCTTTTGCATATGAGCCAAATACATATACTTTCTCAACACCAGTGAATTTTTCTTTAATCAAATCCACATATTTGGCTATTATTGTATCAGTGTTTTTATCCATAGTCTTAGTTCTTTTAATTTCTCAACCCACTCTTCGGTGAATTCTGTGGTACATTTTTTCTTGAAGCTCATTTTATAGTCATCGTATCTAGCATTGATATTAAATGCTGTAATAGTTACGAGTTGCTTTTTTATATCATCCGTTAAACTTAATTCAGCTTTCTCTGCTAGTCTCAAAAGATTATGAATAAAAGGTGGATAGTCAGATTTTACTTTTACATAGTAAGCTTTTAAAAGTTTCTCAATCATCAAATGTCCTATAAATAAAGACCAACTAAATCTTTTTGAGTCAAACATAGCAATCATTGTCTCGTAATCATCATCTGAGCTGTCAATCCAATATTTTATTAATTTTTCTCTGTCAATTTTTTTATTCTCCATAATCTCAAAGATACTAAAAAATAGAAATCCTGAATACTAATCAATATGTAATTCTGTTTCCTGCCATTAAGCACAAACGTTAGTATAACCCCAATTGTTTTTATCTTTATTATAGCTCAATAGGGTTGGATTTG
>JBKGZD010000023.1:0-23985 GCA_046545795.1 Bacteroidales bacterium | reverse complement strand
CTTCTTTTTTGCATTGAGTATCCCAGGTATCACCAAAATTTTTATGTTTCCCAGGTATTTTTGAAGTAAGTGATTTATATTGTGTTTTACCTTTTGAATTGGGTTCTAAATATCCAAACTCCCCTACAGAGCCTACATATATCCGGTTATTACTATCTATAGCAAGAGAACGAACTGTTTCCTTCCCGGGGAGTTCAATTAGCCTGAAAGTTTCCCCATCATATTCAATGACCCCATTACCGTTGGCAATGTACATTATTCCACGATTATCCTGTAAAATATCCCAGTTTTGTACATGCTGTCCATATTCCTGTGGACTTATATTAGTTATGAACGGTAAGCCATTTATCTCTTCTTCCTGTGAAAAAACAATGGAAAAGGGGATAATAAATAATGAAAGAAAAAATATTTTTTTGATCAATTGCTTATTGAATCTGTTTTATACTTATAGTAAGAAAAATCTACTTATTTTCTAACAGTTCTTTTATCTTACCAGCTATTGCTTTCCCCTCAGCTTTGCCTGCGAGCTGGCGTGATGCTATTCCCATGATTTTTCCCATGTCTGACATGGATTTAGCTCCTGTTTCGTTGATAATCTCTTTGACTATTTCAGTGAGTTCTTCGTCCGAGATTGGTTTTGGCAGGTATTCCTGGATTGTTTCTGCCTCTTTTCTTTCTTTTTCTGCAAGTTCTTGTCTGTTTTGCTGTTCGTAGATTTCTGCAGATTCTTTCCTTTGTTTTAGTAGCTTTTGCAGTATCTTTATCTCTTCTTCTTCCGGGATTTCTTTGCTTGCTCCTTTTGCTGTTTTAGCAACAGAAAGGGCTGTTTTTATTGACCTTAGTGCCTCAAGTCTGTCTTTTTCTTTGTTTTTAAGAGCTTGTTTAAGGTCGGTTTCTATTTTGTCCTGTAGGCTCATGATAACTGTTTTTATTTTTTTAATCAACATTGTCGTGAAGATATGAATTATTTTCTTTTAAATTCGTTTTTTCTTCCTCGTCGTCAGATAATGTATAACGACTTACTTTACTTGTTTTTGAATATTTTGGTTGATCAATTTTGATTTTTTTTCTTTTATAAGCCGGTTCATTTTCAAGGGCTTCAATGTTTCTTATGTTTTTCAGTGCCTCATCTCCTGGGTTCTCACTATGGCTTTTGTTCTCTTTCAGTCTTTCCATCACTTCTTCTTTGTCAAGCTTATGTGTATGTTGCTCGGAATATGTTTCAGATGAAGTTTTATTTTTTACTACAAACTCTTCTTCCTCACGGTCTTTTTTCAGATCAAAATTCATTGTGCGTTGTTTAATTTCAAACTTTTCCTCCGCAGACTGACTAACAGATTCTTTTTCTTGTTTGTTTTCTGCTCTGTCATCAAGTGTAACTTTCTTTTTCTGTTTTGTTTTTTTCGCATAGAGTTCCGGTATACTATTATCTGCAAACCCTGTTGCAACGATAGTTACACTTATGTTAGCCCCGAGTCCTTCTTCAGAGCCTGTTCCCCAGATAATATTTGGAGAGGATTCTACTTCATTGTATATAAAATCCATTATTTCACTGATTTCATCCATAGTTATCTCCTCTGAACCGGACGTTATGTTAAGGAGAATATTTTCAGTTCCCCTTATGTCATTATCGTTGAGCAGGGGTGAATTCAGAGCAAGTTCAATTGCTTTTTTAGCCCTGTTTTCTCCTTCCGCAACACCAGTTCCCATAATGGCAACGCCACTATCTGTCAGAACAGTTTGTACATCCGCAAAATCTACGTTAATGTATCCGGGTACCGTAATAATTTCTGCAATTCCTTTTGCTGCAGTTGCAAGCACATTATCAGCATGTTCAAATGCTTCAGAAAGTTTCATATTTCCGCATACCTCACGTAGTTTTTCATTATTAATTACCAGCAGGGAATCAACATGTTCTCCGAGTTCATGAATTCCCTCAATTGCCTGGTTAATTCTTTTCGGACCTTCATAGCGGAAAGGAATAGTAACAATAGCTACTGTCAGTATTCCCTGCTCTTTGGCGGCTTTTGCTATAACAGGGATTGCTCCGGTTCCTGTTCCTCCGCCCATTCCAGCAGTAAGAAAAACCATTTTGGTATTGCTGCCCAGAATATCCATAACATCATCCAGGTTTTCGATGGCAGCTTGTTTTCCAATTTCAGGCTTATTTCCAGCCCCGCGACCTTCAGTGAGTGATTCGCCAAGCTGTATTTTTACAGATACAGGGCTTTTTGATAATGCTTGGGCATCAGTATTGCAGACTACAAAATTAACATCCTGAATACCTTCATTGTGCATATGATTGATTGCATTACTACCACCCCCTCCTATACCAATCACTTTTATCATTGAGGAGCGGTCAACGGGCAGTTCGAAATTTATTAATTCTTCAGCCATAATATGTTGTTTTTGTTGTTGTACAATTTGTAATAGTTAAAATGAGTGATTGTTGTTACAATTCAGCGTCGTTTTCTTCGAAAATATCGTTAAATGCTTGTTTTAACTTACTTATAAATCCTTTTTTCTCTTCACTGTCGTTTTCGGATTCTTCCTGCATTTCTTCTTCATTGCCATGTTCTGCTGTTTTTTTCTGTTCATCCTGTGTTTGATAATCGCCATTTATTTCATTTATTTCAAAGCCTTTAATAATTAAGCCAACGCTTGTAGCAAACATGGGGTCATTTACCGCCGGGTTGCTTTCTGAAGCGAGCATAATATCAGGTTTTCCAATTCGCACATCCATGCCGGTTATAAAGCGCACAAGCTGAGGCAGGTCTTTCAGAAGAGCTCCACCTCCGGTTATAACAATACCTGCACTAAGACGTTCGTAGTAACCAGAATTTTCTATTTCATAGAGAACAGCATTCAGTATTTCTTCTACCCTTGATTGTATGATGTAAGCCAGGCTTTTTAGTGAAATTTCTTTTGGTTCTCTGCCACTAATACCCGGGATGGATACTACTTCATCTTCTCTGGCCATATCTCCAAGTGCAGACCCATACTGGGTTTTTAATGATTCAGCCTGTCGCTGTAATATTGAGCAACCTTCTTTGATGTCTTTTGTTATAACATCTCCTCCGAAAGGAATTACTGCAGTATGCCGGATAATGTCATCGTAATACACAGCTACATCTGTAGTTCCTCCACCTATGTCTACAAGGGCAACTCCGGCTTCCTTTTCGTCTGCGGTTAGCACTGCTGCTGAAGAAGCCAGGGGTTCAAGTATCAGCTCATTCAGGTTTAAGTCTGCTTTGCTAATACATTTGCCAATATTTCTGGCAGAGGTTATCTGCCCAATGACAATATGGAAGTTGGCTTCTACACGGCGTCCTAGCATTCCTACAGGATTCTTTATACCTGTTTCATTATCTACAATAAAATTTTGCGGCAGGACATGAATAATTTCTTCCCCAACATCAATGGAAATATTATACATTTCTTTGATGAGGTTTTCAATGTCTTTTTTAGTTATCTCATCCTCAGACGAATTACGGTTTATGTATCCTCTGTTACGGATGGTTTTAATGTGCTGTCCGGCAATGCCAACAAAAACATCTGTAAATACAGTTCCTGATTCACTCTGAACCTCTTCTACAGTTCTTTTTATAGCATTTACGGTTTCATCGATATTTTGAACGACGCCACGTTTTATACCGGTAGAAGGAGTTCTGCTTATACCGAGTATTTCTATGCGTCCGTTTTCTTTCTTTCTACCGACGATGGCAACAACTTTCGTTGTTCCGATATCAATTGCTGCAACAAGATTTTGTTTACTCATTTTAACTATCTTTTGGTACAAATTATTTGATTATCGTATTTTAGGTTAATATAAAGGTATTGATTCCACCCTACATTGTTAAGTCCTTTTTTATAAAATGCTTTCAGATTTCTGAATTTCTCCTGGAATTTTTCTGGAGTTCCGAATTTTATAATATGTGCTCCAACGCGGGGAATCAATTCATATTCTCCATTGCTGTCTATATATATCTGTTCTATCTGGGCTTTCCAGAACTTATTGTTTTCAATAAATTTTGCTATTTCAATAAGTTCGCATATGTTGTCTTCTTTGCTTACTCCATTACGTGGGCTGTTGCAATTAATTCTTTTGGCTTTTGCAGGCTCGAAATCTTCTTTTATGTGACCATTGGCAACTAGAACGTGGGAGGAATATGTGGCTTTTGAAGGAACTATAAAACCTTCCTGGTCAATATAATAACTTTGGCCTTTCTGATTGTTAATGCGTATAATCGGATTTCGCTGGTCAATTTCAATATTCAGGTTACCGTTTGAAGTGAAAAAAACTTCGGCGTTGCGGATAACTGCATTATCGGTCAGCGTTTGTTCGAGATACTGTGTATTTATTTTTTTTATTGGATGTCCCAGTACATCCATATCCAGATCATAAACAAACTCTTTTATTTCTTTGCTGGTAATCAGATCATCCGCAGTACTATCAATAATATGCACATTGATGTGGCTGCAGATTGTATTTTTTCTCTTTTCTCCTACGAAAGAGAGCGAAACAATTAAGTACAGTACTATTGCACCCCAGATTCCTATGTGCTTTATCTTTTTCATATTCGGCTCAGCTGTTTAATTTATTCTTCAGCATTTCCTGTATCGGTTTTACTGTTTCGTCTATGTCTCCGGCTCCCATTGTCAATAATATATCTATGCTTTTGTCTTTCAGGATTTCCGGAAGATTTTTTTTAGTAGTTATTGTTACCGGTATATTTTTTATTCTTTCCGTAATTAATTCTGATGTTATTCCCTCCATCGGTTCTTCTCTTGCCGGATATATGTCCAGTAGAATTGCTTCGTCAAGTTTTTCAAGGCTTTGTGCAAATTCCGGGGCTAACATTTTAGTCCTTGAATATAGATGCGGCTGAAATACTCCTAATAATTTCCTTCCCGGATACATTTCTCTCACCGAATGTATCGTATATTTGATTTCCTCGGGATGATGCGCATAATCGTCAATGTATAATATGTTTTCTTCGTTGAAGCGTATATCAAAGCGTCTTTTGGTACCTTCAAATTTTGATAAACTGTTGCTCAGCATTGTTTGATCAAGTTTGTAAAGATATGCTACGCTAAGAGCTGCTATAGCGTTTTCCAGGTTTACAAGACCCGGGATAGGTAAAGTCAGGTTCTTTATGGTTTCATATGGTGTTACAAAATTAAATGTATACTTTCCATCTTTTACTGAAATATTTTCTGCGTGAAAATCTGTATCGCTGTCCAGTGAATAAGTATATCGTTCAATCTTCAGATTAGACGGAATGATTAGATCTGCATTTTTATGTTTTATGATTTTACCATTTTTTGATATTTTGCTGGTAAATTTTGAAAAGGCCTCCTTTATTTCTTCGTGTGTCTGATATATATCCAGGTGGTCAGGGTCAATGGATGTAATGACTGCTACATCAGGATTAAGATGGAGGAACGACCTGTCGAATTCATCAGCTTCAGCTATAAGTATGTCACTTTCTTTATCTAATACCAGGTTGCTGTCGAAATTTTTTGATATTCCTCCGATAAATGCATTACATCCTGTTGTATTGTTGTAAAACAGCTGTGCTAATATTGCAGAAACACTTGTTTTGCCGTGTGTTCCGGCAACTGCGATGCATTTTTTGCTTTTTGAGATCATTCCCAGTACTTCTGAGCGTTTTTTTATGGTATAACCATTCTTTATAAAGAAATTTAGCTCATTGTGATTTTCGGGTATTGCCGGAGTTACAATAATAAGAGTGCTTTTTTTATTTTCAGTAAAAATAGATGGTATTAAATTGGGCTCATCTTCATAGTGGATAATTATACCTTCCTTCTCAAGCTCTTGTGTTAGTGGTTTTGATGTTTTGTCGTAGCCACCAACAACAATTCCTTGCGATATAAAATACCGGGCCAAAGCACTCATCCCTATGCCGCCAATCCCTAAAAAATACACACTTTTAAAATTGTTAATATTCATAAGTTTATTTTTAACTTTTCATAGCTTATATGGAACTTACCATAATAAAATGAACATTTCCTTTTGTGATCGTTATGTTTATTTTATTGTGGACGTTTCATATTGTTGTTTTTACCTTTCTTGTAACATATTTTCTAAATTAATACTGAATCTATTTCATCAGTTGCTATCACTAATTTATTAGTTTTAAGATTTCTTCAGCAATTAATTTCGCTGAATTTTGCTTAGCCATATTTTGAATATTGCTTGACAACTCGTTTAATTTTGTATCATCATTTATCACTTCTAAAGCTTTTTTTATCAATTCAGTATTAGCTTCATTGTCTTTTATTAGCACTGCCGCTCCTTTATCTACGAGTGTTTTTGCATTTCTGGTCTGATGATCCTCTGCCACATTTGGTGAAGGTACCAGGATTACAGGTTTTTTTACCAGAGCGAGTTCTGATATTGTTCCAGCGCCTGCTCGTGAAATAATTAAATCTGCAGCTGCATAAGCCATATCCATACGATTGATAAAGTCTTTAAGCATCACATTATTAAGCTTATATTTGTTTATATGCTCACTTGCTTTTTTATGATAAAGTTTTCCACACTGCCATATTAGCTGAACATTTGATTTTTCAAAATTGTGCAAGTTTTTTATAATGCTTTCATTAATAGAAGCTGCACCAAGACTGCCTCCTATACTCAAGATTGTTTTCCTGTCAGGTCTGAGATTGAAGTATTCTGCTGCCTCTTTTTTGTTTATTTTAGATACTTGCAAGTTTTCCCTGACAGGATTGCCTGTTATTTTTATTTTTTCGGCAGGAAAATATTTATCCATACCCTCATAGGCTACACATATTTTCATTGCTTTTTTTGCCAGCATACGGTTTGTAATTCCTGCGTACGAGTTTTGTTCCTGTATGAGGGTTGGAATTTTCCTTGCAGATGCTATTTTTAAAATGGGTCCGCTGGCATATCCACCTACACCTACAACTACATCCGGGTTGAAATTTTTAATTATTTTTTTTGCCATTAAAAGGCTTTTCAGTAACCGGAGAGGTACTTTCAGATTTTTCCATGTCAGTTTTCTTTGTATTCCACTAACAGGGAGTCCTATTATTTCATAACCAGCTTCCGGTACTTTTTCCATTTCCATTCTATCCTCCGCTCCTACGAATAATATGTTAATATCCGGCTCAATAACCTTTAGAGCATTCGCAATTGCAATAGCCGGAAATACATGTCCTCCTGTACCTCCACCGCTTATAATGATATTTTTTTGTTTCTCACTCATTTTTTTCTTTTTCAGATTCATCTGCTGAACGGCTTACACTTAATATTATTCCTATGGCAATGCTTGAAAATATCATTGAAGAACCTCCCATACTCACTAGTGGTAGTGTTTGACCTGTTACGGGTAACAAGTGCACATTCACTGCCATGTTAATTATAGCTTGAAAAACCAGCAATAGCGATAAACCTATTGCCAGGAATGCTGCGAAGCTCCTGTTGCTTTTTTTTACGATTACACCAGCTCGGTACAGCAGGAACATATATAAAAATAAAATCACCATGCCTCCCAGGAAACCATATTCTTCCACAATCACGGCATAAATAAAGTCTGAATAAGCATATGGTAAAAAGTCCCTTTGTATACTGTTACCCGGGCCTTTGCCAATAAAACCGCCTGTTGAAATTGCTACTTTAGCTTGTTCTATTTGATAATTTTCCCCGCTATCCTCATCTACGAAGTTTTCTATTCTGTTTTTCCATGTGTTTACTCTGCTCTGATCTCCACTGATGATTATACCACTGATAAAAAGCGCCACTAATAGAAGTCCAATAAATAAAAGTTTAGCTATATAGGAAACTCTTACGCGGCCTACAAACATCAATATGAGAACTGTAGTAAATAAAATTAACGATGTTGAAAGGTTGGCGGGTAAAATTAATGCACAGACAAGTATTGTCGGCAAAAACAGGTATATCGTAATTTCTCTTGAGTCGCTTATTTTGTATTGTTTGAGGGACAATATCCGTGCGATATACATTACGAGAGCTATTTTGGCAAAGTCTGAGGTTTGTATGGTTAAACCTAGTCCGGGAAAAGTCAACCATCTTTTTGCCATATTTATGTCTTCTCCTACTGAAAGAGTAATAACCAGAAGCACAATAGAAATCAACAGAAAAAGCTGGGAAAGTCTGGAGTAATATTTGTAAGGAATATTATGTACAACGAAAATTATTAGGAGGCTTATTATCAGAAAGGTAAAGTGCTTTAAAATATAGTATGAAGTGCTCCCTGTCTGTGATTGATAGGCTAAGCTTCCCGCAGAGCTATAAACAGCTAAAAGAGATACCAGGGATAGTAATATCACTACACCCCATATCACTCCATCTCCTTTGAAATATTTGGTCAGAATCTCTTTCATCAGTTTACCTCTTTTTTTCTTTCCTGTTTTAATAATTATAGCTCTCTTACCGCTTTTTTAAACTGATTTCCTCTGTCTTCATAACTTTCAAACAAATCGAAACTTGCGCAAGCAGGAGAAAGTAATACCGTATCACCTTTTTTCCCAAGGTAATAAGCTGTTCTTACTGCCTCTTCTGCGCTCTTTGTATCAACTATAGTATCGACAACATCTTTAAACGCTTCGTGGATTTTCGTATTATCAATGCCTAAGCAAATGATTGCTTTTACTTTTTGTTGTACAAGTTCCCGAAGCACTGAATAATCATTGCCTTTGTCTATCCCTCCTGCAATCCATATTACCTTGTCAGGCATACTTTCAAGAGCATACCAGGTGGAATTGACATTTGTAGCTTTGGAATCGTTTATGAAACTGATTCCATGGATCTTTAAAACGTGCTCTAAGCGATGTTCAACCCCCTGGAAACTGGTCAGGCTTTCCCTGATTGTTTCTTTCCGGATATCTAATGCTTTTGCTGTAATGCCTGCAGCCATAGAGTTGTAGGCATTGTGTTTTCCTTTCAAGGTTAGTTCATGTATTGACATAGTGAAATCATTGTTTTTATATTTTATAATAAGTTGATCATTATTTATATAGGCTCCTTTTTCCAGTTTTTTGTAGTGTGAAAAAGGAATGCACTCAGCTTTTATATTTCTTTTGACGGTTTCTTTGCTGGTTATTTCATCATCTTCATTGTATATAAAAAGATTTTTTGAGGTTAGATTTTGTATAATTCTGAATTTTGAATTTGTATAATTTTCGATTGAGTTATCGTACCTATCCAGGTGATCCGGTGTTATATTCAGAATTATCGCAATCTCAGGTTTAAATTGATAAATACCATCTAACTGGAATGAGCTTAGCTCTATTACATGGTAATCAAAGTTGTTTTCCGCCACTTGACGTGCAAAGCTTTCCCCCACGTTACCGGATACGCCAACGTTTAATCCAGCAGTTTTCAGAATGTGATATGTCAGGTTAGTTGTAGTAGTTTTTCCATTACTTCCTGTTATGCAAATATTAAAAGCTTCTGTATACCTTCCGGCAAATTCAATCTCTGATATTACAGGAATCCCCGCTTTTTTGCTTTCATGAATTACATTGGCGGTATCCGGAATTCCCGGACTTTTTATAATTTCATCTGCTTCAAGGATTTCTTTTGTTGTATGGGTATTCTCTTCATACTGGAGCTGGTGTTTTTCCAGCAATGTTTTATATTTTTCTTTAATCGGTCCAATATCCGATACGAATACTTCCATATTCTGCTTTTTTGCTAGTATTGCAGAACCTGTTCCACTTTCTCCGGCTCCAAGTATGACTATTTTTTTCTTCATTATCTTTTTATCTGATTTTTAGTGTTATAATAGTTGTGATTACTGCGAGCATTATTCCAACGATAAAAAATCTCATCACAATTTTTGGCTCGGGGTATCCCTTCATCTGGAAATGATGGTGCAGCGGTGCCATTAAAAATATTCGTTTTCCCGTTCCATATTTCTTTTTTGTATATTTAAAGAATGAAACCTGCATAAGTACTGAAACACTTTCCGCCAGGAATATTCCGCACAGAATTGGTATAAGCAGTTCTTTTCTTATAATAATTGCAAATACCGCAATAATTCCTCCAATAGCAAGACTGCCCGTGTCTCCCATAAAGACCTGCGCCGGATAGGTATTATACCATAAGAAACCTATTGTAGCACCGATAAAAGCACTTATATATACCACCAGCTCTCCAGTATAAGGTATATACATTATGTTAAGATAATCCGCATAAATAATGTTACCTGTAACGTAAGCCAAAGCCCCTAGTGTGGCTCCTATAATTGCCGATGTACCTGTCGCCAGGCCGTCGAGGCCGTCTGTAAGGTTGGCTCCGTTTGAAACAGCCGTGACAATTAATATTGTAACTATAACAAACACAATCCATGCTCCTGTTTCTTTATGTTTCCCCAGAAATGAAACTAAATAGGCATAATCAAATTCGTTATCTTTCATAAAAGGGATGGTTGTTACTGTTGTTTTGCTGTCCTGAACATATTGTTTCTGTTCTTTATCCCCATTCGAATCGTCCATTACAGAAACTACTGTTTTGTCCTTGACTTCATCTTCTGGTATAACCTTTCTGACTACTACATCTTCGCTTATATACAGGGTTATGCCAACAATTAGCCCCAGTACTACTTGCCCGAATATTTTGAATCTCCCGGCCAGTCCTGTTTTATCATTTTTAAATATTTTTATGTAATCATCTATAAATCCAATGAAACCCAGCCAAACCGTTGTTATAATCATTAATATGACATATACATTGGTAAGATTAGCAAAAAGCAGTGCCGGAATTAGTATAGAGGCTAATATAATTAAACCTCCCATGCTTGGGGTTCCTTCTTTTGATTCTTCTCCTTTTAACCCCAATTCCCTTACATTTTCTCCAATCTGTTGTTTTCTTAAATAATTAATTATCTTTTTACCCAATAAAAGAGAAATTATCAGTGAGGTGATTACAGTCATTGCTGAACGAAATGAGATATACTGGAATAATCCCGCTCCGGGCAAATCAAATTGGTCTAAGTATTTAAACAGATGATACAACATTTTAAGCTATCTTAAGATTTTATTGTTTTTTAAGTTTAAAGATTTCTTTTATAATTTCCCTGTCATCAAAATGATGACGCACTCCATTGACTTCCTGATAAGTTTCATGTCCTTTCCCCGCGATAACAATTATGTCTCCTTCTCTTGCCAGCATACAGGCTGTTTTGATTCCTTGTTTTCTGTCTGTTATTGTTGTTACGTTTTGTTCTTTACCTTCAGGAACTCCTTTTTTCATGTCCTCCAGGATATCTTCCGGTTTTTCTGTTCGTGGATTATCAGATGTAAGTACCACTTTATTGCTATATTGAAGGGCTATTCTGGCCATTTGAGGCCTTTTGGTTTTATCCCTGTCTCCTCCTGCGCCAATTAACGTGATTATTTGTTGTCCTTCTTTTTGTAAGTTTTTAACTGTTTTTAAAATATTTTCAAGTGCATCCGGACTGTGTGCATAATCAACAATTGCTGTTTTGTTATCATTAGATTGTAATGTTTCAAATCTTCCGTCAACAGGAGTTAGCCTCGTAAGAGCCGTATACAGTTCTTCTTCGTCATACCCCAATAAACTTGCGGTTGCAAAAACGCCGAGTATATTGTAGGCGCTGAATTCTCCTATAAATTTTATCCATATTTCTTTTCCATTTATTTGAAGCAATGACCCATCTAAATGTTGTTCTATGACTTTTCCTTTGTAGTTTGCTGGTGATTTCAGTGCAAAGGAGTATTTTTTTGCCGATGTGTTCTGCACCATTATTTTACCGTTTTTATCATCAGCATTATAAAGGGCAAATCCATTTTTACCGACATATTTATCAAAAAGCATTTTTTTAGAATTGATATAATCCTGGAATGTATTATGGTAGTCCAGATGTTCATGGGTTATGTTTGTGAATATTGTCCCCTTGAATTTCAAGCCGGATATTCTGTTTTGCCTGAGTGCGTGCGAACTTACCTCCATGAATACATAATCACAACCTTCATATACCATTTCATTCAGAAGTTTATTAAGTGAAATTGCGTCAGGAGTAGTGAAAATAGTGGGAATTTTTTTTCCATTAATAAAGTTTGCAATAGTTGATATTAATCCAACTTTGTTACCCTTGTTCAGATATAAGTGATAGAGCAGGGTAGCAGTAGTTGTTTTGCCATTTGTTCCTGTAACCCCTATCAAATTTATTTTTTCAGATGGATTGTCATAAAACTCTGATGCTGCTATCCCCAGAGCTTCGGATGTATTTTCGGTCACTACATAAGTTACTTCTGATCTTCTTTTTTCCGGCATTTTTTCGCATAGAACAGCAACTGCTCCATTTTTTGTTGCACTGTCTATAAATTTATGGCCATCTACTGTTAGGCCTTGTATTGCAACAAATAGGGAGTCAGGTTGGATTTGCCTGGAATCAAAGTGTATCTCGTCTATTGTCAGGTCAAGTTTTCCTGAAACCTCAGTGACTTTTATATTTTTTAGTATTTCTTTCAGTGTTTTCATGATTCGTTTAATGACATGGTTAAGGTAACTTTATCCCCTGGTCTTATCCTTTTTCCCGCTTGTATTGATTGTTGCTGTATACTTCCCCGTCCTTTAATTTCTACATTAAGTCCCAGTTTTTCCAGTACAAACACAGCATCTTTAACTCCCATCCCCACTACATTTGGCATAATGTGCGGATCTATACGCCGGTTTGCCAAATCTATGAGTGAGTCTTGTTTTCTGGTGACTACCCATTCTGAGCTTATGTTTTTTAAATCAGCTTCAATATTAAGTTCCTCTAACACCTTTGCCAGCTCATTTTTGTGGCTATGCTTTGTGTAAGGAATGTGTTTCATTTTCGCATTATGAGCAAAGCTTATATCCTTGTGCATTTCGAAGGATGTTGCATATACTTTATCAGCAATTTCTTTAAATACAGGTCCGGCAACCAGATTCCCATAATAGACATTTTTTGATGGTGCATTGACAACTACGATACAGGTGTATTTTGGGTCATCTGCCGGGAAATATCCAACGAAAGACGCCTGGTAGCTTATCTCGTCTTTGTTTGAATATCCGTATTGAACATTTGCTATTTGCGCGGTTCCTGTTTTCCCCGCTATTGTATAATTTGCATCCCGCAGGTTTTTACCTGTACCATTTTGCACCACTCCCTCAAGGAGTTTTTGTGCTTTTCTTACAGTGGGTTTTGAACATATTGAAGGGTTAATTACTTCTTTCCCGTATGATTTAACCACTTTTCCGTGGTCTCTGATTTCTTTTACAAACCTTGGTTTTACCATTATTCCATCGTTGGCTACGGCGTTATAGAAAGTAAGCATTTGGAGTGGTGTCAGACGTACTTCATACCCAATAGACATCATTGGAAGTGTGATGCCAGACCAGTATTTATCCCCTGGATATTTGATTTCCGGTTTCCCTTCACCCCGAATTTCTAAATCGAGCTTTTCATTCAGATTCATACTGTATAGCCTGTCAATGAATTGGGTTTCCCTGTTTTTATAGTTATCATAGATAATTTTAGATATGCCTACATTTGATGAATATTCGAAAGCTTCTTTTACGCTTATTTTTCCGTATCCTTCGGATTCGCTGTCTGTTAGTTTTTTATCATAGTATTGAATTTCGCCTTTTTCTGTGTCGACAGTATCATAGAGATCGACATAATTGTCTTCCAAAGCTCCCATTAAAGCAGGTAGTTTAAAAGTAGAGCCAGGGGAGCGGCTTTCGCCTACTGCATAATTGTATATTTCCCTGTAACTCCCGTTTTTTGTTTTACCCAAATTGGAAATTGCTTTAATATCACCGGTTTTAACTTCCATCAAAATTGCTGTTCCATGTCCTGCATTATGTTTTTTCAGTTGATGCTTAAGGGCACTTTCAGCTACATCCTGTATGTTAACATCAATTGTGGTAACTACGTCTTGTCCGCTTTTCGGTTCAATAACATTGTCGTCATTTACGGGTATCCAGACACCTCCTTTAATTTTTTTCATCATCCTTATGCCTTCCACTCCTTTGAGGTATGAGTCATATGCCCCATCTATCCCTACAATATTTCCTCCTTCCCATGATGAGGTATATCCAATTGTTCTGGAGGCCAAATCATTATGAGGGAGTATCCTGATATTTTTTTGAATAGGAACAAAACCACCTTTATATCTTCCTCTTCTGAGCAAGGGGAACTTTTTTAGTTGTTTTAGCTCATTATAATTTACTTTATCTTTTACCAAATAGAATCTGCGCCCTTCTTTTCTTGCTTTGTATAATTCTTTTCTGTATTGTTCTGCTGTTTTGTCTTTGAAAAGATTCGCAAGAGCCACAGATAAGCTGTCCAATTTTTTGTAATATTCTTGTGAAGATAGATTTAGTCCGGTACTTCTTGTGTCTAATCTTATATCATAAAAAGGAACTGAGCTTGCGAGCAGACGGTCATTTGTTGAGTAAATATCTCCCCTGTATGATTCAACCATAACATTACGCAGATGCATATCTTTGGATTTTTCTTCTAGTTCCGCGTTCTTAAAAACTTGCAAATAGATTATCTTTCCCGATATAACAAGGGCCAATAGCAGCATAAAAACGTATACTACACCAACTCTCCATAATATGTCTTTTTTTAATGGCATACTATTTCTTTTTTACAACAACTTTTTTAGGAGGAGTTCTACTTTCTTTTAAATCAAGATTTTTTTTATTGATTAATTTAATCACTTCTGATTGCTTGCTTATCTGCATTAGTTCGGCAGAGGTTGATATTGATTTTGCTCTTAATTCTTTGACTTGATCCTGGAGGATTGAATTTTTCCTCATTATTTTTTCTGCATGATATTGGTTGCTGATATAAATAAAGGCTAAAAGTGTTACAAAAAGGATATAGGGTAGTTGCCGGGCTATTTTATCCTTTGATAACAGCGAACCAGCGAGTAATCCTTTAATCGTCCCGAACTTTTTTAATTCGCTGCGTTCCTGGCGTTCATCAATAAATTCTATGTTGTCTTTATCTTTCATCATTCTGTTCTTTTTTTTCAGCAATTCTTAATCGCGCGCTCCTTGCTCTCCTGTTATTTTTAATTTCTTCTTTTCCGGGAGTTATTATTTTTTTATTTATCAGCTTAAAAGGAGAGTAAGCATTTCCGTAGAAATCTTTTTTTACCTCACCCTCAAAATTTCCTGTTTTCAAGAAATTCTTCACTAATTTATCTTCAAGAGAATGATAGGAAATAACACATATTCTTCCTCCGGGTTTAAGCATTTCCATGCTTTGTTTCAGAAAGAATTTGAGATTATCCATCTCTTTGTTTACTTCTATTCTCAATGCCTGGAATACCCGTGAAAGAAATTTATTTCTTGTTTGAGAAGGCAAGAGAGGTTCAATCGCTTTGATTAATTCATCTGTCGTTTGAATTTTCCTGTTATTCCTGTGATTTATTATTGCCTCTACTAAAGGGAAGGTTTTTCTTATTTCACCGTAACTCCTGAAAATTTCATGTAGTTGTTTTGCCTGGTAGTGATTGATTACATATTGTGCTGTAAGATTTGTGTTTTGATTCATTCTCATGTCAAGAGGAGCATTTTCAAATCTGTATGAAAATCCTCTTTCAGGCTTATTCAGGTGATGTGAAGAAACACCTAAATCGGCCAGAATGCCATCTATGTTGGTATATCCCAGGTATTTCAGGAAATTTTTCATAAACTTAAAATTGTGTCTGATGAAAATTAGCCTGTCATCCTGAATAACATTATCTTCCGCTTCCTTGTCCTGATCGAAAGCGATAATTTTTCCTTCTGTTAAATGTTCAATGATTAATTTAGTGTGACCACCACCACCATATGTAGCATCAACATAGATTCCTTTTGGATCTATATTCAACCCTGCAATACTTTCTTTTAACAACACTGGTTGATGATACATAGCGTTTACTCATTATTCTTCATTTGGAGTATTTCCCATTATTTTTTCGGCTAAATTGGCAAACTCTTCATCAGACTCATCAATCTTTTCATAAAGTTGTTTGTCCCATATTTCTATTTTGCCGTCCTGGCCTGCAAGAATGATGTCTTTGCTTATTCCGACAGCATCAAGTAATCTTTTTGGTATTAACAATCTGTTATTCCCATCTAATATCACTTCAGCTGTCCCTTTGTAAAAATTTCTGAGAAATTTGTTGTGTTCCTTGTTGTAAGGATTAATTCTGTTTCTGATCAATGTATTTTGTCTTTCCCATTCCTCTATTGGATAAAGGACAAGGCATTTTTCAAAGATATCTTTTTTGACCACAAAGCGATGCTCAGAGGCAGAATCCATCTGCTTCTTAAGGTTCGAAGGGAAGGTTACCCGTCCTTTCGAATCAACTTTGCCTGTATAATCTCCTATAAACGTGGTCATACAACATACCTTAATTTAACTTGTAAATATAAAAAAAATCTTACCACTTTCAACCACATCAACCCATTTTTTACCACATTGTTGAAAACTTTTTCCACCCGAAGGTATTATTTTGTATTATGCGTCTATGTGGAATATATTTTCTATTACCCGTTAATTAATAGATTTGCCTAATTTTTTGTATTTTTATGGCTGATTAAATTTATTGTCTATGGACGCTCAAAATACAGATAACAAGCCAGTTGTTGAGGAAATTAATGTTAGAGAGGTATTTCGCGGGAAAAATCCCCGGCTTGCTCGTTTGTTGCCTGGTTTTGTTTATCGTTATATTGAGAGGATCATACATCAAAGGGAGATTAATGAGATTTTACCCCAGATATCTCATTTGTATGGTCTTGATTTTGTAAGGGCAGGTCTTGATTTGCTGGAAATTGATGCTGTAGCCTATGGTAAAGAGAATATACCGGATGAAGGAAGATTTATTTTTGTGGCAAATCATCCGCTGGGAGGGCCTGACGGACTTATTTTTGCAAAAGAAGTAGGAGACATTTTTCCGAAAGTGAAATTTATTGTCAATGATATTTTATTGAACATGAAAAATCTTGATCCAATTTTTCTGCCGGTAAATAAACATGGTAAGCAATCTGCTGATTATGTGAGGAAGATAGAAGATGCATATAAGTCTGATGCACAAATGTTAAATTTTCCGGCCGGACTATGCTCAAGGAAAGTTGGAGGCAAGATTGTAGATCTTGAATGGCAGAAAAATTTTGTGACCAAAGCAAAGATCCACAAAAGGGATGTTATTCCTGTTCACATTAGTGGAAGGAATTCTAATTTTTTCTATAACCTGGCCAGACTCCGCTCTTTTTTGGGGATAAAAGCCAATATAGAGATGTTTTATTTACCTAATGAGATGTTTAAACAAAGGGAAAAACAGATTGTTATGACATTTGGAACACCCATTTCTTATGAAGTTTTTGACCGTAAAAGAAAACCTAAAGAATGGGCTCAGTTGCTAAAAGAGCATGTTTATCGCCTCGGTCGGGAAGGTAGTCAAGTTGAGTTTAAGAAGTAAAAGAAAAAAATCATAGATTTGTACCCTAAATTTTCATTATGAAGGATATTATCAGCCCTGTTGATAAAGAGTTGTTAAAAAGCGAACTTACAGAAAATAAGTTTTTACGCTATACAAATAATGGGGGAAATGAGCTGTATATAGTTTCTGCTTTTAATGCCCCCAATGTGATGAACGAGATTGGCCGGCTCCGGGAAGTGAGTTTTCGTTCAGCCGGCGGCGGTACAGGAAAATCTATAGACATTGACGCTTTGGATAATGGTGAAAATCCTTACCATCAACTTATTGCATGGGACCCTGAGGCAGAAGAAATAATAGGCGGATATCGGTTTATTGTCTGCAATAAGAATACAAATCCAAAAGAATTAGCTACTTACAAACTTTTTGATTTTTCTGAAGGATTCATCAAAAACTATTTGCCTTACACCATTGAACTGGGAAGGTCTTTTATACAGCCTGCTTATCAATCATCCAAGGCAAAAAGAAAAGCACTATATGCTCTGGATAATTTGTGGGATGGTTTGGGAGCACTGGCTGTGGAAAATCCTGAGCATAAATATTTCTTTGGTAAAGTGACTATGTATTCTCATTTTAACCGTAAAGCCAGGGATTTAATATTGTATTTTTTACATCATGAGTTTGTAAACGGGTATCACTTGGTTTCTCCTAAGCAGCCTTTGAATTTTGAGACAGATGAAAAAGAATTGCAAAGGTTTTTTACTGCTTCAACTTACTCGCAAAACCATAAAATTCTTACAAGAGAGGTGCGGAAACTCGGAGAAAACGTACCACCTCTTATTAATGCCTATATGAATTTGTCCAAAACTATGATGGTGTTTGGTACAGCTATTAATGAATCATTTGGTAATGTTGAGGAAACAGGGATAATGATTATTCTTTCGGATATTTATCCCAACAAGATGGAGCGGCATATAGAATCATACTTGAGGGACCGTAATTATTAGTATGCTCTTCTGTTTTTACCTTCGATAAAGTTGATAAAGGCTGTATTAACAACTTTGTTTCCCCCGGGAGTAGGGTAATTGCCCGTAAAGTACCAGTCTCCTTTGTTGTCTGGGCAAGCCTTGTGGAGGTTTTCTACAGACTGGTACACAATATCGACCTCAGCTTTTATATTATCGGCTTTCAGCAGAGTGCTGATTTTGTTTGAAATTTCTTCCTGGGAAAAAGGTTTATAAATCTCTTTTACATAATTGACAATTTGCTCTTTTGGTAGATTTTCCTGTTCTTTTGATTTTTTATAAACTTCATTAATAACATTTTCCATTCCCCGTTCTTTTAGCAACGCGATTGCTGCCTGGAAGGCAATGAAATTGCTCAGCTTCGCCATATCTATACCGTAACAATCCGGGAACCTTATTTGAGGTGAGGATGAAACGATTACAATTTTCTTGGGCTCCAGCCTGTCAAGAATTTGCAATATACTTTCTTTTAGGGTGGTTCCTCTGACAATGCTGTCATCAATTATGACCAGGTTGTCTATATTTTTCTTTACAGTGCCGTAAGTAATATCATAAACATGCCCAACCAAATCTTTTCTTCCGCTTTCCTGGGCAATGAAAGTCCTTAGTTTGACATCTTTAATGGCTATTTTTTCAACCCGTATATTTTTCGATAAAATATTTTCCAGTTTATCATCGGTTAGGTTGTCTTTTTCTTCCAGAATTTTTTTCTTTTGTTGTTGGACCTGGTATTTTTCCAGTCCCCGAATCATACCATAAAAAGCAGTTTCTGCAGTGTTCGGAATGAAAGAAAAAACTGTATTGTCTAAATCATAACCGATTGTTTTTAATACAGTTGGAATTATAAGTTCTCCCAGCTTTTTCCTTTCCTTGTAAATATCCTTGTCACTACCCCTGGAAAAGTATATTCTTTCGAATGAACAGGATTTTCTTTCCTGGGGCACCCTGATTTCATCATGTGAAATCGACCCATCTTTTTTTATGATTAGCGCTTTTCCCGGATCAATTTCATGTATATTTTCTCCGGGTACATTCATTACAGTTTGAATTACTGGTCTTTCAGAGGTTACAACTGCTATTTCATCATCATAATAATAATAAGCAGGCCTTATACCCCATGGATCTCTCATGACAAATGCGTCGCCATGTCCAATAATACCGGCTACAGCATATCCTCCGTCCCAGTCTTTTGATGATTCCTGTAATATTTTGTTAATACTTATGTTGTTCTCAATGAGTGGGGAAATTTCTTTATTGCTGAATCCTTCATTTTTATACTGCCTGAACAACAATTGATTTTCTTCGTCCAGGAAATGGCCTACTTTTTCAAGAACAGTCACTGTATCTGAAAAATCTTTTGGGTGCTGTCCAAGACTTAAGAGTTTATTAAAAAGTTCATCAACATTAGTAAGATTGAAGTTTCCAGCAAGAATTAGATTTCTTGATTTCCAATTGTTTTCTCTCATTACTGGATGGACATATTCTATGTTGTTTTGTCCAAAAGTTCCATATCTTAAGTGTCCTAAATATATTTCTCCCGCAAAGGGCAAATGACTTTTGCACCAGGTCGGGTCATTTAATAATTCAGGATGATGTTCCTGTATTTTCAGGTGTTCCTTGTTAACTTTATCAAATATTTTTTTTATTGGACTTGCTTCGTTGGTTCTGTATCTATGTATATATTTTTCTCCGGGTTTGGTGTCCAGCTTCAATGAAGTAATACCTGCTCCATCTTGTCCTCTGTTATGTTGTTTCTCCATCAGGAGATATAATTTCTGAAGGCCGTACATCCATGAACCGTATTTTGCCTGGTAATATTCCAGGGGCTTTAAAAAACGGATTAAGGCTATGCCGCATTCGTGTTTTATTTGGTCGCTCATTATTTTAGTTTTCTTTATTTCAATTAAGTTCAGGATAATTTATTGTATCCGGAACTACAAAAGCTGATGGGAAATGTTTTTGAACTTTTTTTAGAGATTTGATTGCTTCTATTTTTGTCCTGAAATCACCCACATAAATCTTAAAATAAGGTGAGTCATATTCCCGGTAGATTGGAATATCCGGAAATTTTTCATAGAATTCCGTACGCATTTCCTGCGATTCCTCCCTTGCGCCGGTACCAAGGTTTGAATAGATGCGGATTCTGTATCCGCGAATCCCATCTTTGTTTTCGTTATGAGCAATATGTTTTCTAATAAGTTTGTTGACGCTATCGTTCTGAGAGAATTTTATTTTTCCTCCACTTTGGTCCTCAATTTTTCTAAAAATATCTGTTGTATTATCTATGAGAGTACTGCTCTGAGAAAGAGCATCAGTAAGGAATAAGCAAAAGATAGCAGAGAATATAACTAATCGGGTCATATCAATGTTATTTTGTTTGCTTCAAAAATAACGAAATTCATTCATTAGTTATTCGTTTAATTAAATAAAGTTTTTTTTAAGCCTGTTTATTTCAATTCGTCCACATTGATCATTTTGCTTTTATAAAAATCAATTTTTCTTTTCTTAAAGAGGGATTTAACATGCAGGGTTCCTTTTATTTCAAAATTAACTTCTTTTTCTTTCAGCAGTTTCATGATAGGAAAGTTTTTATTCACCAGGTCAGAATAGTTTATGTTTATTTCCAGTTCATGTGATTTGTCAGAATTTGCAGGGATGGTTAATGTTTCATTGTTTATAATATTTCCTATTTCGTTATCATTGATATATCCTATGGCATCTATCTTTTTTAATTTAACAGAATAGAAATTAGGATTATGCACCGGCAGAACAATTTTTAGGTTCATTTCCCTCAGCGATGCTGATTGTATTTCTACTTTTTCCGGTTCTTCTACAGTTATTGTTTTATATGGTTTACAACCTGATAAACTTAGTACTGATATTAATGTGATTGCTATAAATGAAGCGTGTATTTTTTTCATGTAGAATGGTGTTTATAATTTTCACAAATATAGTTTGAAATACTAAAAAACGGTTTATTACATTTGGTTATAATTCACTAATCACTATGTTCATACCTGGTATGCAGCACCGATAACTCCTGCGCTATCCCCCAGTAGTGGTTTTTTAAATTCTGTTTCCAGTTTATTGTTGAATACATATTTTTTAGCTTCATCATAGCCCTTGGTATACAGGCTGCTAATGTTACCAACACCACCGCCAAGGATGACTATTTCAGGGTCGATTATGTTAATGACTTGTGCAATAGCCTTTCCGAAAAAAGAGCACAATCTGTTAATTGTTTCTGAGGCTTTTTCATCCATTCCTCCCTCATGCAATTTATTGATTTCTTTAAGACTTTTTTTATTTCCTGAAATTTTTTGATAATAACGCTCCAGTGCGGGGCCTGAAATTACAGTTTCAACACACCCTGTTTTCCCGCAATAGCATTTTCCTCCTGATTCATCCAGGAAGTTATGTCCCCATTCCCCGGCAATCCCTTGTTTACCGGATAATATTTTGTTGTCAGCAATGATTCCCCCACCAACTCCTGTTCCCATAATCACGCCAAATATTGTTGATAGATTTTTTGCATCATTTTTAGCAGCTCCAAACCGTGACTCAGCCAAGGCAAAGCAGTTTGCATCATTGTTTAGTTTTACTGTTAATCCAAGTGCTTTTTCGAGATCATCTTTAAAAGGTTTGCCATTTAACACTGTAGTATTAGCGTTTTTTACAGTACGTGTTGAAGGCTCAAGTGTGCCTGGAATTCCTATGCCAACTGATGAGGGTTTATCTGATACTTCGTCTTCAAGTTTTAGCAGTAGTTTCTGAATTTGGTTGATGATGTGTACATATCCTTTTTCTTTTTCGGTGGGTATTCTCAGGCGGCTTATTATTTCCGGGTTATCACCACCTTTCATAACAACACCTTCTGTTTTTGTTCCTCCAAGGTCAATTCCCCACATTAGTGTTTTTTTCATATTATGCCATTTTGAGTTGATAAGGATATAATTTTTTTACAACTATTAACTCAGGAATTTGGATTTCTTTTTTGTTTAAAAAAATCAATAAGCAAATCGCTGCATTCGCTCTCCAGTACACCGCCCGTAAGTTTCGTTTTTGGATGGAGTACACTTAGATTTTTACTTAAAAATCCACGTTTTTTATCCTCCGCTCCATAAACAATACGTCCTATTTGAGTCCAGTATGCAGCGCCAGCGCACATTGGGCATGGTTCTGTAGTAACATAAAGGGTGCATTCATTCAGATACTTTGCACCTATATGATTTTCAGCAGCAGTGAAAGCCTGCATTTCTGCATGAGCTGTTACATCATTTAAAGTTTCTGTAAGGTTATGAGCGCGCGCTATCACCTGGTCATTACAAACTATAACTGCTCCAATGGGTACCTCGTCCCTTACCAGTGCTTTTTTCGCCTCTTTAATTGCTTCTTTCATGAAGAAATCGTCGTTGAGAATATTTGCCATTTTATTTTTTCTTTTGGATCAAAATTAATAATTCGTTTTATTTAAATTATTCATAAGTTTATTTTTTAATTTTTTATAGGTCATATGGAACAAACAATGATAAAATAAAAAAGGAAGCGTATAGCTCCCTTTTTTATTTCGTTTATTCAATCCGCAACGATTTCATGAATTAATAAATTCAATGATGCAGATTAAACTGTTTAAGGCTGTATTTTTATATTAATCTCTATATATCCTTCTGTTCCTGTTTCTATGTCGACAACTTCGAATACTCCTTTTTTCTCATCAACGGTTTCAAACCCAACAACATCACCAATTTCTAATGAACTTGCTTTTGTATTTTCAGGGCTTGATACTTCATCTTCAATATCGACTTCTGTTTCAATACCTGCAAAATTTATATCTAATATATCAGTGAAACGTGTTGCATTTCTTGTATCCCAGCTATCAAGTTCACAAACATTAAATTCTTCTGCATCCTCATCATCAGGGGCTGCAATAGTTGCTTCATTTTTGTCTCCATAAAAGTAAAGCATATCAATGTCTTCCTGGTTGTTCTTGGCGTCTGATACTAGATATACAGTATCTGAATGTGCATCGAGGAAACTTCCATGTTCACTATTTTCATGTGCTCCCATAATTTTTGCTGAAAATTCTTCTGCTGGTTCAGGCAATGCTTCTATATCAATTTCGAAGTCGTATCTTTCTTCCATATCGTCTTTATCAGTTACATAAACTGAAAAATCGAGGGTTGTAGCCGCTTCATTTGTGTCTGCTGCAAACTTGTATGTGTAGATGTCAGATGTCTTTTCTTTAAAATCTTCTTCTTTGGTATCTATTCTGTCATTATTTTTAAACAGTTCAATTTTTGAGAGATTTGCATCCGATTGGATTGAAAACTTAAGTTCAGTGGTGTCTCCAACTTCAAGACTTTCTGGTACGTTACGGGGAGTTATAAAAATTTCATTTGCTTGGTCGTCTTCTTCACACGCTGTGAATGTTCCTATAACTGCTATTAAAGCGGCAGCTATAATTTACTTTGATGTTTTTCATAGTTGTCAAATTTTGTAGTTTAATCATTTAAATTTA
>JBKGZD010000022.1:0-25045 GCA_046545795.1 Bacteroidales bacterium | reverse complement strand
ACCCGTTCATATTTCCTTAAATTTGCAAAGGAAAAACAGTGAAGAAAAAAGCAAAATTATGAAAACAGCGCAAGAGCTTACGCATATTCTGAACAGAATTAACAAAAAAGGCTATAAAGCTTATAAAGATATTGAAGGAGAATATTATTTTGAACAAGAAAGATATACATTAATTATCGACCACGTGCAGGGAGATCCCTTTGCTTCTCCATCCAAATTAAGAATTACCCTGTCACAAGATATCGCCAAATTTCCATCTGAAAGCTACAATAATAAAAGTAGAGAAGAGGCTACTCGTGATTTTATCACACGTTCCTTCGCAGCCTCAATTAAACGGCACTCAAAAGGCAGCAGAGGGTCCGGGAAAAGTGGTAAAATAAGCATTGACAAACCAGGACAGGAAATCCTGGAAAGAACTTCTGCTTTTATTAACAACGAACAGATTGAAGTTCGGTTTACTTTAGGATTGCCTGCTTATGGAAGAAAAATAGCCGGAGAAGAGGCAAAAAAAATTTTTTTTGATGAAATACCAGCGATTGTGAATGATTCTATAATCTATGAGAACATAAATAAAAATGCATTAGAAATCCACTATAAAACGAATGAAGATGCCGATTTTCTCAGAGCTTCCTTAAAAGAAAAAGGTCTTATTGCATTCGTAGCTAATGATTCTGTCCTTCCCAGGAGAAGTGGTATTGATTCCCGTCCTATGGAAAAAGAAGAAGCTATCCCCTTTAGAAGTCCGGATACAATGGCTGTAGAGTTTAATCTTCCAAACAAAGGACAAATCAGGGGTATGGGAATCCCGAAAGGCATTAATCTTATAGTAGGCGGTGGGTTTCATGGAAAGTCCACTTTATTACAGGCATTAGAAATGGGTATTTATAATCACATTCCGGGAGATGGGAGGGAATACGTAATCACTAACCCTATGGCTGTTAAAATAAGGTCTGAAGACTTAACCCAAAAAGTAAAAGAAATTGTAGAAACCCATGCTGGTAAAAGAGAAGCTGAGGGGGGCCAGGAATTTGGAACAATTAAAAAGAGATTTCCGGTGAAGGAAAGTATTGATCCGTCAAAAGGAAAGAAAAGAAAGAAAATTAAAACCGGGGGTCAAAACGCAATACAATTCGGACAATATGTAATCGATATCGGCTCTGTTGAACAAATAGTTGATACAAGCCAGGTCAATGCAATTGGAGAAGCGATTGTTTATTCTAAAAAATATATGAAGCCGGATACAAGTTTAAGAGAAATCATAGACCGGGTAGCTGAGGATATTGAAGAAAAAGGATTAAGTACAATTGGGCATCCAACGAACGGAAATTATGCATTTTTCAGAAAAACAGAACTCGCAGCTGCATTAAACAGGTTAAGATCGCTGGAAATAGAATGATAATCAGGTTTCGGAGTTCTATCTTATGGAACCTGAAATATGAAAGGTTTCCACTTTTTCGCTCCATCGCTCTTTCACCGCCGTTATCAAATATCAAACATCTAATATCTATCCACATCCCAATGTATATAAACTATAAAAAAAGCCCTTTTCATGGTATTTTAAAGGGCTTTTTTTATTTCGGTATTAAAATTCGTTTTTAATTGCAATCCAATACATTTTCAATTTGGTACTCAGCATTTTCTTTGTAATCGCCGTAAGCAGCATTTTTATATGCATCACATGCTTTTGAGGTATTTCCTGTTTCTTTATAAAACCCAGCTAAAGCATAATAATACTTTGCCAGTTCTTCTCCTGATTTTCCATCTTCTTTCATAAATTCAATAGCTTTTGCCTCATTTTCTGCTGCTTCTTCAAAATTAGAAAGCTCTCCATGACTAATTGCTAAATAATGGTATAATTTACCTGATTCATTATATTTTACAGCTTCCCCGAGATGTTCAGCAGAAGTTTCATAATCTTTCCCTTTTAATGCTGTAGCACCTTTATTGTAAAAATATCGATAAGCTACTTTTTCGGCAGTACTAACTACATTATCGTTTTGAGTATCCTTTCCAATAGCAACAGCCTCTTCAACGGCCTTCTTCAAGTCTTCAGGCTGCTCCATTTCACTGTAAGCCTGAGCTTTTCTGATATAAGCCCATCCATATTCCGGGTCTCCTTCTATTGCCTCATTAAGGTATTCAACAGCATCTTCAAAATTTTCCTTCTCAAGGTTATGCTTTCCTTTTTGGTACCACACTTTAGGAATGTTTCTTTCGGCTTTTGCAGTATACTCTTCCTGATTATATTCTTTGGCAAGTTCAAGTGCTTTCTCATAATAATCTAAAGCATCATCATGCTGATTTTGCTTAAGCAGACTATTTGCATGATCCAGATGAGACTTGACCCATTTCTCAACAGCTATCTCCTTTAATTTATCAGCAGATTCAGAGTCTAATGATTCGCAAATGCTTACACATTCGCCGTAAGCCTCTACGGCCTCTTCATAATTTTTTTCTTTTCTTTGCTCGTCTCCAAGCTGAATTGCATTTTTTGCATCATCCATGCTCTGGGCGAATCCGAAAGAAACTATTGTAAAAATGCCCAGAAAAAGTAATGTCAGTTTTTTAAATTTCGCTTCCATAAGTTATCATTTTAAGGTTTTAGGATAAATAATTCTTATTTAGAGCATAAAAGTATAAATTCATTTTCAATTATTAAATTAAATTCAAAATTTTACAATAATTAGATTCAATTATACTCATTTTTCAAAGGTCATATGGAACTTACCATGATAAAATAACCATTTCATTTTGTGACATTAATATTTATTTTATAATGGACGTTTCATTTTATAGAAACATATATCATGCCAAAAATATTGTTATGTTTTTTTTAAAGTATAAAACGTTCCGGTATCCGTAAAGACAATGTCAATAAGATTTAATACAATAAGATTAACCAGTATTCTCTCAGCCTTATAGGGAGATATGTTTGCAATTTTTCTGAATTTATTAAAGGTAATCATATCATTCTCGCTCAAAAAATTTAGCAACAGCTGTTCTGTTTCCTCATAGCGAACATAAGTGCCTCTTTTTCTTCTTCTTTGTTTCCATACTTTTAATAACACTCTGTTTGCCAGAAAAATTTTGTCATCCACACGTATATAGACTTTCCATTTCCCTTGAGAATCTTTTGCATAATAAATTTTATTCAAACTTTTCGGAATCGTAATTTCAAGTACAGTTTTTCCATCTATATACCACGTTTCTGTTGAAAACTTTATTTCGGGCTTACAAAACATATGCGCGGCTGTCTCTATCATATAAAACTCTTCCTCTGAGCGGATGCCTGAAATGGTTCCATTATCCTTAACTCCAATCAGAAGCTTCCCTCCATTGGTATTAGCAAAAGCAACAAGTGATTTTGCAATTTTCTTTGCATTTGCAATCGAATGCTTGAAATCAAGCATATCGTGTTCGCCCTGACGTATCAAGTCAAAAATATAAGCGCTCATTGTATGTAATAGGATAATTTTGGTGTTATTGCCTCAACGCTTCTGCACCACCAACAACCTCTGATATTTCTTTTGTTATAGCTGATTGTCGGGCTTTATTATATTTTAATCGCAATTCTTTTATCAGATCCTGAGCATTATCAGTAGCCTTATGCATAGCAGTCATTCGGGCGCCGTTTTCTGCAGCAAGTGACTCTAAAAATGCTTCATAAAATTGTATCTTCAACTTTTTAGGTATTAGCTCTTTAACAATATATTCTTTATCGGGCTCAAAAATATAAAGACTGGAGTCTATTTCTCGTCCTTTTTCAATTTTCATTTCAACAGGTAAAAACTGCTCTTCTGTCAAAATTTGAACTGCTGCATTCTTAAATTTATTGTAAACAATCTGAATAATATCAAATTCTTTTTCTAAAAATGCATTCATCACTTTATCCATCAGTGGTAAAATGTTATTATAGGAAGCATTTTCAAGAATATCATCGTCACTGTCATAAATTTTATAGGATTTTTTCCCGAAAAATTCAGTTCCTTTTTTTCCTATTGTATAGAGAGAAACATTCCCTTTTCTATTTTCTTCAGAAAATTTTGTGTTAAGAATCTGTTCTGTCTTTTTTAAAATATTCGCATTGAAATTTCCGCATAAACCCTTATTTGATGTTATCACCACCAACAATACTTTTTTATCATTTTCTGGTGGGATTCTCAGATATTCGCTTTGAATATTTTCATAGCCAATACTGTATGCAATTTCCATAAGCATATCACTTAGCTTATTGGCGTAAGGGCGCAAGTTTATAACGGCATCCTGAACTTTTTTCAGCTTTGCAGCAGCAACCATCTTCATGGCGCTGGTGATCTTTTTTGTAGACTGAATAGACGCTATACGTGTCCTGATTTCCTTCAGGTTCTCCATAAATTATTATTTTCGCTATTTTTCAAATTCTTCAGCTACTTCAGCTGCTATATTTTCAAGTTTCTTTGTTAAATCTTCTGTAAGTTCTCCTTCTCTCAATTCAGTAAGAATTTCTTCATACTCAGAATCCAGTTTTTCAAGGAAATTCTTTTCAAAATCCCTTATTTTTTCTACAGGGATGTTTTTCAACAATCCTTTTGTTCCACAGTAAATTATGGCAATCTGTTTTTCAACAGGCATTGGTCTGTATTGACCTTGCTTCAATATTTCAACATTTCGTTCTCCTTTATTCAGAACGCTTTGTGTTGCAGGGTCCAGATCAGACCCGAATTTAGCAAAAGCTTCTAATTCTCGGTATTCTGCCTGGTCCAGTTTTAATGTTCCAGCTACTTTTTTCATTGTTTTAATCTGAGCACTCCCTCCAACTCTTGATACAGAAATACCCACATTAATAGCAGGCCTGACTCCTGCATTAAATAAATCAGGTTCCAGGAAAATTTGTCCGTCAGTAATAGAAATAACATTGGTAGGGATATAAGCAGAAATATCCCCAGCTTGTGTCTCTATAATTGGCAATGCTGTTAAAGAACCTCCCCCCTTAACTTTTGGTTTTATCACATCAGGAAGATCATTCATCTGGGCTGCAATTTCGTCGGATTCAATTATTTTAGCAGCGCGCTCTAAAAGTCTTGAATGCAGATAAAACACATCACCAGGGTAAGCTTCTCTTCCGGGCGGTCTTCTAAGCAGAAGCGAAACCTCCCGATATGAAACAGCCTGCTTTGAGAGGTCGTCATAAACGACCAATGCATGTCGTCCGGTATCCCGGAAAAACTCACCAATAGCTGCTCCAGCAAAAGGTGCATAAAACTGCAATGCAGCAGGTTCTGCCGCTGTCGCAGCAACAATCACCGTATAATCCAGAGCACCATGTTGCTCAAGGATTTTGGCAATATTGGCAACAGTAGACATTTTCTGGCCTATTGCCACATAGATACAATATACCGGATCTCCTTTTTCATAAAATTCCCGCTGATTAATAATAGTATCGACAGCAACTGCTGTTTTCCCTGTTTGCCTGTCTCCAATGATTAATTCACGCTGTCCTCTTCCTATGGGAATCATTGCATCAATAGCTTTTATCCCCGTTTGTACAGGCTCATTTACAGGTTGTCTGTATATCACACCAGGAGCTTTTCTTTCAAGAGGAAGCTCATATGTTTTCCCTTCCACAAGCCCCTTTCCATCTAATGGCTTTCCGATAGTGTTAATAACTCTGCCTAACAGTCCATCTCCAACCTCCAGCGACGCTATCCTTCCTGTCCTTTTCACACGCTCTCCCTCTTTCACCCTATCTGAGGAACCCAACAGAACGGCTCCAACATTATCCGCTTCAAGATTTAAGGCAATTCCAGTAGCGCCACTTTCAAACTCTATCAATTCATTGTACTCAACACTTGAAAGTCCATGAATACGGGCAATGCCATCGCCTACCTGCAAAACATTACCAACTTCTTCAAATTCAGAATATGTTCCTTTTTCGCCTAACTGCTCTTTAAGTATTTTCGATACTTCACCGGGTTTAATATCTGTCATAACTAAAAATTTTTCTCATAATATTATATCCATTCTTTCTGTAAAAATTTCTTGCGTATAAGTTCCAATTGACGCCTTACACTGGCGTCTAATAGCTGATCATTTACCTGGATGATAAATCCACCAATAATGTTTCGGTCAACACGAACACTCAAATTTATTTCCCTGGCATTAAAATTCTTTTTTATAAAATTTTTCACCACTGCTTCCTCTTCGGATTCAAGAGTAACAGCCGTTGTAATTGAAGCGGCTTTTATTCCCTGGTCTATATTATATAAATCAATAAAATTTCTGAACATATCCTTGAGGTAGTATTCACGTTTATTTTTAATAACAAGGGAAATAAACTCCAAGACGGTTGTGGTTTGTAGCCTATTATCAAAAATGTTGTGTATAATAGAAAGTTTTTTAGAAGGAAGTATGGTGGGTTGTTGTATTACGTCATATAAATTTTCATTTTCGGAAAATGTGTTTTCAACAATATGAATATCTCCTTGAATCTCATTCAACTGGTTATCTTCTTTTCCTTTTAGGAGAAGAGCTTTGGCATACCTAACTGTTATTAAACTTCTATGCATGTTTTACATCAGTTAATTTCCACTTTATTCACAAGCTCTTTAATATATTCTCTCTGCTCTTTGTCCCCTGAAAGCTTTTGTTTTAATATTTTTTCTGCTATATCGACTGAAACAATGGAAATTTGGTTTTTAATTTCCTCCATTGCTTCTTCCTTCTGATGTTCTATTTTTTTATGAGTTTCTTCTATAATTTTATCAGCTTCTTTCTTAGCCTCTTTTCTTGCCTCTTCAATTATTTCATTCTTTTTCTGCTGGGCTTCTTTAATAATATTAGCTCTTTCGGTTTTAGCCAGTGCAATTATCCTTTCATTTCCAAATTCTATTTCAGCAAGTTCTTTTTTTGCCTTTCTGGCTATATCAAGACGTTGCTGGATAGTTCTTTCTCTTTCTTTCAGGGCTGCAAGAATCGGCTTCCAAGCATACTTTTTTAAAATAAGCAGAAGTATGCCAAAAGAAACAATCATCCAGAATAGTAACCCAAAATCTGGTTGTATCAGTTCCATAATAAACGCGTTTTATTTATACTTTACAGCACAGCCGTAAATGGCTGTAACTGTAAAGCATAAAACTGTTTAAGTAAATAACATTACAAAGCAAACAACAATAGCAAAAAAGCTTACTCCTTCGATAAGCGCGGCGGAAACAATCATACTTGAACGAATATCTCCTGCGGCTTCCGGTTGCCTTGCTATAGCCTCCATTGCTCCGGAACCTATTTTGCCTATACCATAAGCGGCTGCTAAAGCTGTAATAGCTGCCCCAAAACCGGAAGCAAGTTTAGTAATTGCAGTTGCTGTAACCGCCTGTAATAGTACTGTTAATGTTACCATAAAATATTAGTTTAGATATATTAAAAATTCAGTTTAATGTCCCTCTCCAATAGCCATATTAAAATATATAGCTGATAACATTGTAAAAACATATGCTTGAATGAAGGCCACTAATAGCTCTAAAATAGTTAAAAATATTGTAAAAATAACAGAAAAAACAGATACCCCATAACCTGCATATTCATTCATGTTTCCAAAAATAAAAATCAGGGAAACAAAACCCAGCATAACAATATGACCTGCAGAGATGTTCGCAAATAAACGAACCATCAATACAAATGGTTTAATGAATATTCCCACAAATTCTATAACCGGAATCAATGGAATAGGAATTTTTAACCAAATTGGTATGTCCGGGGGATTAAAAATCTCTCTCCAGTAATGCTTATTCCCGCTTACAGATACCATAATGAAAGTAAACAAGGCAAGGGCCATTGTTACTGTAATGTTCCCTGTTACATTTGCTCCGGCAGGGAATATAGGAATTAATCCCAGCAAATTATTTATTAGGATAAAAAAGAATAATGTGAGTAAAAATGGAGCAAACCTTTCATAGTGTTCTTCTCCAATATTTTCTCTTGCTAAATCGTTCCGTACGAATAATATTAAAGGTTCCAAAAAGGATTGCAAACCTTTCGGGGGTTTATTCGGCCTTTGAGTATAAAGCCTGGCAACACGGATAAACAGAAAGGCTATCAGGATGATACTGAAAAATACTGCAGCAACAATTTTTGTAATAGAAAAATCAAGGGGAAGTTCTTCTTTTATAGCTCCCTCCTCAGTCAATTCAACAATCTCACCTTCATGTTCTCCTTCCTGGGCTATTTTAAAATTTTCATAAGCATCATGGCCATGATTAAATCTGGAGGACATAAAACAAAAAAACCCGCGGTCTTTACTATAAAGAATCACGGGTAATGGAATACTTATATCAGTTTCTCCGATGGTTATGATATGCCAGCTATGATGATCAACCAAATGATCAATGATCAGGTCACCGGGGTCAAGTTTGCTTTCTTTTTCATCATGAGTCTCTTTCTCTGAGGGTGGAAGATGATCGCTGGAATATGAAATATTTACCTGAGGTATTAACAGAAGTAGTAAAAGAATAATTTTCCTGGTATTTTTTAAATATTCCCCCATAGTAAAATATTTGCTACTTACAAATTTATATAATTTTAGAGTTCGATATTATCCATATCAAAAAAAAGACGGTGATTTAAATCAACACCCTCCTTGACGAGGATCAATATTATTTATGAAACTAAAATTATCTCCTTAGTTATATCAACGAATTCTTTTATTTAAATCTATAAAAAATGTTAAATTCTCCAAAGATATATTTTTTATGTTCTTCAGCACGTACAATATTTTTAGGAGCATTAAAATTTTACCCTGTGATGTGCAATTTTTATTAATTTCTGGTGTAAAAATGATGTTTACGGAAAGATTGATAGTTAGGTTTCTTACCCCTCCAATGTTCAATCCATCAATTTTTAATTCGCGAATTGAATGGGTTAATGTCCATAATAAAAAACCAGGACTTTCCGAATAGATCGAATAAATCCTGGTTTATTATGTAAAATGATAAGTTTTTCTTAACAATTAATCGCTCAGCAACAAACCTATAATTGAGTACTAATCAAGAAAGTTGCTGCAAAAGCAATAATAGCATATAATTCAGGGAAAACTGCAAGGATCATAGTATTTCCGAAAACGTCATGTCCTGAACCAATTCCTGCAATACCATTAGAAGTAACTGTTCCCTGGCGCATAGCCGACCAAAGTCCGACAAATCCCAGTGCTACACCAGCAGCCAGAATAGCTACACCCTGGTACATTTCAAGGCCGTTTGCAAGCAAGTCAGGCATTTGATTATTAATGATAAAGAACCCGGCAAAACCATAAAGACCCTGAGTTCCAGGTAGTGCACTTAGTAACATATAACTTCCAAATGCGTCATCTCTTTTTTTCAGCGCTCCAATTGTTGCATTACCACCCATTGAAACACCAATAGCACTTCCGATTCCTGAGAATAAAACCATTATCGCTAATCCTGCATACGCGAGAATAATAGGTGCATTCATAATTTATTTCTCCTTTTTTAAATTTAACTTTTTCTTTTGATTTGATTTTTATTATTGAATCTATTTTGAAAACGGTTTATATCGTTTACCGCCGCCAGTAAAACCGGCATTTTTATAAAATTCCACGAAAATCAGACGCATTGGGTGAACAAATGAACCTAACGAAGAAATCAGTAAGTTACCAATGTGTCCTACAACTAAAATAATGACAAAAACCAGTGGCCCTGCATAGGGTATATTTCCAAATGTTATTGCAATTTCATTAATTACAAAACCTAATATAGCAGTTGATATTCCTATTGCAAAAAGTCTGATGTATGAAAGTAAATCACCAAATACTCCAGTGACCATATTATAAGAATCCCAAACACCTTTTCCTATCCTTGCAAAAACATTAATCTTTGGATCACTGAAAAAGAATATTAACAATCCACTCAGAACCAGAAATCCGTAGTAAATTTCTTTTATAGCCTCTAATGTAAACCATCCTATTTCATCTCCTCCTACAAAGACAATAGAAGAAATTATTAAAATAATCCATCCTATGGTAGAAAGAGCAAACATAAATCCCTGTTGACGCCAATAGTTAGCTGCTTTAATAATCATTCCGAAAAGAATCTGGATCATACCAAGTACCAGTGAGAGATTAAACAATTGTTGCGGATCTAAAAACATATTCCGGAAATCATTCATATAGTCCAATTCCGTTAAATCAACTCCAAATACAGTTCCCCCAACAGCACCCATCAACACCGTAGCTGCTCCCAAATATTGAGCCATAGTAAGATAGGGCTTTATTGAATCTTTTGCTTTGGTATGCTTAAAAATAGTTACAGCAAGTAAAATAGCAATTCCATAGCCTGCATCACCAAGACAAAAGCCAAAGAAAAGCATAAAGAAGGGAGCAAAAAACGGAGTGAGGTCTATTTCTTTATAATGAGGCAAAGAGAACAAATCCTGCAAAGGCTGATAAACCCTGGCGAATTTGTTGTTTTTCAACAAAACAGGCACCTCGTAAGGATTATCTGAAGCAGCTTCTTCTTTAAGGTAAAGAACATCTTCTTTCTCAAGGAAGTTCAGCAAGTCTTTTTCGTTTGGTTCAGGTACCCATCCTTCAAGCAACATTACCTTATCCTCTGCCTGTTTTTCAGTATGGTTCAACGCCTGGTTAAAATCAGTTTCCTGCTGTAACCTTTGTCTCTCCTTCCTTAAAACTTCCTGATACTTAATTGCGTAGTCATTAAAAAGCTTGTTTATTTCTTTGATTCGCTTTTCCTTATCATCATACTCCTTATCAAGCTCCGAATAAGGCTTGGAGGGTAATTTAACCTCTTCAGCATCAATATCTATTTCAGTTCCCTCTTCCTGGAAAATTACAAAATATAAGTTTCCACTAATTTTATTGATGTGCTCCAGGAAATACTGACTTTCCCATTCAGTATCAAACCTTCTTTCATTACATATAAAAAAGCGTGGTGTCAGTTTAAGCTTCTGCAATTTTTCTTTCATATCAGAAGAAAAGTCACCCCATGGCTGAGCTTTCTCAATTTCCTTTTTCAGCGTTGCAAGCTCCTGCTCTATAGTATCAATTTCTTCCTTTTTCTCTTTTATATCCTTGACCACCTCCATGGCGTCCATCCCGTCTTCAACGGGTTCTTCCTCCTGGTTTCGTTTTTTCAGAAACCGAAGCGTATCATTAATGTTCTTAGTATCAGCCAGTATCTTTTCTGTTTTTTCATCATACTCAGTGGCTTTTTCAGCGATATGCAGAACACCAATGTCTTGCAGTTTTTCTAAAAATGAATGATATTCCTTATGATAAATCAAAAAAGAATATCTTATCATTGGGGTTATCATTAGGCAACCTCCCTATTGGTTTTGTTCGTGACGTTTTTTGACTATTTTCTGTGATGCTTTTGAAAGGTTTTCCTGGTCTTCCAAAAACCGTTTTATCTTTAAAATGGCTTCCTGGTATGCAGGTATCTGCACCTTTTCATAAAGATTAACCTTTTGGGTTGTTTTCTTTCTTGCATATTCCAGTAAATCCATTTTTTTCTTAAATACTTCTCTTTCAATAGCAATTTCTGTGAGTGACTTAAGAAGCTCAACACCATTCAAAAACCATCCGGGTTTATTGTATAAGCTAAAGTCCTTAATATCAAACACAACTTCCTCCAATACAGGAGTTTTCGTACCTGCGATTTTCTTTGAAGACATCTTTACTTCTTTAACCGAGACCAAATCTTTTTCAAACTCAGTCCATAGCCTCATCACATTATTGTACTCATCCAGTTGTTTATTGAGCTCTTGTTCGAGCTCATTCATACGGTCTTTGGCCTTTTTCACCTCAACCCTGAGCGCTGCCTCTTTACTCTGCAAAGTCGGCAATGCTCTAAGCCTGATATTAAGCTGTTTCTTAAGCCTTTGCTGTGATATTTTGTTATATTGAAATTTAACAGACATAGCACCTACTTTTATTCACCATCTTTTGGCCAGTATTTTTCTATCAAGTCATTCTTCACACTTACCTCTGATTTCTTGAAATGCTTATTAAAGAGGTTCCATGCTGTATCAAGCATCTCATCCACTTCAATATTTACATCAATAGCAAGTAGTTTTTCCGAATAGTCCTCTGCGAAATCAAGGGTTCTTTGGTCATAATCAGTAAGGTCGAAACCATTTTCAAGTTTGGTTTTTGCATTTGCGGCATCCGCAAACAAACGAACGGCTGCATTCATAACCTGTGGATGGTCTTCCCTCGTTTTTTTGCCAATTACTAACTGCTTCAGTCTCGAAAGACTTCGGAAAGGATCCACAATAACTTTACCCACATCAGTGTCTTTTCTCAAGAACAACTGTCCCTCAGTAATGTATCCTGTATTGTCAGGAATAGCGTGTGTAATATCTCCGCCAGACAATGTAGTAACAGCGACAATCGTTATTGAACCGCCGTCAGGGAACTGCACAGCTTTTTCATATATTTTTGCCAGGTCGCTGTATAGTGAGCCAGGCATACTATCTTTGGAAGGAATCTGGTCCATCCTGTTGGAAACAATACTCAGCGCATCAGCATATAATGTCATATCTGTTAGCAGTACCAATACTTTTTGATTTTTCTCTACAGCAAAATATTCAGCTGAAGTAAGACACATGTCAGGTACCAATAATCGCTCAACAGAAGGATCCTCAGTAGTGTTAACAAAACTGATAATCCTGTCTAAAGCCCCGGCATTATCAAATACATTCTTGTAATACAAATAATCGTCGTTGGTCAGCCCCATACCACCAAGTATAATTTTATCAGCTTTCGCTCGCAATGCTACCATTGACATTACCTGGTTATATGGTTGGTCGGGGTCTGCAAAAAATGGAATTTTCTGTCCTGTAACCAATGCATTGTTCAGGTCAATGCCTGCGATCCCTGTAGGAATAAATTCAGAAGGCTGTAATCTCCGAACCGGGTTTACAGTAGGTCCTCCAATTTCCACTTCTTCACCTTCAACTTCAGGTCCGCCATCAATTGGGTCACCATAAGCATTAAAGAAACGGCCTGAAAGTTCATCTCCCACTTTCAAAGTAGCTGAACGGCCTAAGAAAACTATTTCAGAGTTAGTTGGTATACCTTCTGTTCCACCAAAAACCTGCAAAGTAACATCATCACCGATAATTTTAACTACCTGGGCTAATTTTCCGTTAACAAGAGCTATTTCCTCATTACCTACGCCTTTCGCCTTTAAAGTTATAGTGGCTTTGGTAATTTGATCAATTCTTGTATAAATTTTTTGAAATGCTTGTGTTTCCATTATTTTGCCTTTCTTTCTTCAATAATTTGTTCTAACTCTTTTTCATACTGATGGAATCCATCTGACTTAAATTCCGAGTAATTCATTTGTCTGAGCGCATCAATCACACGTTTAAAATATTCGTTTACTTCCTCAAAATGCTCAAAACTAAAGTCAGTATGGTATATTTCAAGGACTTTTTCTAACATATATTTTTGACGTTCAATAGACGATTGCTGGTCGATTGGGTCAAAAGCATCCTGCTGCAGTATAACAAAGTCAAATACTTCTGACTTCCAGAAAGTAATATGATATTCAATCGGCACTCCATCATCTCCCAGGATGTTAATCTGCTCAGAAGCTTCTCTTCCTCTGATCAATGCATCTTTAAGGGTTTGGATATTAGGAGTCCAGTTTTCACCAATATTTTCTTTCAGGTACTCTACCAATTCAGGATATTCAAGATATTTTGAATAACTGTCTATTGGGTCCACCGCAGGATATCGCTTACTATCAGCTCTATCCTGTGATAGTGCATAAAAGCAACGCGCAGATTTTTTTGTAGCTTCAGTAACAGGTTCTTTTAAATTACCACCGGCCGGTGAAACTGTTCCGATAAAAGTAATAGATCCTGTTTCACCGTTATTAAGATAAACATAACCCGCTCTTGAATAGAAATTGGCAATAATTGCAGTCAAGTCCATTGGATAAGCATCAGGGCCCGGGAGTTCCTCCATACGGTTTGACATTTCCCTTAACGCCTGTGCCCATCTTGACGTTGAATCGGCAAGTAATAATACTTTTAAGCCCATTGCACGATAATATTCAGCTAAGGTCATTGCTGTGTAAACAGAAGCTTCACGTGCTGCAACCGGCATATTGGAGGTATTAGCAATAATTGTGGTTCGTTCCATCAATTTCCGTCCTGTTCTTGGGTCTTCAAGTTCCGGGAATTCTGTAAAAATTTCTACTACCTCGTTTGCTCTTTCACCGCAGGCCGCCATAATAATCATGTCTGCCTCTGCCTGTTTAGACAGGGCATGCTGCAGTACGGTTTTTCCACTACCAAATGGCCCTGGAATAAAACCTGTCCCACCTTCTGCCATTGGGTTAAGTGTATCTATTGTCCGGATACCTGTCTCAAGAAGTTTGAAAGGTCTGGGTTTTTCCTTATATGCTTTTATAGCAAGCTTTACAGGCCATTGTTGAACCATTGTGATATTATATTCATTGCTGTCTTCATCTTCTATCGCAGCAATAGTATCATTGACAGTATATTCCCCTTCTTTTGCTACACTTTTAACCTTATATTTCCCGGTCATTTTGAAAGGAACCATAATTTTATGGGGTAGCCAGTTCTCAGTCACCTCACCCAGCCAAGATCCGGCAGAAACCGCATCTCCTTCTTTAGCCAAAGGTTTAAAATCCCATTTTTTATCCTGGTCAAGAGCTTCTGTTTGCTCTCCCTTTTTCAGGAATATGCCCTCCATCTGGTCAAGGTCATTTTGTAATCCATCATAATTCCTTGACAAAATGCCAGGACCAAGGTTAACTTCGAGCATGTGCCCTACAAATTCTACCTTATCCCCAACGTGAACTCCCCGTGTACTTTCGAAAACCTGGATATAGGCAATTTTGCCGTTGACCTTAATGACCTCGGACATTAACTTGCTGTCTTCTTGCAGAATGAAACATATTCCATTTTGCTGTACCGGCCCGTCGGCTTCAACCATGATCAAGTTAGCAATAATGCCGGTAATTGTTCCTCTTGTGATATTATCTTCTTTGCTCATTGATTATGAAGTCTTTTGAAAATTCAAAACTATCTTTTAATTCATCAATTAATCTCTCAAACATTTCTCTTCCTGTTTTCTCATCAAGGCTCATCCATCTGTATATCATCTTCAACTTAAGGATATAGGCAAGAACCACCTCGATTGAAAAATAGTGGAAAAGAGTTAGCTCGTTTATTTTATCCCATTTAAACTGGTCAATATTTTTTTCTCTGGTTAACAGGTTTTCCTTTTCGGCTATCTGGATCACATTGCCTGCATAGTTGAGTTCTACTTCCAGCCCAAAATCTTTTGCACTACTCCTCTTAATTGCCTCAGTTACAAAATTATCTCCAATCAATTCTTCTTCCGGGTCTCTTTCAAACTTTCTACAGTTTATTCCGGTCAATAAATTGGTAACATTCATTTCAAAAGTAAACCAATCCCGGATGAATTGATTTTGTGAGCTGAGCACATGATTATAATATTTTTCTGTTAACAGATTCTCCCATTGCTTAAGGGTCCGGTCATCTTTATTCTCCTTATAATCACTCACAAAGTCATACATATATTGAGGCAGAACAAAAGTTCTTTCCTCCGGATCAAGTTCTGTTTCTAAAATTTCAGGATTAAAATTGGCTAGTTTATCAAAATCCTTATAGTTTTCCTGAAGGTAATTCAGTAAATTTTTGTTGTCGTATGGCAGGAAGAGCAGGCGAACAAATTCGTAATCATTGTCATATAATTCATACTTGAGATTATTTTTAAAATCAAGCATAGAAAAGGACACCTCTGTTTCATCAAGGAAAAGGTCAGGCAATCCAGCAATCAGACAATGATAATATTTTCTAAACAACTGACTATTTTTCATCGTCTTTTTGTTCTTTTTCAAAAAGCATTTCAACTGTTCTTGGTCTCAGGTAGGACTTAAAGAAATTTTCAAAATCCTTATCAGAAAATGTAACTTTATAGGAGCCATCCGAAGGACCTATGGAAAATCCTCCCTTCATTCTCTCAGAAACCTGCACAGTGATGCCTGCTTTCAATTCTTTTGCAACTTTATTTTCCAGATGTTGTTTAAGTTCTTTTTCCATGTTTTTAGGAATCATCACTGTAACATCTGTTTTGTCGCCTTCCTGCGGGTTCCAGTTTTTTATTGTGTTCTCGATAATTTTCTTAATAAATTCAGTATCGTTCAATGACTCTTTTACAGGTTCTTTGACCGCTTTTTCACTTATAAGCTCTGTAATTTGTTTTTTTACTTCCCGTAAAGTTTGTGTGGCAGCTAAACTAAGTTCAGATTCAACATTCTTTTTTAAATCTTCTGCTTCTTTCTTAGCATTCTCAATAATTTCATCGGCTTTTTCCCTGGCCTCTTTTTCTTTCTTCTCGGCTTCTTTTTTGGCATCTTCCAAAATTTTCTCAGCCTCTTTGTTCGCTTTCTCTACACCCTCGTTGTAGAGTTTGTTCGTTAATTCCTGAAGTTTGCTTTCCATAGTATCAAGACTTTTATGTATAATATTTTCGCTGTAAAAGTAAAAATTTAAATATTTATAACAAGATGTTTTTCGTCAGGTAAAGTTTAATTAAAGAATTGATGGTAAATATGTTGTCTGTTTTTTATTTTGCATGATTGGAGTCAAAAATATATGTAATTTTTCAAATTTCAAAGAAAACTGTTAATTTTTTAACAATGTTATTTAATTAACAGTTAGAAATGGGCTCTATAAAGATTCCCAGATTAATGAGAACTTTTCATAAGCTTGACAACCTTGAAGACTAAAAAAATTGTGTTAATAAGATATACAACAAAAAAAGAAATAAGGAAGGGGACGGCTTTATCCGGGTTAGTAACAGAATAGAGCAAAATAAAAATCAACAATACTCCTATTTTTACGCCAAATAGAACCAGGAAGCGCGAAGGGAATTTCCTGTGATCCTCCTTTACAGCTTTTAATGCTAATGCATAAAAAATATAATGAAGAAGATAAAAAAATGCTGGTATCGCTGCTAAGAATGGAAAAAAATACTGGGGGAAAAAAATTTTAAATATTAAAAACCCAACTCCGTAAGTTGATATTAAAACCCCTAATTGCTGAAGTAAAAATTTTTTGATATGTATCATTTAAATCGAGCAAAATCTTTAATTGCATAATAAATACTCAACACTACTCCTATTAAAGAGAAAAGCACAGTAAAAAGAGGAAACTCCAGTCCTTTAACCATTTTGTCTATTTCCATTCCTCCAAAAACAGCAATCATAATAACTACCAGCATTTGGAAGCCAAGGGAAGAATATTTAACATATTCGTTAAACGGGCTTTTTTGGTTCTTTCTCTTTGTCTTTATCTTTTTTCTCAAATTTTGAGTCTTGCGGCTTAACATCTGATAAAGCCTCATCATTCATATTACAATTACCAGTAAACATTGATCCGGGTTCGATTGAAAGCTTCTTGGTTATTATGTCGCCATATATTCTTGCAGAAGATTTCAAAGTCAATAACTCCTTAACTTTAATCTTACCCTCAATCATTCCTAAAACCTCGGAATTTTTACAATTCACTTCGCCTTTTATCTTTCCGGTTTCTCCTACTACCAGTTTTCCTTCCGTAATAATATTACCGGATAGAAAACCATCAATCCTTATATCACCATTGGTATTAATATCGCCAGTGATCTCTGTTCCAACTCCAATAATATTAATTGCGTTGGAATCATTTTCCATAGTATTCTTTGCCATAGTTCTATTTTTTGATGAGTTTGACAAATTCATCGATAATTTTGTTTTATCTTTACGCCAACAAAGATATAAAATTCAATCCATTCGAAGTGGTTGAATTTTTTAAAATTAGTTAAAAGCTGAAATAAAATTTCATTTAATACGATATTTATAAATTCGGACTATAAAAAATCAAATACCGTATGGAAAACTTTAAGCGCATCAATCGGATAACAGGCTGGATAGTATTTTTAATAGCTGCAACAGTATACCTTTTAACAATTGAGCCCACAGCCAGTTTTTGGGATTGTGGTGAATTCATAGCTTCAGCATATAAAATATTGGTTGGGCATCCACCGGGAGCACCTTTCTTCATGCTTCTGGGACGTTTCTTTACAATGTTTGCTCCGGACACTTCCAATGTAGCAGCACTGATGAACAGTATGTCTGCCTTAGCAAGTGCATTCACAATATTGTTCCTGTATTGGACAATCGTCCACCTGGCTTTAAAAATATACCCCGTAGAAAAGGATAAAAGCCATATTTGGGCCGTTATTGGGAGTGGAATTGTCGGAGCAATGGCTTTTACATTCTCAGATACATTTTGGTTTTCAGCAGTGGAAGGAGAGGTTTATGCGCTATCATCCCTGTTTACAGCCTTTGTTTTTTATGCCATCCTAAAATGGGAAAATATTGCAGATAAAGAACACAGTAACAGATGGATAATTCTAATTGCCTTTTTAATGGGTGTATCAATTGGCGTTCATTTGCTTAACCTTCTTGCTATCCCTGCAATTGTTTTTGTTTATTATTTTAAAAAATATAAAGTTACCCGCAAAGGTATAATTGGTGCATCTTTACTATCAATACTGCTGCTGGCAACCTTCATGTGGGTGATTATTCCAGGATTAGTAAGGCTTGCGGGAGTGTTTGAGCTCTTATTTGTAAATGGGCTTGGATTACCATTCGAGAGCGGCACTGCTTTTTATCTGTTGCTGCTTGCAGGAGTTATAAGCTGGGGATTATATTACACTCACAAACACACTAAACCTATTCTTAACACCATCCTTCTTGTATTTACGGTTATAGTCATCGGTTATTCATCATATGCTATGATAATTATCCGATCTTCTGCAGATCCTCCAATGGATGAAAATGACCCTGAAACTATTTTTGCACTTTACAACTATCTCAAAAGAGAACAATACGGACAACATCCTCTGTTTTTCGGTCAATATTATAATGCTCCGGTTGTAGATGTTAAGGAACCTCACACGTATGTAAAAAAAGATGGTCAATATAAAAAGTCATATTCATTAAATCCTCACTATGAATTTGACTCCAGGTTCACTACCTTTTTCCCTCGTATGTATAGCAGGCAACAAAATCATGTCCGTGAATACAAAAAATGGGCAGATATTGAGGGCAGAAAAGTAACTGTTAACCAGGGAGGAGAGCAGCAGGTTAAAAATGTGCCTACCTTTGGAGAAAACTTAAAGTTCTTCTTTAAGTACCAGGTGGGTCATATGTACCTTCGATACTTCATGTGGAACTTTGCAGGCAGACAAAATGATATCCAGGGACATGGTGAGGTTATGCACGGCAATTGGCTCAGTGGAATAAAATTTCTTGACGAAATGCGACTTGGAACACAAGAAGGGTTGCCTTCAAAATTTAAAAATAATCCGGGGCGGAATACTTACTATATGCTACCATTGTTGCTTGGTCTGATAGGATTTTTCTTCCACTATAAAAAGAAACCAAAGGACTTTACTGTTATTCTTTTACTCTTTATTTTAACCGGAATAGCGATTGTGGTATATCTGAATCAGCCTCCCCTGCAGCCAAGAGAAAGGGACTATGCCTATGCAGGCTCCTTCTATGCATTTGCAATCTGGATTGGACTAGGTGTATTATCACTTTACGAGCTAGTAAGGAAAAAAGCTCCAAATATTGTTAGTGCAATCTCTGTGACACTTGCATCGCTAATACTGGTTCCGGGTATTATGGCCAAAGAAAACTGGGACGATCACGATCGATCAAATCGTTATGTTGCCAGAGATTTTGCATATAATTACCTCAATACCTGTGCTCCTAATGCAATCATTTTTACACATGGAGATAATGATACGTTCCCGTTATGGTATGCACAAGAGGTAGAAGGAATAAGAACAGATGTCCGGGTAGTCAATCTTAGTTTATTAAACACAGACTGGTATATTGACCAAATGAAGAGAAAAGCATATGAGTCAGAGCCTGTACCATTCAGCCTTGAAAAAGAACAGTACAAACAAGGCACAAGAGATGACATCCCCATCCAGGTAAGAATTAAGGACTATGTAGACGTCAAACAAGTAATTGATTTTATTGGTAGTGATAATTCACAAACAAAGTTATCAACCTATGGAAACCAAAAAGTGGATTATATGCCAACAAAACAACTAAAAGTAAATGTGGATTCTGCAAAGGTAGTCAATAATGGTACAGTTAAAGAAGAAGATGCAGATGAAATTGTTGACGAGATAAGATGGAAGATTAATAAATCGCGATTAACAAAAAGTGAGATGATGATTATTGACCTTCTTGCTCACAACAACTGGGAAAGACCTATTTACTTTGTCTCACCAAGCAAGGAAGGTAACCTGGGTTTGCAGGATTATTTGCAGGAAGAAGGTTTTGCTTATAGATTAATACCTGTGAAAACAGAAGCGGAGGACCAAATCACGGCAGGAAAGGTGGCTGTTGACTCCATGTACGACAATCTAATGGATAAATTTAAATGGGGAAATATCAACAAAGAAGATGTTTACATAGATTATACAACCCGAAGAACAACACAAGTCGTACGGGTGAGGAATAAATTTGCCCGGCTGGCAGGTGCGCTGAATGAAAAGGGAGAAAATAATAAAGCCATAGAAGTTCTTGACAGAGCAGTGGAACTATTCCCGCACTCCAAAATTCCATACGATATTTGGGTGGTCGACCTGGTTGAGGAATACTATAAAGCAGGTGCAAACGATAAAGCTGAAGAATTGGCTGAAGAATTAGCCAAGTATATGGAAGAAGAAATTAATTACTATTCTAATCTACAAGAGCCGTTTGCAAGTTCAGTGGAAAATGATAAAAGAATGGCACTACACATTATACACAGGTTGTCCCAGATTACCAATAATCATGGTACTGGAGAGTTAAGTGAGAAATATGAAAACATTATTAATAATGTAATGGAAGAAATGCAAGGAAGTGGGGGAATAAGGTAAATTCCAAAATAATCCCTCATTAATTCATTCATAAAAACCCAGGACAAAATAGTCCTGGGTTTTCTTTTATCCTCTTTATTAGGCAAATTCAGAAGTAGAAGTATATTTTAAAATTATCATTGTTATTCTCATGAGTCAACATTAGGCAATCAATAGTATGCAGCGGAAGCAATGAGCAGCCGGAATATGCTACATGTGAAGGAGAGATTAATGATTTTAAGAAATTCGCATTTGACCAATTAAACGATTTTTCAGTTCTTAATTGATTTACCATTAATTTTGTAACCTCGTTTTTGGATAATCTTGAGTGATTCTGGTGCTTCAAATTATCAGCAAAGTTTTTAATCTCCTAACAGTTAAAGTTTTTCTTTCTTATGAATGCTAAATAAAAAAATTGGGGATGGGAATCATTCATGAAACGTCCATAAGACCTTTGAAAATTAAACTTATGAAATGTCCATGGTAAAAAAACATGATTATCACAAAAGGAAATGTTTATTTTATCATGGTAAGTTCCATATGACCTATAAAAAATTAAAAATAACCATTTGAAACGTTCGGATTAAAACAATTTATTCGCAGATTCCGCTATTTGCTTTTCATCCAGTTCATTAATACAACGAAAGTGCTTTTTAGGACATTTTTTAAATCCTATTTTTGAACAGGGACGACAATACAATCCTTTGTTTTCAAAAATGAGTGATTCCTTATGAGGATTATAGGGATACATTCCAAATTCAGGAACGGTATTTCCCCAAACAGAAATAATCTTTTTTTTGAAAGCAGCAGCGATGTGCATAAGACCTGTATCATGAGTTATTACCAGATTAGACTGATTAACAATAGATGCTGACTGATTAATATTAAAAAGCCCGCATGCATTGAATGTTTTACCCGGAAAATCAGAGGTGATTTTTTCAGCTGTTTGGTAGTCTTCCTTTCCACCTAAAAATACCACAGGATAATTCAAAAGTTGTATTATTCCTTTGACCTTTTCTATTGTTAATTGTTTCGTATTGTGCTTAGCACCAATCACAAAAGCTATATAACCCTTCTGAAAATCATCTGGAAAAACTTCAAGCGCAACTTCATCTTTCGGTGGAATAAAATAATCCAGACCTTTGCCATCATTTTTTACATCAAATAAATCAACTGTTTCAAAATACCTGTCTACTATATGCTTATCCGGCAATTTATTTATCTTAAAATTTACCAGTAACCATTTTTTTAAATTAAGTTTATCGAAAGAAAAGGCTATTCTCTTTAGCGAATGTTTAATTCTGCCTGTTCTTAAATTATGATGCAGGTCAATTATGTAATCTATATTATCCCCTTTAAGTATCTTGAGCTGTTTGGAAAGGTTATTTTCAAGGCATATAATTTTATCGATGTATGGGTTTGCTTCAAGTAAAGCTTTATATTGGGATTTTGTAAAATAATAAACTTCTGCATTTTCCACTTGTTGTTTTAAAGCTCTAACAACAGGTGTAGTAAGAACAATATCTCCTATTGAACTAAATCTTAAAACTAGAAATTTAACTGAAGGCATAGAAAATGTTTGGTGCGTATAGCAATATATTAAACTTAAATCAAGGTTCTTCGGCAAGTATTATTGCTTTGTTTTTATGTACTTCAACAATACCACCCTCAATATCAAAATATTCTGGATTTCCTCCTTGTTCTTCTATCTTAATTTTTCCTTTTTCAAGAGTTGAAATTATCGGGGCGTGATATTGCAGTACCGTAAAATCTCCCAGTGAGCCGGGAACTCTTATAGAACTCACCTTGCCCTTATAGATTGTTTTTTCGGGAGAAAGTATCTCGAGTTGTATATCCATAAAAGATTATGTTGTTTCTGTAAGTAACTTTTCCCCTTTTTCAATGGCTTCGTCTATTGTTCCAACCATGCTGAATGCAGATTCCGGGTATTTATCCACCTCGCCGTTCAGTATCATCCTAAAACCTCTGATGGTATCCTTTATCTGGACAAACACTCCTTTTTTACCTGTAAACTGTTCAGCAACATGGAACGGTTGAGATAAAAAGCGTTGTATTCTTCTTGCCCTGTGGACAATTATTTTATCTTCATCCGAAAGCTCATCCATACCAAGAATAGCTATAATATCCTGTAATTCCCGGTTTCTTTGTAAAATTTCTTTCACTTCCTGTGCAACCTTATAATGTTCTTCGCCAACAATTTCCGGAGTTAAAATTCTCGATGTTGAATCTAAAGGATCAACAGCCGGGTATATTCCCAATTCAGCTATTCTCCGGCTCAAAACAGTTGTTGCGTCCAGGTGGCTAAAAGTAGTAGCAGGTGCAGGGTCTGTCAGGTCATCAGCAGGCACATAAACCGCCTGGACAGATGTAATTGATCCATGTTTGGTTGAAGTAATTCTTTCCTGCATCTCACCCATTTCAGTGGCTAAAGTAGGCTGATAACCAACAGCGGACGGCATACGCCCGAGTAAAGCAGACACTTCTGATCCTGCCTGTGTGAAACGGAAAACATTATCGATAAAAAATAAGATATCTCTTCCTCCTCCTTCGTGAGTTCCTTCGTCACGGAAACTTTCTGCAACAGTAAGGCCAGATAACGCAACAGTTGCCCTGGCTCCGGGGGGTTCATTCATCTGTCCGAAAACCAAGGTAGCCTGGGATTCCTGAAGCTGCTTTGTGTCTACTTTCGATAGGTCCCAGCTTCCGGCTTCCATACTTTTCTTAAATTCTTCCCCGTACTTAATAACACCAGATTCAATCATCTCGCGCAACAAATCATTCCCTTCTCTTGTCCTTTCTCCTACACCTGAAAAAACAGTCAATCCGGAATATGCTTTCGCAATATTATTAATCATTTCCATAATTAAAACTGTTTTACCCACCCCAGCACCACCAAACAATCCTATTTTACCGCCTTTCAGGTAAGGTTCAATAAGATCAATAACTTTAATGCCGGTGTACAGTACTTCAGTATCGGTTGTTAAATCAGTATATTCAGGGGCTTTCCGGTGAATCTGGTACCCGCCTTCTCTATTCAATTCACTCATGCCATCAATTGGTGTTCCAACTACATTCAGCAACCTTCCTTTTAGTTGTTGGCCAACAGGCATTTTAATTGATGCACCGGTAGCGTGCACTTTCATTCCCCTGCGCAACCCATCAGTTGAATCCAGGGCAATTGCCCTGACCGTATGTTCACCGATGTGCTGCTGACATTCCACAATTAGTTTTTTGCCATCGTTACGTGTTACCTCCAGAGCATCATAAATATTAGGTATATCTCCCCCGTATTTTTCAAAACTAATGTCAATTACGGGGCCGATGATTTGAACTATTTCTCCTGTAGATTCTGCCATGAGATGTAATTTTATTATTGTATCTTACAAATTTATCATTTTTATCGTTTTTTATTCTATAAAGTTTCATAAGTTTATTTTTTAATTTTTTAAGGTCTTATGGAACTTACCATGATAAAATAAACATTTCCTTTTGTGATAATCATGTTTATTTATTATCATGGACGTTTCGTTAAGATAAAATTTTTTGTTTTTAATAAATAGTTTTTAATTTGTAGTTATAAACTCACAATAAGGATTTAAAAAAATCAAAATGAAAAAATATTTTATAGTTCTACTTATCATTGTATTGGCATCAGCCAGTTTCAAAAACACTTACGGGCAAACAATAAAAACGGGAGTAGGTGCGGAATTGCGCTCTGACCCTCCAGTGGGTGCTATCTTAAAAGTAACATATGATCTGGATTTCCTTTTAGAAAATTTAAGAACATCCGTAGATTTTATGTTTTTACCCAAAATGGAAGGGAATTTAGATTTTCACTATTCCTTTTTAGATGATTTTGGTTTCAATGCATTTGGAATAGGAGGATTGAATATTGCAAACAGATTAGGTGGCAATATTGGAGCCGGCGTTCAGTTTGAAATTATCGAGGATATTGATGGTTTTGGAGAAGTAAAATATATTATAAAAGATGCCCCGGAAGCATCTATAAAAATAGGGGTTCTCTATCGTCTTTAGTTTGCAGACTCCCTA
>JBKGZD010000021.1:0-25276 GCA_046545795.1 Bacteroidales bacterium | reverse complement strand
AGAAAGAAAAACTTTAACTGTTAGGAGGTTATTGGTTATTCATCCTTAAATTTTAATGAAATATTCTGTTGAATATCAGGGTGAAGACTTCTTGGTACCGGGCTTGCATGAACCAATGTCTTTAAAAGTTCTTTTTGCTTATCTGTAAGTTCAACAGGGGTAAAATCAAATTCAATTTGAACTTCTTTAATTCGCCTGGGATCATTACGCATAATTTTATTTGTTGTAGCAGTAGCACCGTCAATCGAGAAATTATGCTCCCTGGCCGTAATTCCCATTATGGTAAAAATGCAACTACATAATGCACTGGAAACAAGGTCTGTAGGAGAAAAGTATTCTCCTTTCCCCCTGTTGTCTACTGGTGCGTCAGTTAGAATTTTTTGCCCTGATCTTTCATGAATGATTTCTGTTCTCAGGTCTCCTGTATACGTTATTTTATATGTTTCCATAAAATTTTGTGTTTTAAAAAGTTTAAATCTATTGAACTTTTTTATAAGTCTATATAAGCATTGGTGCTTTTTTGCTAATGATACAAAGTCAGTCTTTTTTTACAAATGTCATTTTATACATGGCTCTTGCAATCACAGAATCTTTATTTATAATGTTAGGATAATATTGATTGTTGATATATTTCACAGTTTGATCGCAATAATGTTCACTGTTAGGAATTCCGGATGTTCCTGTAGGGATGACAGAAACCGATTGATCCCAGTCAGCTGTGTTAAAAATATGCCGGTGAGATGCACCATGATCTGCTTCATACGGTTTATTGTAAGAGTAACTATAAGGAGAAACTGTATGATAACTACCACCCACCGGAAAAGGACCGCGGTTCAATTTAAAAATTTTGTCCAGGATTTTTTTCTCACTTAAAGGATGTTTCAATGTTAATGTATGGTGATTTCCCCAGTTCCATGTTTCAGGATTGGTTCCATTATTATCAGATAGTTCCTTTATAGCAATCTGGTATGCATTTGTTATTTTTTCTGTCAGTATATTCTCCCGGTTGTTTTCATCAAACCATACTGACTCCTCTTCTAATACCCTGTCTACCAAATTTCTTACCATAATTCTCTTGCCCATAAAGAGTTCTGTAAGTGAATCACCAAGTTCTTTTTCTACAAGTTGTTTGGCAAAGTTGATATAGAATTGTTCAAATATTAGCGCTGCCGCGCTGCTTTTTGTGTATTCAGCATCCCAATTTTTCAGAAGTTTTAAACCTTCAGTTTCAGATTCACTGAAATCAGCTTTAGTTTTCTCCAGATAATCTAATATGATGGGTTTTATTCTCTCTGCCATATTTGATTTATAGTCTGTCTGTATATTCATAAAGTCTTCCACAGTTAGTTTCTCCTTGCTTTGCAGCAATTCCCTTATCCGGTTAATCCTGGAAGGAAGGTCAAACCAGCGGCTGATATAGTATGGATAATCTTCACCCGCTGTGCGATTATTTGCTGAAGCCACTATTCCTTCTTGTGGATTATAAGTATGCGGCAATTCTTCAAAAGGGACAAATCCTTTCCAGTCATATTGAGTTGTATCGCCCGGATAAAGACCAATACCATTCCCTTCTCGTATGGGAATACCGGCACAACAATACAGCCCGATGTTATTATTGATATCTGCATATACGATATTTTGGCTTATCGCAGAAAAGGTTCGCACAGCATCTTTGAAATCCTCCCAGCTTCCTGCATGATTCAACCTATAAACGCTGCGGAGTTCATTGCTGTATTCATTACCTATCCACCGCATTGATATACTTTCATTCTCAATGTCTTTGTGTTTTGATATGATTGGCCCTCTGTGGTTATAGCGAATTTTTCTCCGGACTGTATCTTTTCCTTTAACCGGAATATTTTCCGTGACTATGTCAAAATCTTCCCATTGCCCATTCAATCTATATTTACCCGAATCATCCGGGTGAATTGTTTCTTTGTAAAAGTCCATGTCATCAAGCATTACATTGGTCATTCCCCAGGCGATTGTATCATTATGTCCAACAATTACAAAAGGTTGCCCTGGTAGTACAAGGCCTTTAACATTCAAACCATTTTCCACTGAATGATGCATTTGGTACCATATCCCAGGGCTAAATAATCCGAGGTGCATGTCATTTGCGAGCAATGGTTTTCCTGAAGCTGTCTTGTCTCCTGAAACTGCCCAGTTATTACTTCCGGTAAAAAGCTCCAGTCCCAGCGCTGAAAGTTTATTATTTTGTTTGTGTAAATACCCAGCTATTGAAGTAAGAAGAGAATCTTCCTCTGTATCTGGATACACATAAGTTTTCTGTTTTTCAATATCAGGAATCAGGGATTGGTATTTTTCTGTATTGAGTTTATTTTTTAATTTGTATAATGCAATTTCATAACTCCATGGCATTGTAAGGTCCCAGGCCATATATCCGATCAGGTTAACTGAATGTATTGGTTTCCATGGCTTAGGCTCATATTGGAGGATAGAAAATTCGGGAGGTAATTCGTCCCTGTTATTTTTGATATATTGATTTACTCCCTCTGAAAAAGCTTCAAGAGCTTTTATGATTTCGGGGGGAGTGTTTTGTAATACTTCCTTTGATTTTTCCTGAACACGCAAGGAACGCATTAAAATATCTGTCTGGAGTAAATCTTCTCCAAAAATTTCGGAAAGTTGTCCAGTAATTCCTCTCCGTAACAAATCCATTTGCCACAGTCTGTCTTGCGCCATCGTGTATCCAACAGCAGTGTACAGGTCTTTTTCATTGTTAGCAAAAAGATGCGGAATAGCCAGACTATCTCTATATACTTTAATGCTGTCAGTTACTTCAGAAATTTCTATATTTTCATCATAATCCGGAATAGCTTTGGTTGATATCCTGTTTATAAATATGCCGCCAATTATGAGCAGGACAAATAAAATGATTACAATGTATACAATGATACGTTTTCGGGAATTTTTCATACTCGGAAGAATTTTAGTTGTGAATAATCCCGAAGATAGGAGAAATCATTGTTTTTTGCAAGTGACTGAAGTCGGATTTATATATCCCAAGAGCTTAAAATGCTGAACAATTATTCTTCCTTATTTTTTATTTTGTTAAGTAAGTAAGCTTTGAAATCATAGTCAGCGACATAAACTCTTACTACTTTTTCAACCGGTAAAACTTCTTTAAATTTCTGGTGATATTCTTCTAAGAGTTCAGCCTTTTGCATTCGATAATCTACATAATTGTCTACCAGTTCTTCAATTTCCTTTCTTGAAAAATTATCAGGATTATTTAAATATGCATTCATTGACTTCTTTCTCTCTTCGTCGATTTTGTTTTTTTTGTCCCAGTATTCGTTATAGACCGGCCAGAATTTCTCAGCTTCCTGCATTGTTAATCCTATTTTTTCTGTAAAAAAAGCAATTTTTTCTGTTTGGATTTGTTCCCTTATTGATTGGTTTTTGTCTTCCTGTCCTGCCGCGGAAATTGATAAAAGCAAGCAAATCGACAGAATTAATATTTTTTGATGTAATTGCATATGCTTTTTGTTTTTTGGTATCCTTGTATTTTGAAGTCTCTTGGTATTCAAGATACCTTATATGTTATAGTTTTACTCGTTACGAATATTAAGAGAAAGTAGCCATGCCAGTATAACATGATTTATTATTCCCTCGATGTATCTTTCTTTTTATTGTTAAGCTCATCGATTATTACGCCATAGTCGATGTCATCATTCAGAAGGTAGTCTATGTATTCACTTTGTTCTTCTCCGGAATCCACAAATTCTCCATTTTTTATGGCTTCAATAAATTCCTGCTCTGAAGAAAAATTCTTTTCATAATTAGCCCTGGCTATATCCTTTGGCACATAAGGTTCTTCGGTAGGGTTTTTAACCAAACTTACCGCAAGATATGCAATAACTGCGAATCCAATAAACATAGCTGCAAGAGAAAGCGCTGGCTTGAGTATGTGTATTGGTGAGCTTTTCTTGCTTTTTTCTTCGTTCGCCTGGCATTTTTCCAGGATTTTATCCGGCAGGTTATCAAAATAACCTTCAGGAACATGGAATGGCAGTTCCTTGTTTATTTTATCATTAAGTTTCATGTCCTATTTCCCCCTTTATTGTCTTTTGACCTTTGCGTATTATAAAAGTTTAACGGTTTATATATTTTTTTATTCTTCACAACGCATGACTATCTGTATATCAAATGGTTTAATCTTCTTTCAGGTATTTTTCAATTTTTTTTACAGCATGGTGAAAAGATGCTTTTAATGCTCCTACTGAAGTGCCCAGGATTTCAGACATGTCTTCATATTTCATTTCATCAAAATATTTCATGTTGAAAACCAATCTTTGTTTTTCCGGAAGCGTAAGAATTGCTTTTTGTAGTTTAAGCTGAATATAATCGCCATTAAAATAATCATCACTTTCCATGGTGTTTTTCAGTTGATTTTCCACATCAACAAACGAAACAAATAATTTTTTCCTTTTTTGTTTAAGGAAAGTAAGCGATTCATTGGTTGCTATCCTGTAAAGCCAGGTATATAATTTGGAGTCTTCCCGGAAATTGTCAAGACTATTCCATACTTTGATAAATGTGTTTTGCAAAACATCATCAGCATCATCGTGGCTAATGACTATTTTACGGATATGCCAATAAAGTCTTTCCTGGTACTTTTTTATAATAATTTTAAACGCAAAATTTCTCGTTTCTTCATTTCTGAATAGCGAAAGGACTTCATTATCAGGGTATTCTGTCATATCTTTTCCGGTTGACTTCAGGAGGCAGAGGAAATTATTTTTCCATTATATTGTTTTTTTCTTTCAATGACTTTTTCCACTGCACTTATTACATCAGGGATGTCCAGGTTATATTTTTTCAGTAAGTCAGCGGGTTTACCACTTTCTCCAAAAGTATCATTCATTGCCACCATTTCTATTGGTGCCGGATTTTTTCTTGCCAGTGTCTGGGCGATGCTGTCTCCTAATCCTCCATTTCTAAGGTGTTCCTCTGCTGTAACAACTGCTTTGGTTTTATTGGCTGATTCTATAACAGCTTCAATATCTAAAGGCTTGATGGTATGGATGTTAATAACCTCCGCAGAAATGCCTTTTTCATAGAGCGTTTCTGCTGCTTTAATTGAGGAATATAATAGATGACCTGTCGCGAAGATAGTTACATCTGTACCTTCCTGCATCAGTATTGCTTTGCCAATTTCAAATTTTTGATCTTCTGGTGTGAAATTTGGTACATTTGGGCGTCCGAATCTGAGATATGTCGGGCCGTAATGTTCTGCTATTGCTATTGTCGCTGCTTTTGTTTGATTATAGTCAGATGGATTAATGACCGTCATATTGGGTAACATTTTCATAAGTCCAATATCTTCCATAATCTGATGAGACGCACCATCCTCTCCGAGTGTTACCCCTGCATGCGAGGCGCATATTTTAACATTTTTTTGTGAATATGCTATAGATTGTCTGACCTGGTCATATACTCTTCCTGTTGCAAAGTTTGCGAATGAAGCAGCAAATGGAATTTTACCTCCTATCGTTAGACCAGCTGCAGTCCCCATCATGTTTGCTTCTGCTATCCCACATTGGTAAAATCTATCTGGGAAGTCTTTAATAAAATCATTCATTTTTAAAGAGCCACTCAGGTCTGCTACAAGGGCTACGACATCTTTATTTGTCTTGCCTAATTCGTATAATCCTGCACCAAATCCTGCTCTGGTTGCTTTAGATTCTTTTGCTATGAGTTTTTCCATTTACTTGTCTTTTTTTGTGGGATGAAACCATTCACCTTATCAAATAACTTCTTTTCCTTTTAATATCTATGTTTTATTTATGGAGCTGGTTTCACCAATTTTGTTTTGCGTTTTATTTATAATTATTCTTTGTTTTTTAATCTTTCGTAATCTTCTTTCTTTAATAAACCCAGAATGAGTAGTTCAGCGCTTACTTTATTGGTTGCTATTGGGATATAATTTTTATCACATTCGTCCAGCAAGCCTTGAATATCTTCGTGGTGAGGTTGTGTGACATTAGGATCTCTGAAAAAGAAAACTATGTCTATCTCCCCTTTCTTGATCATTTCTGTAATTTCGTGGTATCCCCCATATTTTCCAGGGCTCATGTGTTTTACGTGGATTTTGTTGGATTCAACATATTCCGCCGTACGTCCTGTGGCGATAATATTTATGTCTTGAAGCCAATCCATCCTTTCACTGAGAAATTGAACCATTTCCGGTTTTTTTGCGTCGTGGGCGATAATAACAATATTTTTCATAGTTCAATTTGCGTTTGATTGTTTATAAATCTTTCTCTGGTATTCAAACGATATTATTTTTTAAAAGTTTTTCAACCCAGCTCATTCATAAATGAATATGATTTTTTAAAAATCACCCAATGTTTCTTCAAGTTGCTCCAGTGCATTCTCCAGTTGTTCGTCATTAGGCGCTACACCATGCCATTTGTGTGTACCCATCATATAATCCACACCCATTCCCATCTCGGTTTTCATAACTATGGCAACGGGTTTGTTGTTACCTGTTTTATTTTTTGCCTCTTTAAGTGTTTTTATTACTTCTTCCATTTTGTTTCCATCCATGGTCAGGGTATCCCATCCAAATGTTTCTAATTTCTTTTTAATGTCTCCCAGGGGCATAACTTCATCGGTAGGTCCGTCTATTTGTTTTCCGTTATAATCTACTGTTAGAATAATATTGTCAATCTTTTTTGCTGCAGCAAACATAAGTGCCTCCCATATTTGTCCTTCCTGCATCTCACCATCTCCACAAAGGGCATAGACAAAATTATCATCCTTGTTTTGCTTTTTTGCTAACGCAGCTCCTAGAGCCACTGATACGCCCTGTCCAAGAGAACCGGATGCTATTCTTACGCCGGGAAGATTTTTTGAGGTGGCTGGATGCCCTTGTAAACGTGAGCCTATTTTGCGAAAAGTGGATAGTTCTTCCAAATCAAAGTACCCGCTTCTTGCTAACACACTGTAAAATACCGGTGAAATATGACCATTGGATAAAATAAAAATATCTTCACCAATCCCGTCCATATCAAAATTTTCAGGGTTGTGATTCATTATTTCAAAATACAGTGCTGTCATAAAATCTGTACAGCCTAATGACCCGCCCGGATGTCCGGAGCTTTGAGCATGCACCATTCTAACAATATCTCTTCTTACCTGTGAGGCAATTTTTTTTAGTTCTGCTGTTTTGTTCATTACTGTTTTTTGTAACTGTTTGTAAATCAATAATCTCCTAAATTGTTTGTGCATGTAAAAATACGATTTTCATTTGATTAGAATAAATTGTATGCTTAAAAATTGTGATTATTTATAAAAAAAATATTGTTAATAATATTGATAATTAGCGGCAGAAAAGTTTATTTTTGCACGTTTTATAACTTTTCTAATAGCTGGATATAATGTCATTAAGATGCGGAATTGTAGGATTACCGAATGTTGGAAAATCTACTTTGTTTAATAGCCTTTCAAATGCTAAGGCACAATCAGCTAATTATCCTTTTTGTACAATAGAACCTAATGTGGGTATAATACCAGTTCCGGATGAGCGTCTTGATAAGATTGCAGCCCTGGTCAAACCGGAAAAAGTAGTTCCAACTACTGTGGAATTTGTTGACATCGCTGGTCTGGTGAAAGGAGCCAGTAAAGGAGAGGGTCTGGGGAATCAATTTTTATCAAATATCAGGGAAACAGATGCTATAATTCATATTCTAAGATGTTTTGAAGACGATAATATCGCGCATGTGGATTCCAGTGTAGATCCTGTACGTGACAAGCAAATTGTTGATATGGAGCTACAGTTAAAAGACTTTGAGACTGTAGAGAACAGGATGAGTAAGGTTGAAAAACAGGTTAAGACCGGAGATAAAGAGGCTAAAAGGCTTTTAAATGTCTTGAAAAAATACCATATTGTTCTTTCTGAAGGGAAACCTGCCAGAGAAGCGAAGCTGGATAATGAAGAGAGGGCAATTGTTAAAGATATGCAATTGTTAACGGAAAAACCAGTTCTTTATGTTTGTAATGTTGATGAAGCTTCACTTTTGCGAGAAAATAAGTATGTGCAGGAAGTAAAAAATGCCGTTCAGGATGAAAATGCTGAAGTTATCAAAATAGCTGCTGCTATTGAGGCCGATATTGCTGAACTGGAAACAGAAGAAGAGCGTCGTTTGTTCCTTGAAGATATGGGACTGAAAGAATCAGGTCTGAATAAACTTATCAGAACCGCTTACAAACTTCTTGATTTACAAACTTTTTTTACTGCCGGTCCGAAAGAAGTTAGAGCATGGACTGTAAAAAAAGGGACGTCAGCTCCCCAGGCAGCTGGAACTATTCATTCTGATTTCCAGCGCGGATTTATTAAAGCTGAGGTCATTAAATATGAGAGTTTTATTAAGTATGGTTCTGAAGCTGCATGTAAAGAAGCTGGTAAAATGCAGATGGAAGGTAAAGATTATATTGTTAAAGATGGTGATATTATTTACTTTAAATTTAATGTCTGAAAAATGGGAAAATATAATAGTTTGAAAAAATATACTGCCATTCTAATGTTATCAGGGGCTTTTATATTGAGTTGCTGTCCCTTATCTTCAATGGCTCAACCTCGAAAACAGAAGCGGCCAGCTCTAATAGTGCGTGTTGTTGTTGAGCAAATGAGGTATGAGATGCTATTGCGGTATTGGGAAAATTTTGAGGAAGATGGAGGCTTCAAGAAAGTTGTTAACAATGGTCTTAATTGTCAAAATACTAAACTAAGCTATGCTTTGACAGAATCTGCTCCTGGGTTTGCTACACTTGCAACGGGGGGTGTACCTGCGGAGCATGGAATTATTTCTGATGACTGGTATAACAGGTTGTCCGATGAAATAGAGTTTTCTGTAAGCGACGATTCTTACAGTGGAATTGATGGAATTGATATCAATATAAAAGAGGGATATTCACCACAGAAACTTTTTACCACAACCCTGGGAGATGAAATGAAAATGGTGAATAGTAAATCGAAAATTTTTAGCGTGAGTTTAAATCCTGTTTCTGCAGTTTTTGGCAATGGACGATTGTCTGATGGGGCATTCTGGTTTAATGATAATTCGGGGAATTGGATGACAAGTACATACTATATGGATTCCCTGTCCCCATGGGTACAAGACTTTAATGAAAGGAAGCTGCAGGAGATTTACATGAAAAAGACCTGGAATAAACTTCTTCAGGATGAGAAATATATTAACAGCATGCCAGATGAAAACGATGCAGAAAAGGGATTTACTCTTATAGGGGAAAACAGCTTTCCATATGATTTGTCTTCACTAAAGGACAGAAGTTATAGCTTTAAATATCTAAAATATACTCCTTTTGGTAACACATACACAAAAGATTTTGTGCTTTCTCTGATAGAAAATGAAAATTTAGGGCAGGACGAACATACTGACCTGTTAAGTATTTCTTTAGCTTCATCATCCTACATCAATGAATTATTTGGTTCCAGGTCAAAAGAGATGGAAGATTTGTTCTATCGTCTCGATAAAGATATAGAGCATTTAGTGGATTTCCTTGAAGAGAAAGTAGGGAAGGAAAATTTTCTGCTGGTGCTTACTTCAGACAAGGGAAGTGTTGATATGCCTGAATACAGAAAGCTACAGAAGTTGCAAACGAAAACTTTTAAACCTCGTGCAACCATATCATTGCTGAATAGTTACCTGAATATTATTTATGAAGAGAAGTCATGGGTTAAGTCCTATTATAATCGACAGTTGTATTTAGATCATGGATTAATTGACCAGAAGGGGTATGATATTGACAGGTTTCAGGAGAGAATAGCTCGTTTTCTTGAGAAAAAATCCGGGGTCCTTTATGCAGTAAGAGCTTCTTCATTAAAGGATTCTTACTTCGGAGATGGGGTGAAGAATAAAATTCAAAAAAGTTATCATCCAAAACGCTCCGGCGATATCTTTTTGTCATTTGAACCAGGAACAGTTGAATATCCGGATAATTCAGGTTCGGGATATAATTATGACAGTCATGTTCCACTAATTTGGTACGGAATGGAGCTACAAAGCGGAGTAGTGTCTGAAAATGTTTCACTGGAGCATATTACTCCTACCATTTCAACAATTTTTAATTTTCCTCTGCCTGAAGCCGCTGGTAATGATGGTATTAAAGGTGTGATAGATGCTTTTAAGTAGGCTAATGTTGCTTTTCAAAATTACTCATGCCATCATTTAACTATTTAACACATCCTTTTGTATGAAAAAAGCTATTTAGTACCTTTACTGTCTAATCAATGATTCATGAAAGCATATTGTATTACTCTATGTACTGTTTTATTGGGCTTAATTTTCAATACGGCTTTTACCCAATCGAGTTACTGGATTTTTCTTGAAGATAAGGAAGGTGTTAGCTTTGATCCTTATGAATATTTTGATTCTAAAACAATTTCCAGAAGGCAAATACAGGGTTTGCCGTTAGATCAGTATACTGACCGACCAGTCAAAAGTGAGTACATAAGCAAGGTTGAAGAATTGGGTTTTATTATTAAATCAACCAGCCGATGGCTTAATGCACTGAAAGTAGATGTTGCTCATGATCGTCTGGGAGAACTTGATGAATTACCATTTGTTGATTCGATTGTGAAGGTAAGGAAAAGTTTAAGCTACAGTCATAGTATTGAAGACACTTTATCTTCTTCTGATGAATCTTTGCTTAAAAAACAGCTAAATCGGTTTGATGCTGATTCTTTTCAACAAAATGATATTGATGGAAAAGGAATTCGGATTGCTGTTTTAGATGCAGGTTTTGTTCATGCTGATCAAAGCGATTATTTTTCTCACCTTTTCAGGGATGGCAGGATTAAGGGTACTTATGATTTTGTAAAGGATACTGAAAATGTATTTCATCACTCTTCTCATGGTACAATGGTGCTGTCATGCCTGGCCGGGAAAAATGATGAAAAGCAACTAGGATTGGCAACAGGTGCGGAGTATCTCCTGGCACGTACAGAGCATGCTCGTTTTGAACCTTATTCAGAGGAAGAGAATTGGCTGGAGGCTATAGAGTGGGCAGATAAAAATGGCGCTGATATTGTTTCCAGTTCTCTGGGGTATACAAGAAAGCGCTATTTTAAAGAAGATATGGATGGAAGGACAAGTTTTATAAGTAAGGCTGCCAGGATAGCCCTCGCTAAAGGAATGCTGGTGGTTGTATCAATGGGCAACGAAGGCTCTGGCAAATGGAAAGTACTTTCCACTCCGGCAGATGTGGATAGTGTGATTTCAGTGGGTGGAATTGATCCAAATACCGGGATACATACAAGTTTTAGTTCTTTTGGGCCGAATGCAAATATGGTGCTTAAACCCACCCTTACTGCATTTGGTCACGTTGTATCTGAAAGTCGCTTTGGGCTGGCAACTACCCAGGGAACTTCTTTTGCAGCACCTCTCGTTGCGGGCTTTGCAGCATGTGTATGGCAGTTAAACCCAGAATGGTCTAATATGAAACTGTTTGATGAGCTATGTAAATCAGGAGACCTGTTTCCATATTTCGACTACGCACATGGCTATGGAGTTCCCCAGGCATCTTATTTTTTCCCGGAGAAGGAGGAAAAAGCAAAAAACTTTTTTTACTTGCAGATGAAGAAGGACCATGTGAGGGTGGAAATTAAAAAAGAATCTTCCTCCGCTTTTTCATATCATCCATATTTATTTTATCATATTGTTAATGAAAAAGACCAGCTTAAGGAATATGCTGTAATTGATCCGGAAGAAAAGGAAACATTTAAAATTGATATAAAACCAAAATATAGTGGTAAGCTACTGAGGGTTTTTTATGCAGGGGAGCTCAGGGAGATGACGATTCCGTAACTTGAACTATAGTACTCAGAAATAATTATAATACATTAATACTATATAAAATGAGAATTCTTATTGCTATATCTTTCGTCTTATTTTCAATAACGGTTTATCCCCAGAAGACTGTGATGTTTCAAGAAACAGAGGATTTATATAAAGAGTCAGATTTTGGAGCGAATAGTAAACATTTTGTTCATTTTTATGGGGGAATCAGTTTTTTTCTTCCTACAAATGGAGGTGAGGGAATTAAATACTGGAATACCCACTCCCTTGTTTGTGGAGCAAGATATAAGCTTAAACTCACGAATGTTTTTTCTAATGGGATAGATCTGCATTACAAAAAAGATAATTACCGCTTTACAAAAGATAATGCTATTCTTCCAGGAGAAGGAGTTTATGACAAACAAAGATTTGTAGTTCATGGTATTGGACCGGAATATTATCTGCGTATTAATTTTGATAAAGACAGGGGAGAATATATTGGGAATTTTATAGACCTGGGAATTTATGCCGACTGGTTGTTTCATGATACTTATAAAGTTTATGATGATTGTGATTCTTTCCCGTACTCAAAATCTAAGAAAACTTACACAAACCACAATCGCTTGAATAAATTTGCTTATGGAATTACGATAAGGATGGCAAAAAATTCTTTTGTTTTGTTTTTAAATCATCGTTTGAGCAATTATTTTGATGATGACTATGGTTATTTGGCTTTGCCAAAAACAAATATGGGCATTATTTTGGGTTTTCATAACTAATTTAAAAACGCTTTCTATGGCATGGATTTATTTATTAATAGCAGGCCTGTTTGAAATAGGCTGGGCAATAGGAATGAAATATACAGAAGGATTTCATAAGATATTACCGACGGTGGTTGTTTTTATTGCTATGGTTCTTAGTGTATATTTTTTATCAGTCGCTGTTAAAACGATACCTGTTGGAACCGCATATGCGGTGTGGACCGGGATTGGAATTGTGGGTACTACAATCTGGGGGATCGCTGTTTTTGATGAACCATATAACTTTTTACGCATTTTATTTATATCCTTGATTGTAATTTCCATTGTCGGTCTGAGGATTATAGCAAAACCACTGTAAAAAAATACTACCGTAAAGATTTCTTACCGGCAGTACCTGAAATTGATCGAATATAGTTGCATAGGATCAAAACCTGTAATTCATACCGATGCTCAAATTCCATGTAAGATCCAGGTCAGCTTTTGGAAGCATTTTTTCTTCAATAACTACAATTTCCGAATTGTTTTTGATAAAATTAATTCCGCCTAAAGCAATGGTTTCCATGAATAACTTGTTAAAAACGTTGAATTCAATTCCAAACCCCAGATAATGTTCAATAGTATTGATAGTAGGTTTGGTAATTTGATTCTCAAATACAGATTCTGTTTCAGGTATGTTATGGTCTTTTCTTAATGTTTGCGTATTCGAAGAAAATGTTACAAACTTATACAGGGCAAATGTTCTTATGTTATAATCATTAATCTGAAATTCTTGATTGTTATTTTTAGCCCTATTCAAAAACACCCTATGTCTGAACATAAATCCTTGACCTTGTGTGTTATATGAGCCTGGAGAAATTCCAATCTCAAAAGTACGCCGTCCAAGGGTATAATTTCCCTCAATGAACATACGACTGCTCAAAAGTCGACTTGTTTCAATATTATAACCTACACCAAATGCCTCGTTACCTACTGGCTGAGCTTGAGAGACCCCTGTCTTTGCATAGGTTAACCCCACCAAGACTATTACTATGCCAATCAATAATTTTGTTATGTATATTTTGCTATTCATATTTTTTCTGTCGTTTTAGAAATTATTAAATTATGAACCACTCTTATTATAACAATAGTTATGCCAGTAATAATAAAGTTTCTAAAATTCAGATAGTTATAACATAGGGGGTAATTGTCCTGCCCGGTAAGTTGTTAGATTTCTTACATTTTTATGGTTCGGTTCCCAAAACACAAAAATTTTCTTAGTTCTGGATGTCAAAATTTTAAAAACGAAAAAAATCAGCGGAAATCCTTTCCTGTCTGTTTAAGATGAGGTAGCAATATGTCCGGCGTTCGGTGGTATAGAGTCATTCGGCTTTTGACGGTTTCGTACCCCAATAATTATAGGCCAGGTGTGACATGGATGCCAATGACTATCCCGGATAAATCAAAGTAAATACTGCTTTATCTTCCTATAAAATTGGCAGGGAATTATTGAATTCAAATCCAATTTTTATGACAATTCAAAATGCAGTGAAATAATCTAGCAAAGAAGAAAAAGAATAAATGCTCCTTGACTTCCAAAAGGTAGGAGCGATAGCTGGTTGTAGAAAAAATATTCAAAAAATGATAAACCTTTAAACTGATATAATGGTATGCTTTTCAAGTGAAATTAATACCTATACTGTAATTTTTTCTCTTGTGGTAAAAGTGTCATAGCTTAACATTGGGCGAGACAATCATTTTTACCCGATATGTTCTTCAATACACTTTATAAGATCTTTTTGGTCAAATGGCTTTGTGAAGTATTTCAATGCTCCTAATTCTTTCACTTTCTTTTGATATCCTTCATCCTTATATGCCGAAACAACGAGGGTGGGAATTGCAATGGATTGTTCCTGCATGTGCTTAAGGATATCAAACCCACTTATACCGGGCATCATCAAATCCAAAATTATCAGATCTGGTTTGTAAGAAATAATTACATTAATAGCTCTTTCACTCTCTAACAATGAGTAAGTTTCATACCCATATTCAGAGAGCAAATTTTCCATCATAATATTATTAATGGTTGAATCGTCTATTAAGAGTATTTTCATAGATTCAATTTTTCAACTTCAAAAATAACAATTTAATTAGATTTTTTTAATTTTTTATTGTCCATTGATATTTTCTAACGCTCGATTCCTTCTTATCTCAATTGCTTGCTGAAAAATTCAGAGAAAACAAGACAACCGATTTAGAGTGTGAGCTTTCTTACACTTTCATCTTTATCTGCTAATTGCCGGTTAAACATTTTTATGATGCTGACTAATTTTAACTAAAGGATTATAAAGGAAGGATGAAAGGTTGTATAAATTTTAGCGATGAAAAAATTAATTAACTGTTTGCGGAATCAATGTATGTTCCGGCTCATGCTGATTTATGCTTTGGTTTATGTTAAGGAAATTATGCTTTACTAATTTTTATTAATAATTCAGGACAAATTATTATGTGCTGATTTAAATTTATTTATACATTTGTATTTGATATTAAAAAAGGAAAGAATTATGAGTTTGACCATGCATAGTTAAATCTTCTTGGTTTTACCCTGAAATTTCCATAATTAATATCGCTTTATTTTATTTATTAAATTTTTTACTATTATGAACATTTATGTAGGAAATCTCGACTACAAACTCCAGGAGAATGAATTAGAACAGCTTTTTGGGGAGTATGGTGAAGTTTCATCTGTAAAAATTATCACAGATAAATACACCGGTAAATCAAAGGGTTTTGGATTTGTAGAAATGCCAGACGACGAAAATGCTGAAGCTGCTATTGAAGGGCTTAATGGCAAGGAAATCAACGGAAGGCAAATGAGAGTGAACAAAGCACGACCTAGAAACTAGATGACGGATTTTCCAAGGTATTAGAGGCACATTTAAGTTGCCGGTTTTTACTGTTTTTTTTTGTAACTGACGCTGGTTATATTAACCGGCGTTTTTTATGGATGATGAAAATTCTGGCAGTGACTTTTAGATAATCGATTCTTTCCACAAGCAAACTTTTGCGTTAAAGAAGGTTGCCTGAGAAATGTTTATTTTATCATGGTAAGTTCTATATGACCTTTAAAAAACTCTATAATGATGCCAATGACACCCTTATATTGTCAGGTTTGTTGGCTTTTTTCTTCTTCAGTTTTTTCTTTCCACTCTCTTTCTTTAATTCCTTTTCCTATTCCTTTTCCTATAAAATAACTTAAAATCATAAATATAAGTCCGTATTGATTTACCACCCGACTAAGTTCCGTTTCATTAATAAGAAGCATTAACCCTGATATGATAAGTATAAAAACAATGTCGTACTTACGATCGTTTTTCATATTTGGCTTATATTTTGGTTTTAATGTTTATTGTAATCTGAAGTTATATGTAATTGTTCCTTTCTGATACGCCGGAGCATCTCTTTTTGTGTCAAACTTAGCGTTAAGTGCAGCTTGTTTTGCTGCTCTTAAAAGTTCACTGTCTAGTGTGGTTGATCCTTTTACGCCAGATACTGCTTTGGTGACATTGCCATTTCTGTCAACTGTAATCTCAACAACTACGTTCCCTTCTTCTTCATAGATATATTCAGGTTTGGGTAATGATTCCGGGTTACGACCTGAAAGGGAGTAGTCTACTCCTCCCATTCCCCTGCTTCCTTCATCTTCATAATCTTCTGCTTCAGGCGTTCCCGACTGATTCCCCTGGTTTCCTTCACCTTCTGTTTCACCTTCGTTTTCTCCGGATTCTTCATCACTTCTTCCCTCGTATAGGGCATTCTCGTTAACCTCCCTTTCCGGCTCTTGTTCTTCTTGTTCTTCCTCTTCTTGTTCTTCCTGCTTTTCTGTGGGTTGAGGGCTTTCCTCTTGTTGTTCAGTTTGTTCATTGGTTTGTTCCACAGCTGGAGCATCTTCATAATCCTGGGTTACCACAGCTTCTTCGTTTTCTTCGCTTTCTTGTGGTTGCTCTGGAGGTGTTTGTTCCTGGGCTGTTTGCCTTTCGGTTTCTTCTATATTCTTTTCTAACGCTTCTGTCCCGGAAGCATCTTCAACATCTCCAAAGTTTATAAGTATTCCCTGCTCTGCCGGAAGTGGAAGAGGAGTGGAAAAACCCATTGTAAACAGTATAATAGCAAGCACTCCGTGAAAAATCAAGGTGCCTATTATTCCTTTTTTGTGATATTTTATAAATTCAAGCATAATGCGTTTGTTTACTCAGCCGAGGTTGCTAAAATTAATTTCCATTTATTTTTATTGGCTATGTTCATTACCTTCACTATTTCTTCTACTGGTACTCTTTTGTCAGCATTTAATGATATAGTTGGTTCTTCAATATTTTGTTGTTCAAATCTTTCTTTTAAAACGGTTTCTATCTCTGAAAATTTTACTTGAGTATCACCAATATAATAATTCAGATCACGTGTTATGGAAACACTGGCTACAGGTGATGCAGAGGTCTGGCTGGAACTCTGCGGTAGCAACAGTTTTAGTGCATTTGGGTTGATTAAAGTTGAAGTAACCATGAAAAAAATCAGGAGAAGGAATATAATATCTGTCATTCCTGACATGCTGAATGTGGTGCTGATTTTACTCCTTGGCTTTAAGTTCATTGTATTATATTTTTTTTAATTCAGTGTTTTGAAGTTTGATTATTCAACTGGTTCATTTAATAAATCCATAAACTCAGTTGTATTTGCTTCTAATTGGTATACTACTTTTTCCACCTTGGCAACCAGCACGTTGTAGGCAAGATAGGACACGATTCCTACTATCAATCCGGCTACTGTTGTTACCATAGCTGTGTATATTCCGCTTGATAATAAGGTAATGTCTATGTTATTACCGGCATTTGCCATATCATAGAATGCTTGGATCATACCAATTACTGTTCCGAGAAATCCAATCATCGGGGCAGCTCCTGCTGCAGTTGCCAGGATTGGTAGTCCTTTTTCCAGCTTGGAAATTTCCAGTTTCCCTACGTTCTCAATTGCAGCGGTAATATCGTCCAGTGGCCTTCCCAGTCGCTGAATTCCTTTTTCTATCATTCGTGCAACAGGACTGTCGATTGATTGACATAAGGTCTGTGCAGACTCTATCTTGTCATCATGAATGTAGTCCTTTATTTTATTCATAAAGTTGATGTCTGTCTGAGAGGCTTTTGAGATAGCAAAATATCGCTCGAAAAAGATATACACGGCTAAAATTGACAGGATAATAATCGGAATCATAATCCAACCACCCTTGAGGGCTAGTTCCCAGAATGATAAACTAACTTCACCTTCCTGGCCTGTCTGAGCTGTGGTTAATGTATCTTGAACTGTGCTTTGTAAACTCATCAAATATTTCATATGTTTCTTTTTTTTTGTTTTAAATGTTAAATTGATATGAACAAAAAGTGTGGTTTTTTATATTTAAGTTAGGTATCAATTTATTTGTATCGTTTAATCTATTGAGTTTATTTATTTGTAATTCATTTTTGTTTGTTTCATGAAGCAATCTATTTATAACAAAATTAGATAACAAATTTTTTTTATTGTTTTTTCTTTTTGTTTTTTTCTAACAATTCATTAATTGCATCAAATTCTTCTCTGTAAAACAGTCCTAAACCCTGTATATAACGTGTTTCTTCGTAGATAAGTCTGTCGCTGTACCTGTTAAAAAATTTCAATCTTACCTTTCCATTTTTGCTTAATTTCCAGTCTACCCGAAAATCACCTACAAATTCACTTGCCTGAGTTTGCTGACCTGTAGTTCCTACGTTTCCATTAATGATAAGCCTGTCGTTCAATAACTGCGTAGATAAAGCGACTTCTACCTGGTCTTTTGATATTTCATCCCCTGGTTGATAGTTCACACCAATATCCCAGTTATTAGATATTTGTGAGAGCCAGTGGCTGAGTTGATTTGAAAGGAGTTCACTTGTGGTAAAGGCCATACTTGTAGCTCCCATCTCAAATTGGTCAGATTGGTCTGCCATGTATTGTTGTGAAGGCATGAAAGTGTTTAATACCAGTAAGGAAAGAAATTGCTTATTCAAGTCTTCCTCTGTTCCAATAGCTCCATCCACCATGGCCTTGGTGCTTTCATCTGCAGTAGGAAGTCCAATTTCAAAGTTAATCTCAGGGTTTACCAGTTTATCGGTTAAAAGAATGCGACATTCCACCGGGATGCGTTTGTTATAAAATTCAGTGGTATCCATCAGTAGGTTGTTTAGTGATGTTCTCAGCTTATAGATTGCGGTTATATTTATATCTGCATCTTCTGGTGATCCGTTCCATACAATCTGGCTGCCCTGTTGAATCTGGAATTTTTTATTAATTACATTTTTTAAGGAAAACATATAATCACCTTCATCAATTGTATAATCTCCAAAAATTCTAAAATCACCATCCTGCCCTACTTCCATGTTAAGATTTCCGTTTCCCCTGGCAGTTATCATATCTCCAATTGAGGGATCGAATATCAATCTGGCTTGTGCCTCCGGGGTGATTTCAAGGCTGAAATTTAAATCTAGTCCTGATAAATCCGGTTCGAATTCCTTTTGTTGTTCTTCCTTTGAATAATCATTTTGCTTGAAAGTTACAAACTTTGATTTTTCAGTTCCTCCTGATAATCCTAACGGGAGATTTATTATCGTATTTTCCTCTGTATTTACCGATGCATCTATTTGAAGATCATTATCATCACTGTTGCCTTTTATGTTAATTAATCCAGAAGCGAAGCCATTGCCATAAAACATGGAATTGTCTACCCTGTTTGTGTTTAGTGTTTTAAAATTATCTGCATTTATTGTAAAATCATAATATACAGAATTCAGTTTTTTAAAAAACAGCGATCCATCGAGGTTTGCCTTGTTCCCTTGATCATCATACATTGTTGTATTTTGGAAAAGGATTTTATTATCAGAAACATCCAGGGTATGTGTGAAGTTATATTTGGTCTGGAGATAATCTACTTTTAAGCCTGCTTTTTGCGCTATTAACCTACCATTAATGGCGGGATTTTGCGTAGTACCCTGTAGTTTGAGGTGCCCGCTTAGTGCCCCATGAACATCTGAGAAATTTTCTTCAAGAATAGGATTTAAAAAATTGAGCCTTAGTTTATCAAGACTAATATCAAAGTTTATCATTTGTGATTGTGGTGAATAATCTCCTTCGACGTCAATTACCCTTAAGTCTCCTCTTGAACTATTTAAATTGAGCCAGATCTCCTCTTTGTTTTGATTCCATTCGCTCAGAAGTTTGGTTGTTCCAAGCTTTTGATTGTTAAATTCCAGGGAGTCAATTTTTAAATTTGATTTAAAAGCAGGTTCTTTATAAAGGTTTTCAAGTTTTGCCTGTCCATTAATGATTCCATTGAGCTTTATATCACCGGTAGGAAATAGAATATTCGCATAACCCAAATCTATTGAGGAAAAATTTATATTTAGGGAGTCGGTTGGATTTTTTGATATTCTGCCATCAACGGATAATTGTTCCTCTGCATGTTTAAATTTGAAATTATCAAAAGTTATAGCACTTGAATCTATAGTAATGGAGTTTTGTTGGAGCTTCCATTTTTCATTGTTAAGAGTCAGCTCTCCTGGCATAAAAAATATTTTTGACCTGATATTTTCACTGTTCTCTGGTTTATTAAAATTTGCCAGTGCAACAAATTCGCCTTTTGAACTTTGAGAATCGATGTCATCCCAATTTACAACTATCTTGGATTGATCATCGCTGCTTAACGACCTGATTGTGAAGTTATTGAAATAAGAAGCTTCGCTTTCACCTTCAAGATGGAGGTTGTCAAGATTAAGGACAAGTGAAAAAGCCGTGTCCTGCGATTGGCTTTCAATTCCAATATTTGAAAGCTGATACGATTTGTATTTCAACGTATCAGAATGCATCTTCAGATTAAATGTATTGTTTCCTCCGGCATACTGAAGCTTGATTTTACTATTTTCAGATATATTCAATTTTGGCATAAATATTCTGCTTATGCTATCAGTCTGTTTCAAATTTACCTTAAGCTCAAAATTATTTTCGTGTTTTACTTCTGCAGTATCGGATTCTTGTTTAATGAATGCGGGCATATAATAAAAGAATAAATTCTTAAGCGACTGATGTACGCTGGAAGATTGGTACTTTCCGATAAGAGAGGCATCAATATGTTTGGATGTCAGGAAGATTCTGTGACTATCAGCTTCTTGTGCGGCATTTATTTCTATATCATCAAAGTTCAGAAACTTCTTATTTCTTGTCAGATTCCCTTTGTGAAACTGTATATTACCCTGAGCATTATCCAGGTTGTTGCCCTTAAAGTTTGAAGTAATATCAAAAGCAAGGTTTGCAGTTGAATCATCTTCTACGAAATTTAATTTTTCAAGCTTTGCTTCCTCCAATACCGCATGGAAGTCAAATACCGGTATTTTTTCTGAAAAGTCAATTCCCCCGCTGAAATCAAAATTTATATTTGGGTCATTGATGGTAAGAGCGCCTTCATATTTTTTGTTTGTTAATAATCCGTTCAGGTCGATATTTTCGTATTGGTAGTCATTCAATTCAAGTTTTTTGATGGTTCCATCTGTTTGAGTCTGAAAGTCTTTATCTCTCCATGCTGTCCCATTCAGGTGAATATCCATACTCAATTTTCCAAATCGTTGATTATTATTTGCCAGCCTGCTTATGTCAAAGTTTTCGGTTTCTAAATTACCATTTATTTTAAATTCTTCTTTGCCTCTTGGCTTAATAGATAAGTCTGTAGATATGTTTCCCTGGTTGGTTTGTAAATTTCCGTAAGTAACAAAATCTTCGAGAAAACCAGTAAAGTTGCCTGAATACCTTATTAGTCCAATATCGGATAAACCATCAGGTATGTTGATAATTTCACCCTTCCCTGAAAAGTTATTGATAATTTCTAAATCCTGGGTACCGGTACTGAATTGGTCAATGTCTATATATAAGAAGGTATTATCTATGTCAGGCAGTCCATCAGCGCTAAAATTAGTCCTCAGTTCAGTTTCTTTACCAGTAGCCGCATAGATGTCTTTTCCCCTTAGGTTTTTTACTTTTCCTTCCAAAAAGCCTTCCAGCGCAATATTGTTTTTAGGTATTTCATGGAAAACTTTCGAGAAAAATGCCAGGTCATGGGAGCTTATATTTGACCGTTGCATATCTACTTTAAGGTCTACCTTGTCAGTAAAATCTTTGAAGTTTTCGAAACCTTTATGACTTAAATTTATTGTATCAGCGTTAATAAATGAATTGGGTGAGCGAAGCTGGAAGCTTAATAAATTAATTTCTTGCGCATCAATATAAGCATGTGTATTCATATTCAGTAATTCAAGTCCGCTATGATCTATGAAGGAAAGCTTATTGAGCTCAAAGTTGATTCGGGCATTATGGTCAGCTTCAAAATTTTCAAGTGAAAGATTGAGATTGTTTAGTTTAATATTGTTGGGGTCTAATCCATATTCTTCTTTTCTGGGTTTGTTGGTATAATATTTCAGTTGGGAATTTTTTAACTCCATGTCTTTAAATTGCAGGTGCATTCTAGGTTTGGTCGTGTCCTTTCTTTTGAGGGCTTCAATTAAAAATTTAATATTGGCTTCTTTGGTTGTATCATTATAGATCCGAAATTTTGCATTCTCAACACTTATTTTGTTGAAAAAGAGCTCTCTTTTACTCAGACTCAGAACATCCAGGTTACCTGTTATTTTATTTGAATGAATAAGACTGTCACCTTGTTGATCGGCTATATATACATTGTTTAGTTCAAGTTTGTTCAACAATGTATAATTCACAGATTCTACAGTAAATTCAGCATCAAGCTTTTCAGATACGAGTTGAGTGATATGTTGGGCCAGGTAATTTTGTACATTGGGATTTTTTATCAGAAAATAGGCAGAACTCGGTAATATTAATATCACCAAAACAATAATGAGCAATATTTTGTATATTTTTTTAATAGTTTTGCCTTTTTTAAATTATTATAACCATAACGCAAAGAAACAAAAAATAGTCTTAATTAACTATACATAAACTATACCAATACATGAGTGTAACTATATTAGGAATAGAATCTTCTTGTGATGACACTTCAGCCTCAGTAATCAGAGATAAGTATTTGTATTCTAATATTATATCCAGCCAGGAAGTTCATAAAGCCTACGGTGGAGTGGTGCCTGAACTCGCATCTCGTGCGCACCAGCAGAATATTATTCCGGTGGTTGACCAGGCGCTTAAAAGAGCCAACGTTGATAAAGAAGAGATTGATGCTGTTGCATTTACCAGGGGGCCTGGATTGTTGGGGTCTCTGATGGTAGGGAGCTCATTTGCAAAGGCTTTTGCTTTATCCCGCAATATCCCTCTTATTGGTGTTAATCACCTTCAGGCACATATTCTGTCACATTTTATTATAGATCCAACGAGACCGGATAAGGAAGTTCCTGATTTCCCATTTTTGTGCCTCCTTATAAGTGGTGGACATACCCAACTAACAATCGTCCGGGATTACCTGGATATGGAAATTATTGGTCAGACCATCGATGATGCTGCTGGTGAAGCTTTTGATAAAAGTGGAAAAGTAATGGGGCTGCCATATCCTGCCGGGCCAAGGATTGACAAAGAAGCAAAGAGAGGCAATCCACACGCCTTTAGTTTTACCAAACCTAAAATTGAATCGTTGGATTATAGTTTTAGCGGGCTGAAAACGGCCTTCCTCTATTTCCTTCGTGACAAGGTAAAAAACGATAAAGATTTTATCCGGGAAAATCTCCAGGATTTATGTGCATCCATACAATACACTATAGTAGATATCCTCATGGAAAAACTGGTGCTGGCAAGTAAGAAAACAGGAATTAAGGAAATTGCTATAGCTGGAGGAGTAGCCGCTAATTCGCAGGTTAAAAGTATGGTGAAACAACTCGCAGCAGAAAATAATTGGAACATATACATCCCTGAATTACAATATACTACAGACAATGCCGCAATGATTGCTATTACCGGTTATTACAAATTTATACAAGAGCAGTTTGATGACTTTGATGTTACGCCACAGGCACGACTCCCTTATTAGAATTTTGCACTGACATCAGCACAAAAGAAATAAAACCTTTTGTTTGTATTTATTGTATTTTAAAAAACAGCTTTATGTGACTGATAATTATCATTTGTGATGAAAATAACATTGCTAATTTTGTCTCTGTATATGAAAACGAATTTCAAAAGAAAGGAATAGGATTTTTTTCTTTTGGAAGTTCCATAAGACCTTAAAAAATTAAAAAATAAACTTATGAAATCAAAATCAGTTTTAATCGATGGATATCAATCAGTAATAGATAATGGGCGCTCACATTCAGTAGTAGTCGATTTGCCCAAACAAAGCAGTGGAGATGATTCCGGGGCAACCGCCCTTGAACTGACCCTCATGAGTTTGTCGGGATGTATCTCAACTATTTACAAAAAAGTGGCAGACAAGATGAGAATTAATATTGAAAGCCTTGAAGTGAATATAGAAGCAGAAAAAGGAGAAGAGACCTTTGACAGGGTTAGGTACAATGTGAAAGTTACATCTGATGCACCTACTGACAAGCTTAAGAAATGCCTTGAATTAACCGAAAAATCTTGTCCGGTTGGGGTTTTATTCAGCCGTGCCGGAGTTACCCTTGAAGGGACCATTAGTAAAAATTCATAGAGCCTGAGTTATGGGTTATCCTTTTTGATTCCCCAATGGCGGAAAAAGCTGTTGGGGCTTTTTTTCTGGTATAGTTCTTTAAATATTTCAAGAGGTTTGCAGGCATTTATAAGAACATACAGACCAAAAAGATGTTTTGCTGTTAATTATGAGGGTAAGAAATGACTTGTGGATTATGAAGATACAACTGTAGAGTTTCTTGATATCAGATCACCATTAGAGCATGAATCTTTTCAGTGATACATTACTCATGCCAGGATGCCAAAATTAATTCAATAAAACATGGATGAAAAGCTGAAAATTGTCGCTGATTACAGGGAAGTTCCCTCCAAAATTCCTGAAATTCTTTTCGAGAAAGGGATTGTCACTGAATTAAAACACTTAAAAACAGGTGATTACATTGTAAATGAGAAGGTTTTGTTTGAGAGAAAAAGCAGGGATGATTTTGCCTTTTCAATTTTCCAAAACAGGTTATTTACACAATGCTCACGTATGAAGAAATCTGATTATCATACAGTTTTGTTAATTGAGGGGAATCCATACAATACAAAGCATGATATCAGTCGCCAGGCAATCCGTGGAGCATTGTTGTCAGTTTCTGTCTCCTGGCAGATTCCCATTATCTTTTCATCTAATCCGCATGATTCTGCCGATATGTTGATAATGGCGGGAAAGCAGTTAGTTCAAAATAATTACCAGTATATGCGGAAAGGTTATAAATCTAAAAGAAAAAAGAGCCAGTCATTATATTTTCTGCAGGGATTGCCTAATGTAGGGCCATCAACAGCATATGCTTTACTGAAACATTTTGGTTCTCCGGAAAATGTGATTCTGGCTTCAGATGAAGAACTGATGGAGATTGAGGGGGTGGGCGCTACAAAAGCAAGGAGAATCAGAAAGTTTTTATCTCAAAAGTTAAAGTGAAAAATAGTTTAAAAATAACTACCCTGTGAAATACTCTGCTACGCAGAATTTCACAGGGTAAACCACCGAATGAC
>JBKGZD010000020.1:0-25289 GCA_046545795.1 Bacteroidales bacterium | reverse complement strand
GCTATAGAATTATCAAAAGACAATCAAGATAATGGCGGTGGTCCTTTTGGTGCTGTAATTGTAAAAAATGGAGAAGTTATCGCTCGTTCAGGAAATACAGTAACCAAAGATAATGATCCAACAGCACACGCTGAAATTAATGCCATCCGCAAAGCTTCAGAGAAATTACAAGATTTTGAGTTAAAGGGTTGTGTCTTGTATTCTTCCTGTGAACCTTGTCCTATGTGCCTGGGTGCTATTTACTGGGCAAGGTTAGATAGACTTTGTTTTGCAGCAACCAGGGAAGACGCAAAGGATGCCGGCTTCGACGATTCATTTATTTACAAAGAAATTCAGCTTCATTATGACAGGAGAAATATACCCACTGAGCAAGCAATGAGAGATGTGGCTATTGAAGCATTTGAGAAATGGAAAAATCTGGATAACAAAGTTGAATATTAGCAGGTTTGTAAACTCCTCTTTACAAGCAAATTGCTTTGTTTTGTTTGTCAGAACTTAGTAATAAAAATTTCCGGGGATACTTTCAGGTATAAACCAAAACTATAGTCAAGATTTTGCTGTATAGGATCGACATATGTTCTAAGGTCAAATGACAGGGTAGCATTTTTATAGTCATATTTATATTGAACTTTCCCTGTAATAAGTTCCCTTGAATGTGTAAAATGTTGATTTTCTCTTGATACTGTTGAGTAAATGGGGTTCCCGGCTAATGGGATAAATCTTTTAGCATTCCAGTATGAAATTCCCACTTCCCATTTTTTAAGTGTTGCTGATATACGACTGTAACTGCCGGCACCTTGTTCGTATGGGAGCTGCTTTTTTTGGGAAATGTCTTTGTATAGTGCCATGTAGCTTTCTGCTCTTAATTCGCTCAATATAGTTGATTCAGGGTGAAATCTTAAACTTGAGCCAAGCGCCATATTCATCACTGACTGAATGGGTTCTCCTGAAATGTCTATCTGTCCTCCTCTGTGCCTTGCTAAAAATTGCACTGGTATTTCTACAGATAATTTTCTCCCGCTAATTATTTTTGGTGATAACTGGGCTCCTACTTCGAATTCTTCTTGAGAGGGGGAATTTTGTAAGATGAAATTTTTCCAGTTTAGCCAAATATCTGCGTGAATAATTTTGTGTTCCATTAAAAACTGGATGCCTGTCTCAACAGGCTCTGTCAGAGCTTTTTCGTTGTGGTATAGTGGGTCTATAAGGGAGTGATTTTGGTTTTGAAATATATTCCCCATAATCAACCACAGACTATCAGTGAGGTTTTGTTCTACACGAAATATTGGTTTTACATCTTGAATTTTGCCTTTACCCGAATACTTTAGAAGGTGAATGCCACCTGTAAGCTGAGTTTTTTCGGAGACTTTCCATTTTAATGAAGGATTTGCATACCAACCAATCAATGTATATCCTTTTACATAATCATTAAAAAATTCATTATTTTTAAAAAAATTAGTGTTGTCAAACCGAAAGTAAAAGCTTGAACTGTCTTCTCTGAATTGACCGGAATGAGCACTACTTTGAGTTATGCCATGCTGACTAAAAAGTTGAAACGGGATATACAGCAGTATGAATAATAAATAACTTCGCATAATCAATTGAATAATTTTTAAAGATAAAAATTTATTGTTTATTTAGTTGCCTGTATTCTGCATATTTTAAAAATAAAGATACTATTGAGCGTTTGATAGCTTACAAATATATTTTTTCTCCAATAAAACTAACTTCTATGCAGCGAAACTATAAATTTCTGAATATAATCACCGGTTGGGGAGTTTTTTTAATTGCATTGATTGTCTATCTTTTGACGATTGAACCCACAGCAAGTTTTTGGGATTGCGGAGAGTTTATTGCCTCTGCTTATAAGCTTGAAGTGGGGCATCCTCCTGGTGCTCCTTTATTTATGTTGCTTGGGAGATTTTTCACCATTTTTGCAGGAGGACCTGAGAACGCAGCGAAAATGGTTAATACGCTTTCCGCTACAGCCAGCGCTTTTACTATCTTGTTTTTGTTCTGGAGCATTACTCATCTTGTGATAAGGATGATGAACAAGAAATATGATGAACTCAACTTTCCTGAGATACTTGCTGTTCTTGGGAGTGGACTGGTGGGTGCTCTTGCTTATACTTTTTCAGATACTTTTTGGTTTTCCGCAGTGGAGGCAGAGGTCTATGCGACTTCATCACTTTTTACAGCCATCGTGTTTTGGGCAATATTGAAATGGGAAAATGAATCAGATAAAAGGAAATCCCAGCGCTGGATAATTCTTATTGCTTATTTACTTGGACTCTCCATTGGGGTACATCTTTTAAACCTTTTGGCTATCCCCGCTATAGTATTTGTATATTATTTTAAAAAGTATGAACCTTCGTTCAAAGGCCTTGTAGAAGCAGTACTTCTTTCATTGATTATTCTTGCAGCTGTGATGTATGGAATAATTCCCGGAGTACCGTATCTTGCCTCCAGGGTTGAACTACTTTTTGTAAATACCGCAGGACTTCCTTTTAATAGTGGACTTTTCTTTTTTATTTTTTTGCTCGCCTGCCTGGTAATTTGGGGAATATATTATACCCATAAAAAGAGAAAATATGTGCTTAATACAATTTTTCTTTCATTTGCTGTTATTTTGATTGGTTATTCCTCTTATGCTACAATTTTAATAAGGTCTTCTGCTAATCCACCAATGGATCAAAATAACCCCGAAAATATTTTTAATCTTATACGATATCTGAACCGGGATCAATACGGAGATCGCCCACTTTTTTATGGCCATTACTATAATGCGCCAGTGACTGACAGAGAGCAAGGGAAGCCGATCTATGATAAAGAAAATGGGAAATATGTAATTGTAGACTATACAACAGAACTTAAATATGATTCAAGATTTACTGGCTTGTTTCCCAGAATGTATAGTAATGAATCACAGCATGTTAAAGATTATGAGTCATGGGTAGATATAAAAGGTAAACAGCTCAGAGTGAATAATAACCAGGGGAAAACGGAGCAGAGAACTGTTCCTTCAGTGGGAAGTAATTTGGCTTTCTTTTTCAAATACCAGGTGGGACATATGTATTTTAGGTATTTTATGTGGAACTTCAGTGGCAGACAAAATGATATTCAGGGACATGGTAATGTACGGGATGGAAACTGGATAACCGGCATTTCCTCTTTTGATAATAAAAGGCTTGGCGATCAGCATTTGTTGCCAGATAATCTTAAAGAAAATCCTGCACGGAACACTTATTATATGTTGCCCTTTTTGTTGGGGCTGTTGGGCTTCTTTTACCACTCGAAAAAGGACCCTAAGAACTTCTTTGTTATCCTTATGTTGTTTATTTTTACTGGTATTGCCATTGTATATTACCTTAATCAAACTCCCCATCAACCAAGAGAAAGAGATTATGCGTATGCTGGTTCGTTTTATGCTTTTTCAATATGGATTGGCTTTAGCGTGGTAGCAGTCTTTTATTCCCTGAAGAAAATACTAAAGCCATTATATGCTGTTTTATTAGCAATATTTGGACTGCTATTTGTTCCGGGGCTGATGGCATTTGAAAATTGGGATGATCACGACCGCTCAGGGAGATACACAACAAGAGATTTTGCGGCAAATTATCTGAATTCATGCAGACCTAATGGTATTCTGTTTACCAATGGTGATAATGATACTTTCCCCTTATGGTATGCTCAGGAAGTTGAAGGTATCCGAACAGATGTGCGGGTATCCAATCTCAGCTATCTCAGGGCAGGTTGGTATGTGCAACAAATGATGAGAAAAGCTTATGAATCAGACCCTTTTCCTATGGTTCACGAAATGAAGCAAATGAGAAGAGGAAGCAGAGATGTTGTTCCTGTATCTGACCAAATACAAGGTCCTGTTTCACTAAAATCAGTTGTAAATTTCGTTGCCTCTGAAGATGATAGAACGAAAATTCCTTCCCCTTTTGAGAGAAACAAAAAAATAGACTATATACCAACACGTCAATTTATGTTGAAGATTGATTCAGCGCACATATCGGATAAGGGAATAATTGAGCCTGAGTATTACCCGGACATAGTGGATGAAATGCGATGGGAGGTGAACAGGAATTATTTTATGAAAGACGGCCTGGTGGTATATGATCTTTTGGCTTCTAATGAATGGAAAAGACCTGTTCATTTTGCAATTACTGTTGGTGACAATAAGCATTTAAACCTTGGAGGATACATGCTTATGGAAGGATTGACCCATTATTTGATACCGCTTGAAACAAAGCCTGAAAGAACAGAAAAAGAGATTAACGTTAACCGGATGTACGATCTCTTAATGAATAAATTTCGGTGGGGAGGTGTTGATGAATCTGACATCTATTTGAATGAAGACAACAGGGATATGCTGCTTAACTTCCGCAGTATTTTTGGGAAGTTGTCTGTTGCTTTGATAGAAAAAGGAAGGCTGGATTCTGCTGAAAAAGTTATGGATTATGCTTTGAGCAAAATAAATAACAGGACAGTTGCATATGAATATACCGTTTTACCCTATATCCGTGGTTATTTTGAGATAGGCAGAAACGCAAAAGCAAAGAAGGAATTAAATACATTGATGAGGAATATTGAGCAGGAGATGTATTATTATGTTAGTTTAGGGAGAGTTGCCCCGCAATTCACAGACGATATAAGACGAAATATGTATGTAATGAGGAATTTGAGTGACTTATGCAAAGAAAATGATGAAGCAGCCTTGAAAGAAGAAATTGAGACAAAGTTCAGTCATTATCTTGAAATGCTTGAGGATAATATCCAGTTGTTGAGATAAGAATAGACTATGAATATATATCGCTTGTTTGCAAGAATATGGAAACAGCTATACTGGTATTTCCCGGCGGAAGGCAGGAAGATTTTTCTCACTTTTGATGATGGGCCAGGAGAGGGGGTGACAGAGGAAATTCTGAGGATTTTAAATGAATACAATGCAAAAGCCACCTTTTTTTGCCTGGGAGAAAAGGTGGAGCGTAATCCTTTTTTGTACAAGAAGATACTTGAATCAGGCCATTTAACAGGCAATCATACTTATGGCCATCTTAACGGGTGGAAAACTGGTACAGAAAAATACCTGGCAGATACTTATAAAGCGGCCAAATATATTCATTCTTCCCTCATGAGACCTCCATATGGGAAAATAAGTCCCTTGCAGGCAAAATTGTTGAGTAAACATTTTAAGCTTGTTATGTGGGATGTGATAAGCTACGATTACAAACAAAACTATACACCGGAAACAATATTTAAACGTGTGATTAAACATACCCGGTCTGGCTCTATAGTGGTTTTCCACGATACTCCGCAAGCAGCACCTCGTGTAATTGAGGTTTTGCCGAAAGTGATAACCTATTTTCAGAAAAGAGGATATGAATTTTCTTCTTTACCTGTTGATAGCAGCTAAGATTGCATTGAGTATTTTCCTGTCTCTGATTCCTGAAAAAAATGGATTATGAGAGGAAAAAGCAGCTTAGATTCCCACTATCAGACTATACAAAAGGCTTATAGAAATTTCTGATAAATTATTACTTGTCATCTGTTACTTAAGCTTCTTCTATTCGCTGACCCGGAGGTAAAGACTTCAGGAAAAGGTCAGGTTAGGCTTATTCTTTCTAATGATACTTTGAGTAAGTAAGTTAAAATCTTTTTACCTTTGTGATCTTACTTAGTTTAAAACCAAAAAAAATTATGAACCAGGAATTGCATATTTATAATACATTAAGCCGGCAAAAAGAGTTGTTTCAACCGCTGAATCCACCACATGTTGGGCTGTATGTTTGCGGTCCGACTGTTTACGGAGAAGCTCATCTTGGACATGCCAGACCTGCCGTTACATTCGATCTCCTTTATCGCTACCTGAAACATTTAGGATATAAAGTAAGATATGTAAGAAATATTACGGATGTTGGACATTTGGAAAATGATGCAGATGAAGGGGAAGACAAAATTGCTAAGAAAGCTAAAGTTGAAAAACTTGAGCCAATGGAAATTGTAGAATATTATACCCGTAGCTATCATCAAAATCTTGACCAGATGAATGCTCTGCGTCCCAATATAGAACCCAGGGCTACAGGCCATATAATAGAACAACAGCAGTTGGCAAAAAGAATATTAGAAAAAGGGTATGCATATGAGAAAAATGGTTCGATATATTTTGATGTTGAGCGCTATAACCAGGAATATAATTATGGCAAGCTTTCCGGGAGGAATATTGAAGAATTAAGAGCTAATACACGTGAGCTTGAGGGACAACAGGAAAAGAAAAATCCATTCGATTTTGCGTTGTGGAAAAAAGCATCTCCAAAGCATATTATGCGCTGGCCCAGTGAATGGGGAGAAGGATTCCCTGGTTGGCACATAGAATGTTCCGCAATGAGTACAAAATACCTGGGAGAACAATTTGATATTCACGGTGGTGGAATGGACCTCCTGTTCCCGCACCATGAATGTGAAATTGCACAATCGGCTGCGGCGAATGGAAAAGAGTCAGTCAAATACTGGATGCATAATAATATGATAACAATCCAGGGACAAAAGATGGGTAAATCACTGGACAATTTCATTACTTTGAATGAATTTTTCTCCGGTGAGCATAAATTGCTGGAGAAACCTTACAGTCCGATGACAATTCGTTTTTTTATGCTACAGGCACATTACAGAAGTCCGCTCGACTTTTCTAATGAAGCACTTCAGGCTGCAGAGAAAGGCATGGAAAAACTGCTGAAAGCGGGTGAAACAATAGAAAATCTGAAAACAGAGGATAAATCTGATATTGAGGTTAATATATTTGAAAAAAAGTTCTACGAAGCATTAAATGATGATCTGAACACACCGGTACTTTTTTCTCATATTTTTGATATGGTACGATCAATTAATTCAGTGAAAAATGGGACTGCACAGATAACTGATAATGACCTTGAAAAACTCAAAGATCTTTATAATACTTTTGTATATGAAATCCTTGGTATTCAGAAAGAAGAAAAGACTGAAGAGGGAAGCCAACTAACAGGGGAACTTATAGAATTACTTTTAAACCTTCGTTTAGAGGCGAAGAAAAGAAAAGATTTTGAAACAGCTGACAAAATAAGAGATGCGCTAATTGAAAAAGGAATTGTTGTGAAAGACACCAAAGATGGGTTTGAGTGGGAATTCAAAAAGTAAAGATTACAGGAAACAATTCGGTGCAATAGTATTTCGTTCTTAACCAAAAGCATCGGTTATGGGCAACAATATCACAAAACGTGACTTTATTAAATACCTGCTAGCCGGTACAGGTTCTACCTTATTAGGATTTGCCGGGGGTAAGATTCTGGCTCGTACTCATACCGGGGAGGTATACGAGTTAGATGAAAAAGAGCTTTGGAAATGGAGTAAAGAAGCAGTTTACTCTACAGCTACCCCAAGAGGCCCTAAATGCCAGCTATGTCCTAATGAATGCACCATAAAGGAAGGTGACACAGGCGACTGCCGCACAAGGATAACAAAAGACAATAAGTTATATTCCATTGCATATGGAAACCCATGTTCTGTTCATATTGATCCTATAGAAAAGAAACCTTTGTACCATTTCAAACCTGAAAGCAGAATATTTTCTATTTCAACTGCCGGGTGCAATTTAGCTTGTCTGAATTGCCAGAACTGGAACATTTCACAGAAAAGCCCATATGATACAAGGAATTATGAACTGATGCCTAAAAAATTGATTGAGACTGTTGTTGAGAAAAACTGTAATTCAATAGCATATACTTACGCTGAGCCCATCGTTTTTTATGAATACATGATTGATTCTGCTAAACTTGCACATCAGAAAGGACTGAAAAACGTTATGGTGTCTGCGGGATATATTAAAGAAAGGCCATTGAGGGAGCTATGTTCATATATTGATGCAGCGAATATTGATTTGAAAAGTTTCAGCAATGATATTTATATGCGCCTGAATGCCGGTGGATTAGATCAGGTATTGAATACACTGAAAGTAATGAAGGAGGAGGGTGTTTGGCTTGAAATAACGAATCTGGTTGTACCGGAGTGGACTGATGACATGGATATGATAAAGGAAATGAGTGAATGGTTGTATGATAAAGGATTTGCTGATACACCGCTGCATTTTAGCCGTTTCCAACCAATGCATAAATTGAAGCATCTGCACCCAACCCCAGTGTCTGTTCTAGAGAAAGCAAGAGAGATTGCATTAGATGCCGGATTAAAATATGTCTATATAGGCAATGTACCCGGAACTGAAGCAGCAAATACTTATTGTCCGCAGTGCGGAGAAAAAATCATTGGAAGAAAAGGCTACCAGTTGACCGAAAAACATATTCAATCAAACAAATGCGAGTTTTGTGGGGAAAAAATCGCCGGAGTGTGGTAATGTATATGTTAAATTGAATTTCCCCGCTAAGAGGGTATTCAGGATTTATAATGTTTTATATCAGAAGCATTATCCTTCACTTAACTGCAGTTTACTGAAAAATCCAAATAAAATTACGACACCTCCTATTAAAAAGCATACATTTATTAAGCCAACCATAGGGATAAGGTATATTGAAACTAAGTATGAACCCAGTGCTGCTCCAAGTAAATCAAGGCTGTAAATTTCAGATGCAATAACTGCAGGTTTTAGGAGTTTCAGTTGGGAGGAAAGTGAAAAAAACATCCCTACCATACTAGCTGCCACAAACATCATTATTATAATTATGAGACGAGCTATCCATAACGGCATATTAAGGCTGTTTATGGCTAAAAGTAAGGCAGGTGTTAATATTGTATAAATTCCCAGGCTGAACTGGAGCTTGTGAAAATTTGCGATTAAAACTTTTTTTATGAAAATATTTCTGTAATAGGTACCAAATGCTAATCCCGCCATAAAAACCGTTACAATCACTCCTACCATTTGAAAAACAGACCCAAACATAATCTGGAATGCCACAAGCAGAACAATTTCTAAGGAAGCACCTGTAAACCCTGCCAAAAACATGCCTTTATTCACAGGGTGAAGGGATAAGATAAAGTATAGTATTGCAATTCCTGCAATAACTAAAGGCAACCAAAAGTTGAACTGAAACTGGCTTGTCCATTGTCTTAATTTCAGGGAATAGGTTAGCGGTTTAAAATCTTTATTTACTGCTATATCTTCATTTAAAAGTTTGATGATTTCATTTCCACGTTGTTCGATTAAGTCATCCTGCAAATAATATCCATTCACATATTGGTTATCCAGACCTATTGAATCGGCTTTGCTTCCAATTTTGTAATGAAGATTACCATTAGAGGCCAGGAAATAATTGTTTTCTCCCGGTATAATTATTACATTCCGGAAGTTGGTGTGTAACGTTCTTTTCAGAGACGAATACAGCCTCGCAGTTTCTTCGCTGAGATAGTTAGAAGAGCCGGAAATGCTAAAACTAATCACTGCATTTTCTTTTGCAATTTCACTCAGTTCATCATAAAACTCCTTTGTATAGAATCGGTTAAGCTGAATAGTATTGGGCTCCGGCAAACCAATCAGGATTACATCATATTTTTTATCTGTGTTTTCAATATATTCACGAGCGTCCTTATTAATCACCCTTATCCTGTCTTCAGCATATACTCCTGAATAGTCTTTTAAGATATTTATCAGCCATGGATTTATCTCTACATAATCAATCTGTTGCACATCATATTTCATTATTTCCTTAATCAAACCCGGAACACCTGCGGAAAGCATAAGCACTTTTTTTGGTTTACTGTGCTGCAGCATTGCAAAATGGGCTGTTTCCTCGTTAAGAACAGGTTGATGTGAAGAGAATAACATAACATTATTTTCGTAAAAATTAACCTGTTCTCCTGTCTTTGTTACAGCGATATTCCCATATGGCGTCGATTTATAGTACTGAATGTCTTCTCCTTTATACAAGAAATTTTCTGGTGTTAAATGGGAATCCGGGTAGAAACTTAAAACTAAAACCCCTGCTAGCAGGGTTAATACAATTGCACTTATTTTAATTTTTCTTAGACGGATTGTTGTAAATAACAATATCGCCAGACTTAACAGGGCAAGAAATAATAATGAATGAAAAGTTTCCAGAAACCATATTAAAATCAGGTTAAACAAAACACCACCAACAATACTACCTGTTGATTCCCAGGAATATGTTTTATCGATCAGGTTATTCCCTGTATGAGAAGAAACTGTCTGGCCAAGAAAAGTAAAAACCAATCCGGCGATAACACAGAACGGCAAAAGGATTATAAATGAGCTGAGAAATATTTCACTTAGATTAATCATAGATCCGGGGATGAATGCTATATCCCGGAGTATATACATTGAAAACACCAGTATAATTGGCAGAATAGACAGAATGCCAAGCATTAACAGGGCAGTGTTTTCCCTTTCCCTTTTCCTGGTAAAATATTTTCCCAAGTAAGCGCCTAAACCATTTAGAATCATCCAAATGGCAAGTATCATTCCAATGACGAGCTCATTGCCATAGAAAAAAGTTAAGAACTCCCTAAGCATTATGATTTGGGTAGCTATTGTTATGAAACCAAGCAGCAGGATTGAGACTATGTACTCATTGCGCATTATTGGGGAATTTTGTTGCTTTTTTGTTTAAATTAAATTTGGCAGGCAATTCCTCTCAATTACGTTTTTCTTCAAGAACTATTGCCTCGTAAGTATACAACTCAGTGTCTTTGTTTTTCCATGCTTCCCATGATAATCCTGCTTTATCACGTGCCAGATGGCCGAGAAATTCTTCTTTTGACCAACCGGTGCTTTCCGCTACCTGGGGTAAAAATGTTCCGGCGTTTGGTCCATTTTTTATATAGACACCATGTTTACCTAACTCAATTTCATCTGCTGAAGAAACTTTTTCCATAGGTGTTAGCACGGATATTTCAATCTCTATTTCATCCAGTTCATCTTCTTCAACAGGAGAAAACCGAATATCCTGTGTTGAGGCGGCAACAGCCATTTCCTGAACGATTTGATATAAGGGCTTATTCGCTTCAAAATGACCAATACAGCCTCTCAAATTGCCTTTTTTACTCAATGTAACAAAAGCGCCTGTCTTTTCTTTTAAGATTTCTGTTAACCTGCTCTCTTCTATTTCAGGTTTTTTACCTTCTCTAATATAACTCTCCAGGGTTTCTCTGGCAATCTTTAACAATTCCTTTTTTTCTTCTGGCTTAAGTTGAAAACTCATATTTTTTATTCAATTTTGATTTCTGAAAAAAACAATCGACCAGTATCCTACTACACGATTTTTTGTTCCTCCCTGGTCTCCGGAGTTTTTATATAATATTTTTTCTGTTTCCACATCATCCAGTTCTGAAGTCATGTATAGTAAAGTAAGTACTCCCGGCCACCCACATAAACTGGTTTGTAAGTTTGGGATATTTTTGCCGGCATTTTCATCTATGATCTTCGTTAATTGTTTAGGAGAATTTGAAACAATAGCATCTGCCGTTGCTTCATCAACTTTCTTTGCGTCTTCGTATGCAGGGAAATGGGAAAAATCTGTACTGATTATAAATAAATTGTTGTCATTAAAATATGGTCTGAGTGCATTGGCCATTTCCCCGCAAATAGCGGGGTCATCTGTGCCTGCCACAATGGGGACAATTTTAGTTTCAGACTGGAAATAATATTGGATAAATGGGAGTTGAACTTCAAGACTATGTTCCTTGCTATGGGCTTGTTCATTAAATTGAAAGACTTTGTGGGAATGTATTAACTCTTTTGCCAGTTCCCGGTTAACTTGTACAGTTCCCAGGGGTGTTTCATAATTCCCGGCAGAATAAATAGAGGCTCCATTAAACTTGGTACTGTGACTTGTGGCTATAATAAAGATATTGTCGTATTTTTTTTCAGGGTTTACCTGCTTAAAAGCTGAGGCTGCAACTGTACCTGAATAGCTGTATCCCGCGTGAGGAGTGATGATGGCCTGAGCTGTCTTTTCCTGTGTTTTGCCGGGAGCATTTTCAAACAGCTTTTCCAGGCTGCGTTCAAGCTCTTCAGGATTTTTGGGGTAAAACTGGCCGGCTACTGCCGGCTTACGGTTTTTTTCTGTTTGCAGTGAATCGTTTTGTTTGTCTTGGGCCAAGCCAGAAACTAAAGACAGCAAACAGATCATAATCACAATAAGAGCAGTACGCATTGGTTTAGAATTTAGGGTTGATGACGTCTGTTCTAATTTATATCGTTTGACCAATTAATTATCCTTACATAAACATTTTGCTTTTAACCATCTATCCGCTAATATAATAAAACACTTTTCCACATACAAATATTATTTTTAATTGCTGAATTATAATAGAATAAAGAGACTATATTTGAGGTAAAAAGTTTAGTGTTATTAGGGTTTTGCAAATATGGGAAGTCAATTATATAAATGCAGGAAAATTATTCTAAATTAGCATCGTGGATTAACAATTAATTACATGGAAGCAATTAAGAAGAATTTTAAGGAAGCTCGTTCGATTTTAGATGATTTCATTGCTAATGAAAATAATTGGCGGGCCATTGAAATAGCCGGCAGCATTATGACTGCTGCCGTGCAAAATGGGAATAAGCTTATTGCATGCGGCAACGGTGGTTCAATGAGTGATGCCATGCATTTTGCTGAAGAACTTACCGGTAGATTCCGGGAAAGCAGAAAACCTGTTCCTGCAATGGCAATTGCAGACCCCACACACATATCATGCACCTCAAACGACTATGGCTATGATCATGTTTTTTCCCGGTATGTTGAAGCATTTGGGAAAGAAGGTGATGTTCTGCTGGCAATAAGTACAAGCGGTAATTCAGTTAACGTGCTTAAAGCCTGCGAAATTGCAAGAGAGAAAGCAATGAAAATTGTTGCTCTTACCGGGAAGGATGGCGGAAAACTTAAAGATATTTGCGATGTGGAAATCAGGGCACCATGGTCTGAATATGCAGACAGGGCTCAGGAAATTCATATTAAAATCATTCATTCGTTTATTCATTTTATAGAGTTGAACTTGGAGTTGAGAGAATAATTTTTTACTTTCAGCTCCTCAAAATACAAAATCATTTAAACAACATGCTTGTAAAAACATTTGGCAGTGCCGTTCAGGGCATAAATGCCACTACTATAACTATTGAAGTTAATGTCTCACAAGGAGTGAATTTTTTTCTGGTAGGATTACCTGACAATGCCGTTAAAGAAAGCCAACAGCGTATAGATTCTGCGCTGAGGACTAACGGCTATCACATACCGGGCAAGAAAATTGTTATAAATATGGCCCCTGCGGATATAAGGAAAGAAGGCTCCTCTTATGACCTACCGTTAGCTATTGGAATTCTGGCTGCAGACCAGCAAATTAATGCAACTGACCTGGATAATTTCCTTATTATGGGAGAATTGTCTCTTGATGGAGGCCTCCAGCCGATTAAAGGAGTACTTCCAATCGCAATACAAGCCAGAAAAGAAGGTTTTAAAGGGATTATACTGCCAAAGGCCAATGCGAACGAAGCTGCCGTAGTAGATGACCTGGACGTTTATGGAGTGGAGAATATTATTGAAGTTATTGATTTTTTCAATGGAAAGACGGAGCTGGAAAAAACCTATGTCAATACAAGGGATGAATTTTTTGCCAATATTAATAATTACGAAATTGATTTTAACGATGTTAAAGGTCAGGAAAATGTAAAACGAGCTCTTGAAATAGCCGCAGCAGGGGGACATAATCTGATAATGGTTGGACCTCCGGGAGCCGGGAAAACCATGCTTGCTAAAAGATTACCCACAATAACTCCACCTCTTAACCTGCATGAAGCACTGGAAACAACTAAGATTCACTCTGTGGCGGGGAAAACGGATGCGGAAACATCCCTGATGACAAAAAGACCTTTCCGTTCTCCCCATCATACCAGCTCTGATGTAGCGCTTGTGGGTGGGGGAGGATTCCCTCAGCCTGGCGAAATTTCTTTGGCTCATAATGGGGTGCTATTCCTTGATGAGCTTCCCGAATTTCCACGGACTGTACTGGAGGTAATGCGCCAGCCTCTTGAGGACAGAGTGATTACGATTTCCAGGGCTAAATTTACGGTTGAGTATCCGGCAAATTTTATGCTTGTGTCTTCAATGAATCCATGTCCATGTGGATATTATAACCATCCGGATAAAGATTGTGTATGTTCCCCCGGAAATATCCAGCGATATATGAACAAAATTTCCGGCCCTTTACTAGACCGAATAGATATACACATCGAGGTTGTCCCGGTTTCTTATGATGAACTATCCGATACCAAACCATCTGAAAGCAGTGCAACCATCCGGCAAAGGGTTATGAAAGCGAGAGAACTACAGGGCAACAGGTACAAAGATTATGAGGCTATATATTCAAATTCTCAAATGAGTAGCCGTATGATACGCGAGTATTGTCAAATTGATATGGCAGGCAAAAATCTGATAAAGAAAGCAATGGAAAACCTTGGACTATCAGCAAGAGCGTATGACAGAATTCTTAAGGTTTCCAGAACCATTGCAGACCTTGAGAGCAGTGAAAGTATTCAGGCTCACCATCTTGCGGAAGCTATTCAGTATCGTAGCTTAGACCGCGAAAACTGGGGCAACTAATTGAAGTTAATGCTTTCGCAATGTATAAAATTGTTCGAACAGGTAAACCCGGTGTGTCATTTTTTACCTACCTGGTCAATTCATGAAAGACTTCTTCAAGGCTTTTACCTTTCTTCTGCATTGACAAAACGGCCAAGTCATTTTTTACTGCAAACTGGAAAATGTTTTGGCGTATGTCCTGGTCTGAGATACTTTCTAAAAGCCAGTTATGATTGTTGATTTTTTTAAGCTGATTTAATCCTTCAATTTCTTTTAACTTTTCTACTGGCACCGGCTTATCAAATTCTACATGAATGGTTTGTTTATTTTCATTTAACCTGGAATATACTTTGCCAACTTCATCATCAGCTACTATTTGTCCTTTGTGTATAATAAGAATCCGGTCGCAAATAGCTTCGACTTCCTGCATCAGGTGTGTTGACAACATCACTGTTTTTTCGCGGCCAAGTTCTGAAATCAGGTTCCTTATCTCTTTAATCTGGTTAGGGTCGAGCCCGGATGTGGGTTCATCAAGAATAAGCACCTCTGGATCATGTATGATAGCTTGCGCCAAACCTACCCGCTGGCGGTAACCTTTTGATAAAGCACCAATCTGCTTTTTCTGCTCACTCTCTAATCCTGTGGTGTGAATAATTTCAGAAATTTTCTGCTTTTTGTTTCTAATCTTATATAAGCCTGCAACATATTCAAGGTATTCTTTAGTAAACATTTGTGGATACAACGGATTATGCTCAGGAAGGTATCCGATTTTGTTCCTGATCTCAAAGCTGTAATCAATAACATTCTTCCCTAAAACCCATGCATCCCCTGAGGTAGGGAGAATGTAGCCCGTCAGAATCTTCATTGCTGTGGTCTTGCCGGCCCCGTTTGGCCCTACAAAACCTACAATTTCACCCGGGTGAATTTCAAAGTTTACCTTGTCCAATGCTTTCTGGGCACCATAATGTTTTGTTAACTCCTGAACTTTAATAGACATATTTTCCAGTTTTTATCCATTCAAAATTATGAAATAATGTTGATATTTAAAATCTTAAGGACTAACATGAAAAAATCTTTTGTTCAATTTTTAACGCCAAAAAAATAAAAACTAACATTCGTTTAATATCTTTAATTTTAGAAGCAAGACAATAATCCTATTTGTTTAGTAATATTAATCTGATTAAATTAGCACTAAAAATAGGTTGTAAAGCAAAATGTAAATTAAAATATAAACGTCTATGATAAAATAAATATGATTATCACAAAAGGAAATGTTTATTTAATAATGACAAGCTTCATATGACCTATGAAAAATTAAAAATAAACTTATGAAAGGAAAAGTATTATTGACTCATAGAATACCAAAGGAAGGGCTTCGTAAGATTGAAAATGATTTTGAAATTACAGCACCCGACAAAAAACATTTCACTTACAAGGAGCTGGAAAAAATGTTGCCTGATTATGATGCCCTGATTCCGGTATTTGGCTTTGAAATCAATAAAGAGCTGATTGAGCGTGCGAAAAAACTGAAAATTATAGCCAATTTTGGCGTCGGATACAATAACATTGATGTTCAAGCGGCTTCAGCAAAAGGAATACCAGTAACGAATACACCGAAAACAGTGATTGAACCAACTGCAGAACTTACCTTTGCTCTTTTGCTGTCTTTGGTCAGACGTGTGTCAGAATTAGATGCAAGGCTGAAGAATAAAGAACCCATTGAATGGGACGTTATGTCTAACCTTGGGCATACGTTGGAAAATAAAACATTAGGCATAATTGGAATGGGGAATATAGGTAAATCTGTGGCACTTAAAGCTGCAGCATTCGGGATGAAAGTGATTTATTATACCCGTACCCCCCTGGGATATACAGATGAGAAGACATACAAGGCTGAATATAAACCAATTGAAGAGCTGATCGAAAAATCTGATATTATTTCCCTGCATACACCTCTTACCAAAGATACAAAACATCTTCTTGGTGAAGAACAATTTAAAAAGATGCAAAAGGGAACTTTTATCATCAACACAGCCAGAGGGGCAGTAATTAACGAAAAAAAACTGATAAAATATTTACAAAATGGTCATTTGGGAGGTGCCGGCCTTGATGTTTTTGAATTTGAACCTGAAATAAGTTCTGAATTACTTGAAATGGATAATGTTGTCTTGTGTCCGCATATTGGAACTGCAAATTATGAAACACGGAGGGCAATTGCAGAGGAAGCTGCATCCAATATTGATGCGTGGTTTAAAGGTTATGACCCTCCAAATATTGTAAATAAAAATGAGCTAAACCAATAAAGCAAATGCCTTGAGATAGAGTCTTCTTTGCAGTTTGTAAAAAGTCTTAACTCATGGCGTTTTCTTCTCAACCAATTAATTATAAAAAATACTCTGATGACTTCAAGTAAATTTTGCGAAAGCCTGACTTACCCCAAACGCCTGAAAACACCTGTGGTATACGTGGGAGATATACCAATGGGAGGGAGTTACCCGGTCCGTATACAATCTATGACCAACACGGACACTAAAGACGCCGAAGCTACGGCCCGCCAAATTTTAAAAATAGCAAAAGCCGGGGCGGATTATGCAAGGATGACTACCACGACCATCAGGGAAGCTCAAAATATTGAAAACATACGAAAAATACTCCAGGATAACGATTGCCATATACCACTGATTGCCGACGTGCATTTTAATCCTAAAATTGCAGAAACAGCCGCAAAAACAGCCGATAAAGTAAGAATTAACCCTGGTAACTATGCATACAATAGAAGCCAGAAAGGAGATTTACCAAATATTGAAAATAATTTCAGAGATCTCATCAATATATGTAAAGATTACGGCACAGCATTGCGTATTGGTGTTAACCATGGTTCTTTATCCCAGAGAATTCTTGATGCATATGGAGATACACCAGAAGGCATGGTGGTTTCAGCAATGGAGTTTTTACATATTTGCCGTGAGGAAAATTTTCATCAAATAGTTGTTTCCCTGAAATCCAGTAATACACAGGTCATGGTAAAAGCCAACAGGCTAATGGTTAAGACCATGCTGAATCACAATATGCTTTACCCACTTCACCTTGGAGTAACCGAAGCCGGAGAGGGAGAAGACGGCAGGATTAAATCGGCTGTTGGAATTGCTTCTTTGTTGAATGATGGTATTGGTGATACTATAAGAGTCTCATTAACAGAAGCCCCGGAACTGGAGATTCCTTATGCGAAAAAACTCTGCAAATATAGCAAAAGTAAAGCAGAGGAGAAGTCCATACCTCCTATAGACGAATCACCCATCAATCATTTTATTCTTGCTGTACAGAAAGAAGATAATTTAATTCCACAGATAAACACAGCTTATCCGGTTGTTTTTCACTGGGAAACACAGCGTGTACAGAAAAAATATACACAAGTTGAAAATATTAAAGCCGATTTTATTTTAAAAACGGAAAAAAGAGATAATGAAAAAATTTTAGGGAAGGTTCCTGTAATAGTTAATGAACCAGTATGGAGAGATTCTTCTGAAAATAATGTTTATCCATATTTTTATTCAATAAGCAGCTTTTCCAAAAGCAAGAAAAAATCCCCTCATTTAAATTTTGTCTTCGCTGAGTTGGATGAACTAAATGATATTCATCTACTGAAAGAGAAAAAGAACGTTGTGCTTATTTTACAGTCTTTTACTGCCAACCCTCCTGCGGAGCAACGAAGATTTATTTTTGAACTAATCAGGAAGAAAATATCTGTACCAATTATAATACAATTATCATACAGTGAAAAATACCTTGAAGATTTACAGTTAAAAGCAGCTTCAGATGCGGGCTCATTATTTCTTGATGGATTGGTGCAGGGGATTCTCATTGAAAATAAAGGAGAGCTTTCACCAGAGGAAGTTATAAGTACAGCGTTTGGTATTTTACAAGCTACAAGAGTTAGAATTTCAAAAACGGAATTTATTTCTTGTCCCGGATGTGGACGTACTCTGTTTGACCTTGAAGCTACTGCAAAAAAAATTAAAAGAAGGCTTAGTTACTTTAAAGGATTAAAGATTGCTGTTATGGGATGTATTGTTAATGGACCGGGTGAAATGGCCGACGCGGATTATGGATATATAGGGTCAGGAAATGGGAAAGTAACATTATACAAAAGAGATAAGCTGGTAAAGAAGAATATCCCCGAAGAGGATGCTATAGATGAATTAGAGAGACTAATAGCAAGGGATAAAAAGGGAAGGAAAGAAATCTAACTTTTTTTATATGGTTTTCGTTAAAAGGTTTATGTCAATCCATTAACTTTTTATTAGCCATGAAAGAGAGTCTGCAGTATCTTTTTAAAACATTTATATCAAGTGTTTTAATACTTACAGAATTTCTTTTGAGGAAAATTTCTACCAGGGGAACAAAAGTGGATCGGGAGTTGGAATTTCCAGGTAAAAATGGAAGAATAGAATATAGACAATAGACAAATATTGGTTATAAAGAATTATCCCGGGGCTATCAAAACACCGGGATAATTATTTTCTGCTAATTTGAAATTATAAATTTATGGCATTATTTAATTGTCGAGCCTGATTGTATTTCCTCCTCTGGAGATACGAAAATGAGTTTGCCGTTAGTATCTTCTGCCATTAGTATCATTCCATGCGATTCAATACCCTTGATTTTTTTCGGGGCCAGATTGACGACAATACTTACCTGTTTTCCCTTAATACTACCTGGTGAAAAGTATTCTGCTATTCCTGAAACCACAGTACGATGGTCTATGCCAGTATCAATTTTTAATTTTAGTAATTTTTTAGTTTTAGGAACTTTCTCAGCTTCCAGAATTTTTCCTGTACGAATGTCCAGTTTAGTGAAATCCTCGAAACTGATGTTTTCTTTTGCAGGTTCAACTCCTTTTTCCTCTTGTTCTTTTTTCTTCCAGGCCTCTTTGAGCTTTTCTACTTGTTTTTCCACTTCACTATCTTCAATTTTCTGGAATAGGTGCTTTGGCTTTTTAATTTCATGGCCGGGTTTTAATATTTCCGGTTGTCCTGCAAGGTCCCAGTTTAACTTTCCAATATTAAGGAAATCACGAAGTTTTTCAGCGGTGAATGGCAAAAATGGCTCTATAACAATTGCTATGCTTGCTGTAATTTGCAATGAGATATTCATAATTGTTTCTACTCTTTGTGGGTCAGAATCATAGAGGTTCCAGGGTTCCGTATCGGCAAGATATTTATTCCCCAGCCGTGCCATATCCATAGCTATTTTCACAGCTTCCCGGAATTTAAAGTTTTCAATGCGGTTTTCCAGGTCAAGCTTTATTTGTGCTGCTTTTTCCAGGATTTCCTTATCATATTCGGTTAATTCTCCGCACTCCGGAACTTTTTTATCAAAGTATTTCTTTGTCAGTACCAATGCCCTGTTGACAAAGTTTCCCATAACAGCAACAAGCTCATTATTATTTCTGCTTTGAAAGTCTTTCCATGTAAAGTCGTTATCTTTTTGTTCCGGGAAATTTGCACTGAGAGAATATCGAAGCACATCCACTTTTCCCGGGAAATCTTTGATAAATTCATTAACCCAGACTGCCCAGTTTCTGGAGGTGGAGAGTTTTTGTCCCTCCAGGTTTAAAAATTCATTAGCCGGAACATTATCGGGCAGGATGTACTCTCCGTGTGCTTTGAGCATTGATGGAAATATCAGGCAATGAAATACAATATTGTCTTTTCCGATAAAATGAATTAGCCTGGTTTCTTTATCTTTCCAGAATAATTCCCAATCTTTGCCTTTTTCTTCCGCCCATGCTTTAGTAGCTGATATATACCCGATAGGTGCATCAAACCAAACATACAGAACTTTTCCTTCAGCATCGTTTAACGGTACGGGAACACCCCACTCCAGGTCACGGGTTACCGCCCTTGGCTGTAAACCCTGAGTTAACCATGATTTGCACTGACCATATACATTAGCTTTCCAATCATTTTTGTGACTGTCAATCCATTTTTCCAGCCATTCTTCCTGGTATTTATCCAGCGGCAAATACCAGTGTTTTGTTTTTTTGCGGACAGGCTCATTTCCTGAAAGTACTGATTTTGGATTGATTAATTCTTTTGGACTTAGACTGGCTCCACACTGTTCACATTGGTCGCCATAAGCATTTTCGTAGTTACACTTTGGACATGTGCCAATAATATACCGGTCTGCGAGGTATTGCTTTTCTTTTTCATCGTAGAATTGTTCTTCTTCTTTTTCTATGAATTCTCCTTTTTCATAAAGATTAAGGAAAAAATCGGAAGCTGTCTTATGATGCAGATCGTCTGAGGTTCTATGATATATGTCAAATTCAATTCCCAGTTGCTGAAATCCTTCTTTGTTAGTTTGATGAAACTTGTCGACAATTTCCTGGGGAGAAACCCCTTCTTTCCTGGCTCTGAGTGTTATAGGCACACCATGTTCATCAGAACCACATATGAAAGCAACTTCTTTTCCTTTAAGTCTCAAGTATCTTACATAAATATCTGCAGGAAGATAAGCTCCTGCAATATGCCCTATATGCAATGGCCCGTTTGCATAGGGCAGTGCGGCTGTAATCAAATATCGTTTAGTATCTTGCATAGAATTATTTTTCCTGTAATTTTAATTCCTTAATTTTAACAGGCAAATATAGTTAAGAAAAAAGCATAAGAAAAATAATCTATCTAACTCAGAGAGGATCATTTTAATCGGGATTTATATCTGCTCTGTTAAGCAATACAATAAAAATTTTTCACATGGTTACACCCTCATTTTTACAACCAGGCGATTCGATAGGTATTGTAGCACCCGCAAGAAGTATAAGTGCTCATGAGCTGAATGATGCTGTCAGGCTTTATGAATCATGGGGTTTGAAAGTGAAATATGGGAATAATTTGTATAAAAAAAACAATCAATTTGCAGGTACAGACTGGGAGCGTGCAGGTGATTTTCAAAAAATGCTTGACGATGATGAAATTAAAGCTATATTTTGCGCAAGAGGGGGATATGGGACAGTGCGTATAATGGAATATTTATCTTTTGAATTTTTTGTTAAAAATCCACGGTGGATTGCAGGCTTTAGTGATATTACCGTGTTACATTCTTATATCAATCATGCTCTGAAGATAAAAACTTTACACACCCCAATGCCATATAACATAACAAAAGAGATTGCTGATAACCCGGAGATAAGCAGATTGAAAGAAATTCTGTTTGGGAAAAACCACGAACTAACCTGGGAAGGTACTGCTTCCAAACCTTTGAAAAATACTATCAAAGGGAAGCTAACAGGGGGCAATCTTTCTGTAATTTATAGTTTGAGAGGCACACCATATGATATAGATACGACTGATAAAATTCTTTTTATAGAAGATGTGGATGAGTATTTATATCATATTGACAGGATGATGATGAACCTAAAGGCCGGAGGTAAATTGTCAAATCTCCGTGCCCTTATTGTTGGGGGAATGACGGATATGAATGATAACAGAATTCCTTACGGACAAAACGCCTATGAGATAATCCGTTCAATAACAGACCAATACAATTACCCCGTTATATTTGACTTTCCTGCAGGTCACTCAGAAAAAAATTCACCTCTGATAATGGGAGATACAGTTACTATTAAACAGGAGCAGAATGGTTTATTTCATATGGCTTTTAATACCTGACTTCTGCATAAGTGGAAGGAATATTAAAGTAACTGTCATCAATCTTTTTCTCTTTAATCTGGCTAAGCACAACCCGCTGTTTTTCTTTTCGCACCAATGTCCTTTCTACTGCCACAAAAGGTATAGAGCCGCTTTTGTCCTGGAAATGTGAAAAGTAGTGACACAGTCTGTCTTTGTTTTTCAATAACTGAACAAGTTCGTCTATGAAGTCAAAATTTTCATCTGCCACCCAATAAGCTACTTCACTATTGCTATTTCTATCTTTTATCCGCCATTGATAACATTTAACTCCGTTGATAATTTTGTGATTTTTTGTTTTCTGGATTTTTAATTCATTCTTGTTTTTGTTTAAGTTACTTTCTGTTTTTTGGTTTAGCGGTTTATACATTTTACGTGACGGGTCTATGGCAATGATGCTGTCTTTTTCCAGGTCAGCCAGAAGTGATTTAATAAGATGACCGTCATCTGTGTATTGGTTGATTCTGACTTTATTATCTTTAACAAAATAGTGGATATGCACTGTATCGTATTGTGTCTTTTTAACAAATGATATATGCCCTTCGAAATCATCCCTTGCGTAGCTCTCACTAACAAATCCTGCTAGAAAAGGTATGAAAAGAATAAGTGCTATTTTCCTTAAAAAATCCATATATTTAACCAGTAAATGAGTCCAGTTTATTATTGTTCGTAAACAATAATAAAAGGTTTCGGTTCAATTAATAAACATTCAATAGCTTATAATTATTTTGTTAAGAATGAGATTTATATTCATTAAGGAGTGTTTAAAATATTTTTTATGGAAAAAAAGATAATAGGAGAAAAAGGAGAAGATGCAGCTGTAAATCATTTATTGAAAAAGGGATATGAATTGCTTGCAAGAAACTGGCGTTATAAAAAGAAAGAGATAGACATTATAATGAAAAAAGGGAATAGGTTGGTTATTGTTGAGGTGAAAACAAGACAGTATAAAAGCATTGAGTCTCCTACAGACATGATTCCACGCAAAAAGCAGCGTTTCTTAATTGAGGCGGCAGATGCCTATGTTATGAGTAAAAATATTAATCTGGATGTTCGTTTTGATTTGGTGTTTGTATATAATAATGGTGAAGAAAAAGAGATTAATCATATTGAAGATGCCTTTCAGCCTAATCTTTTGTTTTAAGGTTTATTAAAAAGAAGGATGCTTATGTTTAATCCATTATTTATTTTAATTGTCTAATTTAAATTCAAAATGCAATGAAGCGAGTAGTAAAATATTTTTTACAGGGGTTGTTGTATTTAGCTCCACTGGGGATAACTCTTATTCTCCTGTATAATCTGCTAAAGTTTGTTGATGGTCTTTTACAGCCTTATTTTAAGCAGATATTTGATATGAACATCCCGGGAGCAGGGGTCGTTGCAATTTTTTTACTTGTGACTTTACTGGGGATTTTAGGTCAAACAATTATAGCTCGTCCCATAAAAGCTACTGTAGGAAAACTTATTAACCGAACTCCCTTACTAAAAATTATTTATTCTTCTTTGAAAGATCTTTTTTCAGGTTTTGTAGGTGAGAGGAGAAAATTCACACAACCGGTCTTAGTCAGGGTAAACACAATTTCTAATCTCGAAAAACTAGGATTTTTAACACAGGAGAATGTTTCCAATATTGGTGTTGAGGGAGAGAAAGCAGCAGTATATTTTCCGCATTCTTATAATTTTTCAGGGGAGTTATTTATTGTTCCGTGCGAGCATATAAAGAAAATTGAAGGTTCTCCTTCAGAAATTATGAAATTTATTGTATCAGGAGGTGTTACAGTGTATAATTATAAACCCAAAACAAATGAAGAAACAAATCAGAATTCTCACGATTAGCTTAGCATTAGTTACATTAACGGCTTTTTTTGCAAATGCTCAGGAGCCGGAAAACGAGTATGAATTTACCGACAAACACAGGCTGGAAACTTCATCTGTTAAAAGTCAGGACAGAACAGGTACATGCTGGTGCTTTGCAACAGTATCTTTTTTAGAAACAGAATTGCTCAGAATGGGAAAGCCGGAATACGACCTTTCCGAAATGTTTCTGGTACATAATACTTACCAGAAGAAAGCTGACCGGTATGTACGTTTTCACGGGAACAATAATTTCAGCCAGGGAGGTCAGGCTCATGATGCCATGTATGAACTTAAAGAACATGGAATTGTACCTGAAGAAGTTTATTCAGGAATTCAATATGGAGGGGAGACGCATCAGCATTCTGAACTTGCATCCATTTTAAAAGGATTCCTGGACCCATTGGTTGAAAACAGGAGAAGTAACCCTTCTAAGGTATGGAAAGATGCTTACAAAGCTGTATTAGACTCCTATCTTGGGGAGATACCGGGAGAGTTTGAATACCAGGGCAAAACTTTTACGCCTGAATCATTTGCTGAAAACATTGAAATAAATCCGGATGATTATATAGAGCTCACTTCTTTTAGTCACCACAGTTATTATGAACCATTCGTTTTAGAGGTTCCGGATAACTGGTCACACGATCTATACTACAATCTTCCTGTTGAGGATTTAATGGAGGTAATGTATTCTTCTATTGAGAATGGATATTCTGTTGTTTGGGATGGAGATGTCAGCAGCGATGAGTTTTCACATAAAGATGGTATTGCTGTAGTGCCTGAAAATGAGGATTCTGACTATAAAGACAAACCAGTTAAGGAGATGGAAATTGACCAGGAAGTCAGACAGGAATATTTTAATGACTTTACAACAACAGATGATCATCTTATGCATTTGACAGGTATAGGCGAAGATAAGAATGGTAAAAATTATTTCCTTACAAAAAATTCATGGGGAGAGGATAGCAATGCGTATGAAGGTTTTCTTTATATGTCAGATCCTTATGTACGCTTAAATACAATTGCTGTAATGGTGCACAAAGATGCCATACCGGGTGAAATTGCAAAAAAATTAGGGATTGAGTAAAACACCTGCCCGGACAGAGAATTGATTTTTAACACGGACGCCGGATACCGGGCGAAGGAGCGGTAGAAAGATGGA
>JBKGZD010000019.1:0-25505 GCA_046545795.1 Bacteroidales bacterium | reverse complement strand
TGGATGATCTACCAGGGAATTATAGATTTTGGTCAGGCCGGTACAGGTATTGCCAGTCAGTTATGGATTATATGGCTTGCGCTAGCCGTATTAGGTTCGGCTTTAACACTGGCAAGTTTTATAAAATTCATATCAGGAATATTCCTCGGAAGAAGAGAAAAAGCATTTGATTCTATTAAAGAAGTAAATATACTAATGTGGATTCCGATGCTTATTCTTGCACTCACATGTATCGGTCTGGGCGTTTTTGCCACCAGTTGGGTCGTCCCTGAATTATTTCACGACTACACAGGAGAATTTAGTTTTACCGGCATTTGGGAATCAACAACAGTTTCTCTGCTGATATTGATTTCGATCCTGTTAGGTTTAATTATATATCTGATTGGCAATGTCAAAAACATGAGGACCGCGGATTCTTTCATTGGAGGAGAGAAAATTTATGACCAAACCGGATTTGAGGTAACCGAATTTTACAATACGGTAAGAGAATTTAAACCTTTACAGGGTATATACAAGAGAGCAGAAAAAAGATGGTTTGATATCTATGATTTATTCAAACATGTTTTTTATGGATTGAATTATGTATTCAGCAAAATGCACACAGGCGTACTGACAACTTATGCAATATGGTTTTTTGCTGGTTTCATCATCATTATGCTATGTTTACTATAAAATATAAATATTAATATATGGAAATTTTATTATCTGTCATACTGGGATTTATGATAATTGGCGCCATTTTCGCGCTCCATGCCAATGATTTGCTCTCTGCGGTTATTGCCCAGGGAATTGTGGGCTATGGGTTGGTAATATGTTTTCTTCACCTTAAAGCCCCGGATTTGGCAATTGTTCAAATCGTAGTGGAAACCATAACGCTAATCATAATGGTAGCGGTAGTGCTTGATAGCAGCAGGAAAGAGTTGAAAGCAAAACTAGACTACAAAGGAGTCATTAACATTATTACAGGCTTGATCTTTATCGGTTTTATGATTTACTTTTTCACTATGGCAACAAGTTCGCTGGAACCTTTCGGTGAACATACAATGAGAATGGCTGAGACCTATGTCAAAGAAGGAGCAGAAAGAACAGGAGCCGCTAACCTGGTGACAGGTGTTCTATGGGATTTTAGAGGTTATGACACCCTGGGCGAAGCAACAATACTGTTTACAGCAGCCCTTGGCGTATTAACAGTACTTAGACTTAAAGGCAAAAAATAAATAATATGAAAGGATTAACACCAATAGTAAAAAAAATTGCCCAACTGATGAGTGGGATTATATGTATTTATGGGATATACATTGTAGCACACGGTCATTTGACTCCGGGAGGAGCATTCGCCGGGGGAATAATCCTGGCAGGGGCATTCATATTGTTGATTCTTGCTTTTGGAAGCGAAGTTGTGAAATTACGTAAGGAGGAAGAAGGATCATCTATCACGGAAAGTGCATCGCTTTTAGTCGCAATAATAATAGCAGCTATAGGCATCACAGTTGGTGCAAAAGTATTTTTCAACAACTATTTGCCAAAGGGAACTGTAGGTGAATTACTCAGTGCCGGAGCAGTACCCATTTATAATATATTGATAGGTATAGAAGTGGCAGCTGCGATAGTTACAATATTTCTTGCTTTAGTAATCTTTAAAGAAGAGGAAGAACAATGATAGTTTATGTAATGTGTTTTCTACTGTTTCTTGTGGGTCTGTATGGAATTGTGACCCGGCGTAATCTAATAAAAATAGTTATCAGCTTTACTATTATGGAATTCAGTGTGTTCTTGTTTTTAGTATTAATAGGATACATTGACACGGGTGAAGCACCCATATTAGTAGAAAATCTTGATAAAAACGCTGCTTTTGTAGATCCTTTACCCCAGGCAATGGTACTGACAGCTATTGTAATCGGCCTGGCTACATCTGCAATGCTGCTGGCAATTGCCATCAGACTATACAAAAAGTATGGAACTTTTGATATAAGAAAAATTAATAACTTAAGAGGATAAACTATGAGTACGCTGGTCCCTTTATATGTAATTTTACCCCTGGCAACTGCCTTTTTAATTCCAATATTTGGCAGGCTAATTAAAGGATTCCAAAAGGCATTGCTTTCATTAGTCCTGTTATTCCTCACAGTGTTAAGTTTGGTATATATTTTCAATGGGATTGAACAGCCTGTTTTTTATGAAGTAGGAGGATGGAAGCCTGTAGACGGAATTCCTATTGCAATTTATATGGTGATGGATGGTTTAAGCATTTTCTTATTGCTTATCATAAATCTGATAGGCTTTCTTTCTGCTTTTTATGCCATTTCCTATATTAAGAAATACACAGCAGAAAACAATTTCTATGCACTGTTCAGTCTGATGGTAGCTGGAATGAATGGTGTAGTCCTCACAGGAGACATGTTCAATCTGTATGTATTTTTAGAACTCGGAGTAATTGCTTCATATGCTCTTGTGGCCTTTGGAACTGAACGCAGAGAACTGGAAGCTTCTTTTAAATACCAGATACTTGGAGGAGTTGCCTCATTGCTTATTCTTCTGGCTATTGGTATGTTGTATTGGCAAACACATACCCTGAATATGGCAGATATCTCTAAAATTCTTGCAACAGAAAGCACTAATTTCACCCTGGCATTCACACAAATATTACTTATCAGTGGTTTTGGACTTAAGGCTGCCATGATTCCATTTCATGCATGGCTTCCCGATGCTCACTCCTCTGCCCCCTCTCCCATTTCAGCTATGCTTTCAGGGGTTCTCATTAAAGCGATAGGAATTTACGCCATATTAAGACTATTTTTCAATGTGTTCACCATCAGTTATGAAATCAGTATGATAATAACTGTTATTGGAACTTTATCTATGGTAATAGGTGTTTTACTAGCCATAGGACAATGGGATCTGAAAAGATTGCTGGCTTATCATAGTATAAGTCAGATGGGATATGTAATTATTGGTATTGGAATGGGTATGCTGATTTTGAATCAGGATGGAGATAAAGGGATAGCTTCCTTAGCCATTGCCGGAGGCATGTTCCACCTAATCAACCATGCCGTTTTTAAAGGATTACTGTTCCTTAACGCCGGTGCCATAGAATATGTCACTGGCACACGAAATCTTAAAATGATGGGTGGATTGGGAAAAACATTACCCATAACATCAGCAACGTCCTTAGGTGCATCGCTGTCTATTTCAGGAATTCCACCTTTCAACGGATTCTTCAGCAAATTGATAATCATTGTAGCAGCAATTAAGGGAGGATTTTACTTGCTTGCAGTACTTGCAATAGTTGTAAGCATTATCACGCTTGCTTCTTTTATGAAGTTTCAACGCTATGCATTTTTTAACAAAACCACATTCACAAAAAAAATAAAAGAAGTACCCTTTAGTATGTCCTTCTCAATGATTGTAATGGTAATTCTTTGCGTAGTACTTAGTTTATTGATTTTTCCCGGTGTCAGGGATATTATCCTGACACCTGCAGTTGATGTTTTAATGGAAACAACAGAATACTCTAAAGCGATTATGGGAATTTAATAATATAAAATGTCCATATGACCTTTAGAAAATTAAAAATATAACATATGAAATATTTAGCATTATTTATCATTACTTTTATTTTCTGGCTGCTGATCACATTAAGCCTCTCATTGAGCAATATAATAGCAGGCCTGGTTGCAGCCTTAGTAACAAGTTTACTTTTTGGTAAATATTTTGTTAAGAACGTTCGTAAGTTCCTGCAACCACAAAGATATGCCTGGCTTATAATCTATATTTTCATTTTTTTATGGGAATGTATCAAGGCTAATTTTGATGTTGCCTACCGGGTATTACACCCTGGAATGCCAATTAAACCAGGAATTGTAAAAGTAAATTTAGATGTTAAAACTGACCTGGCGAAAACTATGCTGGCTAATTCAATAACCATGACTCCCGGTACTATTGCTGTAGATGTTATCGATGATATAATGTACATCCACTGGATCTATGTGAGTTCAGAAGATCCAGCGGTTTATACTCATAAAGTATCCGGACGTTTTGAAAAATACATAAAAAAAATATTTGACTAATGGACTTTTTACACATTTTACTTTACATACAAATCGGATTGAGTGTTTTCTGTCTATACAGAATAATCAGAGGCCCGTCTATAGCCGACCGCATGGTTGGAATAGATATATTCGGAATCTTAGTGGTAGGAATTTGTGCTATACTGGCTATTGTAACCGATAAGTTATACTTAATTGACATAGGTATAGCCTGGGTTATCCTGAGCTTCATTGGTACATTGACTCTTGCGAAATATTTAAGTGGCAAAAAATTAAACGAATAATATGGTCAGTACAATATTAATAGCAATTGGCGTTCTGTTTAACCTGTTTGGATGCATAGGGTTAATACGTTTGCCCGATGTATACAACCGGTTACAATCTGCAACAAAAACTGTAACGCTGGGTACCTGGAGTATTCTGCTCGGGGTGCTGGTTCGTTATGGCTTTGTCGATATCGGGGTGAAAGCCCTGATAGCAATCCCTATTCTATTCTTTGTAGCAACAGTAGCTGCACATGCACTTGTAAGGGGATCCTATATTTTTGGCATCCCTTTAGGAAAAAAAAGTGTAAAAGATGACTATAAGGAGGAAAGAAAATGAGATACCCAAAACTCAGAGAGCTAAAAGAGGCTGTTATTTCACTTATAACGCCCGCTTACACAGCAAAATTCCCAAAGAAGGAGCATGTACCGTTTGAAAAATTCCGCGGCAAACCGGTAGTCGATGATAAAAATTGTGTTGGCTGCGAAACATGCTCGAATGTATGTCCTCCAATGGCTATTACACATGAAGACGATCCTGAAAAAGGAATCAGAACAATCAGAAGAGACTATGGAAAATGCCTGTTTTGTGGACAATGTGAGGAACATTGTATTACCGGGAAAGGTGTTATATTGTCCGATAAAATTTATGACTTGTCATCATTTGACAGAAGCACTAATGTCGAATACCAGGAAAAAGAACTCCTTATTTGCAAAAATTGCGGAGCTGTAATTACGACAAAAGAGCACCTGATGTTTATGCACAAAAAACTGGGTCCAAAAGCATTTTCAAACATCCTGAATCTGAATATGCTGAATGAAAAACTTAAACTTGCCAAAGGGGAAGATTCAAAATTCGAAATGTCTGAAGAGTTAAAACGAAGAGATATGTTCAATATTCTTTGCCCAAATTGCCTGAGAAAAGTTCAAGTTAAAAATATGCTTTAAAAATCGCATATGTTACACGATTTTCTAAATAGATATAAGAACAAAAACATCCTGTTTGTTGGTGTTGGGAATCTTTTAAAACGAGATGACGGCGTTGGTGTGTATATTTCAAAAAAGTTAAAAAAAAGAGATAGTATATCAACACTCACTGTGGAAGTAAGTATAGAAAATTATATAGGTAAAATTAATGCTACAAATCCTGATATACTGGTTATTGTTGATGCAATGGATTTCAACGAAAAGCCAGGATACTGGAGCCTTGAACCTGTAGAAAACATACATGGCTATACGACAAATACTCACAATATAACTTTAGATAAAGTTGCAGAATTATTTAACAGCAAAGTATATATTTTGGGGATACAACCTGAAAATATTCAGTTTGGAGAAGGCTTATCCCAATCAGTTATTAACTCAGCAAAAGAAATTATCTTTCAAATTAATACAGTCTGCACTAAGAATATTGATATTTATTGAGATTTTAAATAAATTATAATCAAAAGGAGGTGGCTATGCATTATGACTATTATTGCCCAATGTGCAAAGGTCAACTACGGGTTAATGACAACCTTGTATTTGTTGCTAAAAGCAAAAAAAATGAAAAAGGTTTGATATTTCTAAGTCCTGAACTAGGAAACTACCGAACCTCTAAGCATCCCAGTTTTAATATTAAAGAAGGGGAAGTATACAAATTTCTTTGCCCCATCTGTCACGCTACTCTGAACAAAGAAAAAAATGACAAGCTGGTTAAAGTATTTATGGTTGATGAGAAAGAAAATGAATATGAGATCTTCTTTTCAGGAATTGCAGGCGAAAAATGCACATATAAGATGCGTGATAAACAGGTTGAAGGTATTGGACCTGACGTAGAACTATACAAAAAATACTTCGACGTCCCTGAAGAATATCAAAAGTACCTGGAATATTAAAACCTGAAGGTCTCATGGGAGGAGAAATTGGAGTACTTATAGTCACAGTGGTTTCAATCGCTTTTCTTCATACAGTTTTAGGGCGAGACTACTATATTCCATTTTTGGTAATGGCAAAATCATGTCAATGGTCTCTAACAAAGACTATCTGGGTTCCTGGAAATTGTGGACTTGGACATGTTCTAAGTTCTGTAATTCTTGGAATTATTGGAATATCTATTGGTTTAGCTGTGTTCAGGATAGAATTTATCGAATCTTTTAGAGGGGGAATTGCAGCATATCTCTTAATCGCATTTGGTCTCATATACCTTGTATATGGTATTAGGCGTGCTGTAAAATACAAAAAGCACACACACAAACATCTACATACTGACGGAACCTATCATAACCATGAGCATACACACACAAGTGAACACTCACACATCCATATCAAAGAAAATAAGAGAGGATTTAAGAAACCCTCTCTTATTTATGTTTAGGTAAGATAATTTTCTTACACTCTTCTTCTTTCTTTGTAGTGAGTATGCAACAATTCATGAGATTTATGGCCAAGAGGTTCGCCAAGGAACTCTTTATATATCGCCTGAATCTCTGGGTTCTCATGAGATTTTCTGATTTTCATATTTGCATCCTCTTCATAGATTGCATCAGCTCGTTTTTGTCTGATTTCAGGAGTAGTTGGTATTGGTTGTCCACCGCCACCAAGGCATCCACCAGGACAAGCCATTATTTCAATGAAATGCCAGTCAGCTTTACCATCACGCACTTTCTGCATAACCTGGCGGGCATTTGTAAGTCCATGTGCCACTACTGTCTTAAGTTCAACTCCTTCAAGGAAATTCCATTCTTTCTTTGTGCCTTCGATTACAACAGATGCTTCTCTTACACCTTCCATTCCCCTTACCGGGGTTATATTGAGATTATCAAAAGGAACTTCCTTTCCTGTAACAATCTCATATGCAGTACGCAATGCTGCTTCCATAACTCCACCTGTAGCTCCGAAAATTACTGCTGCACCTGTAGATTCACCCATGACACTATCATATTTAGATTCTTCCAGAGTGAGAAAATCCACTCCAGCCTGGCGAATCATCATAGCTAATTCACGGGTTGTAAGTACATAATCTACATCCTTGTAGCCACTATCCCTCATCTCAGGCCTGTCTGCTTCATATTTCTTAGCAGTACATGGCATAATAGACACAGAAACAATCTTTTCCGGATTCAGCTTACGTTTCTGGGCATAATAAGTTTTTGCCAGCGCTCCAAACATTTGTTGTGGTGACTTACAAGTTGAAACGTTATCAAGGTACTCTGAGAATGTATGCTCAATGAATTTTATCCATCCCGGAGAACAAGAAGTGGTCATAGGGAGTTTCACATTCGGGTCCTTATCAACAAGTGCTTTTTTCAGCCTGGTCAGAAGCTCGGTACCCTCTTCCATGATAGTAAGGTCAGCAGACCAGTCAGTATCCAGTACTGAATCAAAACCTATTCGTCTAAGAGCAGTTACCATTTTACCTGTCACACGCTCTCCAACATCAAAACCTAACTCTTCACCAAGAGCTACTCTCACTGCTGGTGCAGTTTGTACTACAACATGAGTATCCTCATCATAAATTGCATCATAAACCTGGTCGATATAGTTTCTTTCCACAAGAGCACCGGTAGGACAACGGTTAACGCACTGACCGCAATTTGTACAAACAACATCAATTAAAGGATTTTCAAAGAAAGTGGAAATCTTCATCTCATGTCCTTTGTATGCAACGCCAAGTGCACTCACGTGCTGCAGTTCAGTACAGGTTCGTACACATCTCTGGCAGCGAATACATTTGCTGTCATCTTTGATGATTGAAGGCGAGTACTGGTCAATAGTGAAATTTTTATCGGGAACGAGGTCCTGGAAAAGATAATCACTGATTACAGTATCAGCAGCAAGTGATTGTAATTCACAATTATGGTTTTTATAACATTTAGTACAATCTTCACGGTGTTCAGACAGGAGTAAGTCAACAATATATCTACGAGCTTGTCTCACTTTCAATGTGTTGGTCATTATCTCCATACCTTCTTCTGCAGGTGTTGAACAAGAAGCCACAAGGTTATTTGCTCCTTTTCGCTCAACCATGCAAACCCGGCAATTACCAGCTACGCATAAATCTTCATGGTAACAAAGCGTTGGGATATGAATATCAAGGGCTCTGGCTGCATCCAGGATTGTGCTCCCTTTATCAACGCTTACGTCAATTCCATCTATTTTGAGTTTTATTTTATCTGCCATTGTTATATTTTTTTATAAGATTCAACAAAATTTTAGTAAATCATCTCTTCTTTGAAATTATCAACAATTGAAGAGAATGAATTAGCCACTGACTGCCCAAGTCCACATTTAGCAGTAGTCTTCATTACTTCAGTAAGTTTAAGCAATGTTTTCAGGTAAGTAGTAGGTTGTTCACCTTTCTTAACAGATTCTATTCCTTTAAGCAGTTGTTGACAACCTACGCGGCAAGGAGTACATTGTCCGCAAGATTCTTCCCTGAAGAATTCAACATAATTCTTAAGCACATTATACATGGACCTTGAGCTGTTAAAAATCATCATTGACCCACCCGTAGGCACACCTTCAAAACCGATAATCGTATCGTTGAATTTTTTCCTGGGAACACAGAATCCTGCTGCACCACCTACCTGTACTGCTTTGGTATCTCCATCACCAAATTCTTCAACAAATTCAGCAAGAGACATACCTAATTCCAGCTCATAAATTCCGGGAATGGGAGTATCACCAGAGATAGAAAATACTTTAGATCCTCTGGAATCTGCTGTTCCTAATTCCTGAAATTTATCAGCCCCAACATTGCATATCATTAATGCATACACGAGGGTTTCCACATTATTAATAACAGTAGGTTTGTCACGGAAACCAGACTGAGTAGGATAAGGAGGTTTATTTCTTGGCTCACCTCTTTTACCTTCCATAGATTCAAAAAGTGCACTTTCTTCTCCACAAATATAAGCGCCACTTCCAAGAAGAAGCTTAATACGAAAATCCATGCCCAGCTCATCAAGAGCTTTATGAAATTCATCAAGCTTGTTTTGAATATCTTCTTTCAGGAATTCATATTCCCCGCGAAGATACATATATCCTTGTTTAGCTCCTATTACATAACCACAGACAGCCATTCCTCCAAAAACTTTAAAGGGAACTTTCAGAAGAATTTCACGGTCTTTAAAAGTACCAGGTTCTCCTTCATCTGCATTACAAACTACAAATTTTTCATCACTTTCCTCCTGTGCTGTGAATTTCCATTTCAGACCGGTTGGAAAACCAGCACCTCCACGACCTCTAAGGCCGGAGTCTAATATTTCTTGTATAGTCTCTTCTTTCGGTCTTTTAAGAGTATTCTTGAGAACGTCCTTATAGCTACAGTCCTCTGCGAATATTAAATCAACTCTTTTTAAATCTCTATTATCTGACATAATGAATTGGCTTTTAATGGTTTTAACTTATTCAACTTTCTGCATGTATTCATCAATAATTTCACTTACCTTATCTGGTGTTAGCTCAGTATAGGCCTCTTCATTGATCAGCATAGCAGGGCCTTGATGGCACCAGCCTAAGCAGTTGGTTTCAAGTAAAGTGAACTTATTATCCTTGGTGGTCTCACCTACATTAAGTTTTAGAAGATCCTTAAGGGTATCAACAATCTCTTTCTTACCTTTCATGTCGCACGTAATCGTTCTGCAAACACGAATTACATATTTACCCCTTGGTTCAGTATCTAAAAAGGAATAGAAGGTGGCTGTTCCATAAACCAAGGCTGCCGACATTTCAAGCTCCCTGGCCACCAATGACATAGCATCTTCAGATAAAGATCTTTCCTCTTTAACAATACCTTGTAAAATCGGAAGCAAACTCTCACGGCTTCTTCCATGTTTGTCTGCTAAACTTTTAACTAATTCTTTCATTTCAGGCATATTGACAATTTTTATTTAATGATTCTGTTAAAATAATAACACTGTTAATTTATTAACATCAAAAATTATTATTAACTAATTGAATTACACCGTTAAAATTAGAATGGAACACATAGTAAGAATATGACAAATGTCAGTTTCGGAAGATTGCACAAATATGTTATAGAACAGACATAGTATTATATTTTGCTGATTTCAAAATATATAGATTAGCTTTCGGAAAAATATCAGCTTATTTATAATCACTCTAAAGAATAAACAGGTAAAAAAATGTCATATTCACTCTGTGTCTATTTTTAAATCTCTATAACCATGAATCTTTATTTTATCTTAATTGAACCCGCAGTGCCGGAAAATATAGGAGCAGCCGCAAGAGCAATAAAAACAATGGGCTTCAGGTCACTTTGGATTGTCAATTCTAAACAATACCAGGAGGAAAAAGCAAAATACCTTGCCCATGGCGCTAATGAAATACTTGAAAATGCAAGATATTTCTCTACTTTTAAAGAAATGCTCTCAGAATTAGATTTTTCTATTGCCACTACCTCAAAAAGCAGAAGTGTTCGTTTTGAATATTTAGAAGGAAAAAATCTTCACTCCTTTCTTTCCCAAAAAACAAATATAGTAAATCATACAGGAATCATCTTCGGAAGAGAAAAATACGGATTATCTAACGAAGAATTAAAACAATGCGACATCATCAGCTCAATTCCGCAAATTAATAATTACCCATCGTTAAACCTTGGACAGGCTGTTATGCTTTATGCATACCTGCTCTCAGATTTGTCAAATCAAATGACAACAACAAAAAAAATCACAAAAGAAAAACAGTCAATTGGTGAATATAAGACACTCAGGGATAAAGTTGAATATATCTTACCAAAACTCGGATTTGACCAGGAAACAAATATTTATGGAAGGATAACAGAAAGTCTTGCAAGGGTTAGCCAGGATGATATGCATTTATTCCTATCCCTTATAAACAAAATATCGGAGAAAATTGAAAAACCATAACATTTATTGTATTTCTACCGTAAAAGAACTGATTAGGTTAATAAAACCTATTATTCAGAACAATGAAAGAATTAATCCTGACTCTGACATTAATTGTTCAAGAAAGGAGATTAAAAAACAGTTAAGACAAATATTAAAGCAACCATTAAAGGATTTTATTCGTCTTAGCTAAAAAATGGTATAATAATTGTAAAAAAGTAACAAAATAATTAAAATAAAAAAGTATGGAAATTAAAGGTTTTGTTAATGGTAAAGAAATTGAAAGAGATTCATATGACCTGGATTACATCGAGATTGATATTGTCCAGGACTTTGTCAGAGAAATAGAACATGATGAAGAGAACCCAACTGCGAGGGTGGAAGTGGACATGAGCAGACCTGAAGAACCTTCTTACAGATTAATTGATTGCAGCGATCATTTCCGGAATGAATTTTTCCACTTATTAAAAACAAAAAAGTTCTCGTAAAAAAAACTAAACGTCGATCCAGGAAAAGTCCCTGATAATATAAATATCATAATCTCCCAAACGGTTAAAACCAAGTTTTTTGTACAAGCTAATAGCTTTGGTATTGTCAGCGCTAACCTCTAATTTAATCTGATAACCCTTGGCTTTTGCGTGCTGGATGGATCGCCGGGTAAGCAGCGTGCCATAGCCTTTATTTTGTAATTCCGGGAGTACCCCAATATGATGCAGATGAATTCTTCGTCCGTCAAACGTCATCCAGGAGGTACCCAATATTTTATTTTGATTCAAATCTTCCAATATCAATAACCGCCCTCCCATCTTAATACTTTGCTCAATTATTTGTTTATCATCACCTCTGTGCGCACCGCCAACACCTGATTTTTCCCATACATACTGAACCTGATCATAATCTTCACTCTTATAATCTCTTATAGTAATATTTTCCATAAAATAACTATAATTTATTAAAGTGACACTATATCATTCTATAAATCCAGAGTTAGAAATCCTCTGGTCTTACCACATGCAACTGGCTGGTTCCATAACTAATAACTTTTATTTTCTCTCCTTTGTCAATAAAACCATATTCAGAAACTGCATCATAAACATCTCCTTCTATCTCTACTTTTCCTCCGGGTCTTAATACTGTAAAAGCCACGCCTTCCTTACCAACAAGTAAACCATAACTGCTATCCACTCCAATGTAACCTTCATCTTTATTCTGAACAGAATCCAGAACAAGCCTTGAAAAATTGGGTGAAGTAAGAATTTTCTTGCTTAAGTAAATTGATAAGACAAGAGAGACCAGCATTGATCCTGACACAATTAAGAAAGACTTCAAAACTTCCTTTATAGCCTCTTCAATGTGAAATTGATGGTCGAAGACAACATTATCAACCATACTCATAACCAAGCCGGCAAGAACAAACAAAATACCTGTTACACCAGCTACCCCGAATCCAGGGATGGCAAATATTTCTATTGCAATTAATATAACCCCCAGAACAAAAAGCAATATTTCCCAGTTGGCCGCAATTCCCTCCAGGTATAGTGGAGCAAAATATAATGCTGCGGCAATAATTGCAGCCATAAGAGGAAAACCTACTCCGGGAGTTTGCAACTCAAAATACAAACCTCCAAAAATTATCATTATTAAGAGACTTTGAAAGGCCGGATTCATGAGAAATCCGATAACACGCTCCAAGTCAGTCATTTCATATCTCTCAACATCATACTCCTGGAGATTTGCTTGCATCAAAACTTCCCTGATACCGGAAGCTTTGCCCTCACAATAATCATTGGCAATGGCCTCATCAGTTGTAAATGTCAATATTTCTCCACTATCAACAATTCCTTCGATCTTTATACGCGGATCTACCATAGCTTCAGCAATTCTTGGATCGCGGTGCCATTTTAATAATGTATCACTTCCTTGTATAACAGTATCTTTCCCGTGAGCCTCGGCTGTAGACCGCATTGTAGACCGCATATAAGACTGGTATTTTTCAGGCATCATCTCTCCTTGCTGATTAACAACAGAGGCGGCTCCTATCCTCGCTCCATCACGCATATAAATACTGTCTGCTGCAATGGAAATTAAGGCTCCGGCGGATGCAGCATTATTTTCAATATACACAATAACCGGTATTTTACTGGATAACAGTTTTGTACGAAGCGAATCTGCTATATTAACTAAACCACCATATGTATTTAACTCAAGAAGTATATATTCAGCTTTTAATTCCTTAGCCTTTTCAAAAGCTTTCTTTGTTAACCTCCATGCTGATGGCTCAATATTCTGGTCGATTTCATAAACGAATACTATCTTCCTGTTACTTGTATCAGAAACGGGATCTGAATTGTCCTGGGCCATGGCAGAACCTGCCCATATAACCAAAAATACGCTTAATAATACTTGCTTATAAGTTTTCATCTATTCTGAATTAATAATTCAATTATACAAAATCTTTCTATATTGTCAAAAAATAAAAAAGAATACTACATTTTTTCTACATTTGCTAATGTTAACAAACTAAAATCTTTTTAAAATGGATTTAAACCAATTGACGGCTATATCCCCCATAGATGGAAGATATCGAAATAAAACCGAAAATTTAGCTCAATACTTTTCAGAATTTGGTTTAATAAAATACAGGGTTTTTGTTGAAATCGAATATTTCATTGCATTATGTCAACATCCTCTGCCCGAATTAAAAAATTTTGACCAGGCTAATTATGAGAAATTAAGAGCGATATATTCAAATTTCTCCACAACAGATGCGCAAAGAATAAAAGATATTGAGAAAGAAACCAATCATGACGTCAAGGCGGTTGAATATTATCTCAAAGAAAAATTTTCAGGACTCAATCTAAGCCAGTATAAAGAATTCATCCATTTTGCACTTACATCACAGGATATAAACAATACAGCCACCCCATTAAGCTTGAAAGAAGCAACACAAGGCCAATTTTTACCTAACCTGATTCAATTAAAAAACAAACTTACAGAGTTAGCCGAAAGCTGGGAAGAAATTCCAATGCTGTCCCGAACACATGGACAACCGGCTTCCCCAACACGGCTAGGCAAAGAAATGAATGTTTTTATTGCCCGTCTTGAAGAACAAATAAAACAATTTAAAGAGATACCATTCTCAGCAAAATTTGGTGGAGCAACAGGAAACTTTAATGCCCACCATGCAGCATATCCAGAAATAGACTGGAATATGTTCGCAGATAATTTTGTAAATAATATTTTGGGACTTAAACGGTCGAAACCAACAACACAAATAGAACATTATGACAATATCGCTGCTTACTTTCATGCACTATCAAGAATCAATACTATACTGACAGATATGGCAAAAGATATTTGGTCGTATATTTCTTTCAATTATTTCAAGCAGAAAATAAAAAAGGGAGAAGTTGGTTCCTCCGCTATGCCTCATAAAGTTAATCCCATCGATTTTGAAAATGCCGAAGGAAATCTCGGCCTTTCTACTGCGGTAGGTAATCATATGTCAACAAAATTGCCCATTTCAAGATTACAAAGAGACCTTACAGACAGTACCGTCCTTAGAAATATCGGAATTCCAATTGCCTATACAAACATAGCAATAAATTCGCTTATAAAAGGACTTGGAAAAATATCTCCCAATCAAGAAGTAATTAATAAAGATTTAGAAAATAATTGGATAGTAGTTGCAGAAGCTATACAAACAATCCTTAGAAAAGAAGGCTATGAAAATCCTTATGAATTGCTAAAAGAGCTCACAAGGACAGGTGAAAAAATCACCCAGGAAAAATTTAATAAATTTATAGACAATCTTAACATCAATGAAAACATTAAAACTAAACTAAAAAGCATTACACCCTTTAACTATACTGGATTATAAAACAGAGCTCATTTAAAATCCTACCTTTCAACATTTTATCAACTTTGATAATATTATAAATTTTGTTATATTGTTTCCTAAAGCATTACTAAGTTTTATTTAAAAATGGACAACAATGTAATTTCAATAAAGTATGAAAAAGATTTAATAGCTTCCTTAACCGCCCAGCAGAAGGAACTAAGAGAAAGTCTTGAATACGCCAGAAATATTCAAAAGTCAATATTCCCTTCGCATCAAAAAGTAAACAATATTTTGCCTGAAAGTTTTGTTTTCTTCGAGCCAAAAGAGATAGTTAGCGGGGATTTTTACTGGATACGAAAAATTGATAACCATATCCTGTTTGCTGTTGGAGATTGCACAGGGCATGGCGTACCAGGGGCATTCATGAGCATTCTCGGAATAATATTCCTCAATGAAATCACAAATCATATTCCATTGTTACCCCCAAACCGGATACTTAATGCATTAAGGGAAAGAATCATGAAAACTCTGAATCAAACAGGACAAGATTATGAACAAAAGGATGGTATCGATATGGTTCTGGCCTCCTACAACGAAGACAATAGAGTATTACAGTTTGCAGGAGCAAATAATCCATTATGCCTTATAAGAAATAATCAGATAGAGATGCTGAAAGGCAGCAAAATGCCAATTGGGATTAGCGGACTTGATGAGGAATCATTCATCAACCAAAAGATAGAAGTACAGGAACAAGACTGTATTTATCTATTTACAGATGGATATATTGATCAATTCGGAGGAAAAAATGATAAAAAATTTAAAATGAGGCGTTTCCGTCAATTGCTCCTTGATATTCATAAACATGACTTTAGTAAACAGAAAAATATTTTGAAGCAAAATCTGCAGCAATGGAGAAATAATCAAGAACAAACCGACGATATTCTTATAATGGGCATCGGATTTGAAACATTTATCCAATAAAACAACATTTATTTGAAAAAGATGAAACTAAAGGCATTCAGAATAAAAAACTACAGGTCAATTATAGACACCGGATGGTGTTATTTAGCTAACGACAACATTACTGTCCTTATTGGCCAGAATGAATCAGGGAAAACTTCTATCCTTGAAGCGCTTCACAGTTTTTATACCGGCAAGATTTCGGATGATATCTTAAGGAGTGATCTAACACTACCGGAAGTATACTGCCAATTTGAATTCAGTAATCAAAACATCAGAAACATTATTGATTTTGAAAAAATCCCGGGGGAAGTGAAAGAACCACTATCCTCACATAACGAAATAATCATTTCCAGGAAATGGGACGAAATCTATAATAGTACTCTTAATGTTGAAGACAAAAGCATTACTAATATATTCAGCAGAAAATCTGCTGAGAAACAGCATCAAAATGAAGTAACCAAAAATCAACTGGAAAAAATATACCATGAATATGTTAGTCTCCAGCAAAATAAGCAATCTCTAATCCAGGAAAAAGAAGATCTGTTAAACTCCCTCGAAGAATTTAAATCAGAATTGAAATCTAAAAAGCGTAAAGCTTCAAAGTCAAGGAAGGTAAAAGAAAAACAGCAAGAGCTGGAAAAAGAAATTGCAAAACTGGAAGAGCTAACAAAGTCCGAAGAAGAAAAAATTCAAAAGATTAAAGAAACAATAGATGAGCATAACAATAAACTAATTAATATTAAAGCGATTGCAGAAATTGCAAAATCAGTAAAAGATGCCTGTCGGCAATATAATGAGCTTTACAAAGAAGTTGAAAAGCAGTATGAGGATTTAAAAGAAACAGAAGCAACCTTTCATCTTTTAAACCCACCAAAGGATAAAACATTTGGAGTTTCTAAACTACAAAACATAAAGAACTTATACCTTGATAATGTAAGCAAACTGGAAAATCAAAGAAAAGAATATGAAGTTTGGTTAAGAGCAGGTGAAAAAATAATCAATGGAAAAGAATACAATACAGCCTTGAAAGAAGTCAGGGAAGATATTGAAAATGAAGAAAAATATTATTCTCTTGAACAAATGGGAGAAGCAATATTTCAACATGCACCAATATATGAATTCTTCCATGATTTCAGCAGCCTTCTTCCTGACACAATTGACCTTGAAGAATTGATTGTTGGCAAAGAAAATGTAAAAGGATACAAAGCAGTAAGAAATTACCTGGAAATCGCAAACCTAAGGCCAGACTTCTTTGATCAGAAAAACAGCCGCATCTTAAAGCAAAAAATTGAGAAACTAAACAAAGAGATAACAGTTGATTTTCATGAATATTGGCGACAGTCAATTGGTTTTAAAAACAAGATTCAAATATCATTTGAATTAGAGCATTATGACCATAACACCCCGGAGAAATTAGGGAAACCATATATTGAATTCTGGATAAAAGACAAAGACGAAAGATTATACCCTAAACAAAGGAGCCGTGGTGTAAGATGGTTTTTATCATTTTACCTTGAGCTTAAAGCTTATGCAAAAAGAAATAACAGGAAACGGGTGTTGTTGATTGACGAACCGGCAATGAGCTTACATGCCAGGGCGCAGGAAGATGTGTTAAAAGTATTTGAAGATATAAAAAACGAATTGCAGGTAATGTATACAACCCACTCACCTCATCTTGTTGATGTTAATAAATTATACAGAATTCTTGCTCTTCAGAGAAATGATGACAACGGCAACAGCGAAACAGTCGTTTTTAATGCTAATTCATTTAAACGTGCATCATTTGATACATTGTCCCCTGTATACAGTTTAATGGGAGCCCGGCTCAATGAACAAAAATTCATCCAGGCTAAAAATAACATCATCATTGAAGATATCACCACATATTACTACTTAAAAGCAATATCAAGGTTAACAGGTACCATGCAAAATCTATATTTTATCCCTGCCACAGAAACATCCCATGTTACTACTATGGTGAACCTCTTGCTTGGCTGGAAACTTGAATTTCTTGTATTACTTGGCAACAGTAAACAGGCTATTGATATGTATAATTTTATAAAGCACAACCTCTTCCAGGACAATGATGAAATTGCCCAACAAACAATCATTCTGCTGGAGAAAAACATGAAACAAATTGAAGACATTTTTTCAACCCTCGACTTTAAAAAATATATTTTGAAAGAAAGAATAGGGATCACAGAAGATAATTCTGATTATATAAAAAACAATAACCTCTCCCGCCCTATTTTGGGAGCTGATTTTCTGACATTAACCGAAAAGGAAAACCTGAAAATTGAAGATTTTGACGGTCAGACAAAAGAAAATATTTATTCATTAATCGAAAAAGTACAGAAAAAGCTTACTGTTCTTGAATCTCAAACCAATTAAACGCCTTGCCGATTATGAGAAACGATGGAGCAAAGGAGCTAAAACGTTTCATGTTTAAGTTTGGCTGTTTCCCGTTTTCAGATATAAAAAAACACCGGCATTACCCGGTGTTTTGAGATTTAGCGGAGAAAGAGGGATTCGAACCCCCGGTCCCTTGCGGGACAACGGTTTTCAAGACCGCCGCATTCGACCACTCTGCCATTTCTCCGCTTGCAAAACTATAACAAAACTTCTTTTATACAAAGAATAAAATCAAAAAAAGTTATAAAATCTTGTTACAACCAATAAATAAAGGAAAATCTATAACTGAAAGAAGAAAATTGTTGAATTAGAACCACTTCTATACCCGGAAACCAATAACCAGTATATCGTCCACTTGCTCATAATCTTCCTGCCATTGCTCTAAATATTCTTCAAGTTTGATTTGTTGTTCTCCCATATCAAATTGAGCAATAGTTTCTAACAATCCTTTAAAGTTCTTTCTAGTCATCTTTTTCTTTGAAGAACCACTAATTTGGTCGGGATAGCCATCAGTAGAAAGGTATATCATATCCCCGGTTTTAGAAGGAATTATGTTATTCTGAAATGATTTGTCCAGTTGACTTTGAATACTTATTGACATTCTCTCTGGTTTATAGTCTATTAACTTTCCATCTCTCACAAGATATAAAGGATGATAGGCTCCGGCATATTCTATTTGTTGAGTTTCTTTATCCAGGATGGTCAGTGATATATCCATACCATCCCTGTTGTCTTCACTAAAATCCTTCTGATGCAGTGATTGAATCATTCTCGTTCGCAGAATATTCAGCATCTCATTCGCTTTGGGTATTCTTACTTCATCAATAATATCATTAAGTAAAGACATTCCAAGCAAGCTCATAAAGGCACCAGGAACCCCATGTCCTGTACAATCTGCGCATGCAATGATGGTTTTTCCTTCTTTTTCTCCAAACCAATAAAAATCCCCGCTTACAATATCTTTTGGCTTAAAAAATATGAAATATTCATCGAGCAACCTTGAAATTTGGTAATCTTGCGGAAGAAGGGCAGATTGAATACCTTTTGCATATTGTATACTATGGGTTATCTCATTATTCTTTGTTGCAATAGCAGTTTTTTGGGAATTCGCAATATCTCTTTGCGTTTCCAATTCATCTCTTTGTGTAACTATTTCCTCATTTTGCTGCTGCAATTCTTCATTTTGTGCCTCTATTTCTTCTTTCTGCTGAATTAAAAGTGTGTTATCTCTGCGTTTCTGCTGAAAATTACGATAAATTAAGAATAGAAAGACAAGCAAAAATATCAATCCTGCAAAAAATATGTATTTTAAATTTTTCTGATGTCTTAAACGTGCTTTCTGTTCAGATAATTCAACCTCTTTTTTTGCCAGTTGCTGTAAATTCTTCTCCGTTTGGTATTTTTGTTCTATCTCCTGTATCTGTTTATGTTTTTCTTTATTAAATAACTGGTCATCAAGCTCCTTGTATTTCTTGTGATGATACAACGCTGTTTTAGAATCTCCCATTTGCTCATATGCCTGGAACAGTAAATTATGTGATTCTTTACTTTGACGGGGAGCATCTATTGAACGAGAGATGGAGAGACTCCTTTTAGCCATATCAATTGTTTCAAAATAATCCTTCTTTTTCAAATTAATTTTCGACAGGTAGTTTAAATCTTCAGCAATCCCTACTTTATCATCAATCTGGTAATCAATCTTTAATGCCTTATCAATCATTGAAATTGCTTTTTCATAATTCCCTTGCTCATAATAAATCATTGACAAGTTTGAATAAACTGCCGAGATTCCCCGCTTATCATTGGTTTGCTCTCTGTATTTTAATGATTCCTCAAAATTCTTCAATGCCCTTTTCAAATCTGATTGTTTCAGATATACTTCACCAATGTTGTTATAAGCAGTTCCAATATCCCTTGGTTGATCTACACTCAAGCTAATTTCCAGGGATTGTTTATAATAATCAATAGCAGTGTTATATTCTTGTTGCTCTTCAAAAATACTTCCAATATTGTTATAACAGCCTGCAATCCCTTTTTTGTGGTCTATTGAATTATAATTAGACAACGATTCCTTATAGCTGCCAAGAGCTTCGGTATATCTTCCAAGCTGATACTGGACATTCCCGATATTCATGTGAGCATGACCAACTTTTTTTATATTTTCGATTTTCTCATCTTCCTCAATTTGCTGTTCAACGAGTTGCTTTCTGATGGTTAAAGCGCTGTCATAATAACTGATAGCCCTGGCAAAATCCCCCCGGTTTTTAGCGATAATACCCAGATTATTATAACTATTGGCCATACCAGCTTTATCATCAATGGCACGTTTAATACTGAGGGATTTTAAAAAGTATTGTTTAGTAGTGTCAAATTCTGATTGGTATAAATAAACTACTCCGATGTAATTATAACACTTAGCTTCAATAGCCGGCAAATTGTTCTGCTGTGCTATATCCAGCGCCTTATGGTAATAATATATTGCTGTGTCTTGTTCATCATACTGAAATAAATCGCCTATCTGGAGGTAATATTCAGCTCTTAGGGTATCATTTTGTTCCTCGTTAATTAAATTCAATAAGGAATCTTGCTTTGTATTATTCTCTGCATAAGCCAAAACAGGCACAAATAAGAATATGAGTTTTAGTAATTTCATTGTGCCTAATCCATACGAGCTATTTGGTTTTAAAGTTTATAAATTAAAGAATCCTTTTTATGAACCATATAAATTTATTGACGAATCGTCAATAATGCAATATTTTCAACGTGATATGTATGTGGAAACATATCAACCGGTTGAATAACTTCAACTTCGTACTTCTCACTTAACAAATTCACATCTCTGCTCTGTGTTGCTGGATTACAACTTACATAAACAATCCGCTCCGGTTGTGCATCCAGTATATTCTGAACAACCTTTTTATGCATACCAGCGCGTGGAGGATCTGTTATAATAACATCAGGATACCCATGGTGCATCATAAAATCCTTGTCCAGAATATCTTTCATATCGCCGGCCACAAATTCAGCATTCTCTATATTATTTAACTCTGCATTTGTTTTAGCATCCTCTACAGCTTCAGGGACAGACTCAATCCCCACAACTTTTTTAGCTTTAGGCGCTATAAAATTTGCAATAGTTCCCGTACCTGTATAAAGATCATAAACAATCTCGTTCCCCTGAAGAGAAGCAAAATGTCTTACAAGTTTATACAGTTCTAGAGCCTGAAAAGAATTGGTCTGAAAAAAAGACTTAGGTCCAAGCTTAAACTGTAAATCCTCCATATTTTCAATAATATAATCCCTTCCCTTATATAATTCAGGCTCTAAATCATAAATTGAATCATTAGCCTTCGGATTAATCATATACATCAAAGAAGTAATCTGGGGAAACTTTTGTGCTATATAATCTAAAATGCTTTTTCTTTTCTCCTGGTCTTCATAAAACATAATCAAAACAACCATTACCTCATCACAAGAAGAAATTCTTATAATGAGGTTTCGTAAAAACCCCTCTTGTTTCCTTAAATCAAAAAAGGAATAATTATTTTTCAATGCATAATCTTTTATAGCATTTCTGATTTCATTTGAAGGTTCTTTTTGTAAAAAGCAATGTTCTACATCTACTATTTTATCCCATCTACCCGGAATATGGAAGCCCAGTCCATTCAAATTTTTCTCCTCTGGAGCTAACTCTAACTCTTCTTCTGTCATCCAGCGAAAATTTGTGAATGTGAACTCCAGCTTATTCCTGTAATACTGAGTATATACAGAAGGAACTATAGGTGCTGCGTTAACACTTACTTTACCAATTCTTTCAAAATTATCAGATACTTGCTTTGCTTTATATTTCAGTTGTTCATCATAAGGCAAGTCCTGCCACTTACACCCTCCACAAACATCGAAATGCGAACAAAACGGAGTTATGCGCATATCCGAATAGGTATGAAACTTTATTGGGATAGCTTCCTGGTAATTTTTTTTATTCTTTATAACTTTTAAATCTGCAATATCCCCTGGTAATGCTTTTGAGACAAATATAACACGCCCGTCGACTCTGGCAATTGATTTGCCTTCAGAACCAATATCTTCAATACGTACGTTCTTATGTACAATATTTCTTCTTTTCCTTCCCACTTTCTTTTTTTACAAAATTAATCAAGAATTCCAGTTTTGCCAATACAAAAAATCAACTCTGCTTCCTTTTTATCTTTACAAAATTGATTTTTTTAAATATTTAGCATACATTCGCAGCGTAATAAATATCAGAAGATTATGCCAAAAGCCTTAAAAAGTGTAAGTAAGAGTTTAACAGGATTTTTTCTTGTTTGTGTAATCTTCTTATTTCCAATTTTTTACACATCTTTTCAACCTATTGCCTCTACCAGTACATCAGTTAATAAAATAGAAGAAGAAAAAACCAATTTTGCAGAACTGTTATATAAGGATAAAATAAACAGGATTGATTCATTCATGGACTATAATAGCATTACCCCAAATTTCCAGGGAAATATGCTTATAGCTTATAAAGGCAATATTCTCTATTCTAATTCCAACGGCTATGCTGATCCCCAAAAGAAAACCCAGTTAGACGAAAATTCAGTTTTTCAACTCGCCTCGGTAAGCAAACAGTTTACAGCTATGGCAGTTATGATGCTTAAAGAGAGAGGGGAGCTATCCTATTCAGATACAATCAACAAATATATTACTAATTTTCCTTACGAAGGAATTACAATTCGTATGTTGCTTAACCACACATCTGGACTGCCAAATTACATGTGGTTACTGGAAAATCATTGGAATAAAAACTACACGCCATACAATGATGATGTGTTGGACCTGATGGCACAACATAAACTGAATTTATATTTTAAACCAGGGACAAGATTTTCGTATTCAAATACAGGATATATAGTTTTGGCCTCTATTGTAGAAGAGGTATCAGGAGAACGATTTGATAAATTTTTGAAAGAAAATATATTTGAACCTCTTGAAATGAATAACAGTTATGTAGTCTCACTTATATATAATCACAAAAAAGATCATTTAGACGGATTTTATAAATGGGGAAAGTCTTACAGGAAAATATCCCAAAATATCAATGATGCCACAGTAGGAGACAAAGGAATTTACTCCACAATAAACGATCTTTTCAAGTGGGACAAAGCACTCTATGAAAATAAGCTCATAACAGAAGAAACAAAACAAGAAGCTTACAAAAAAGTGCAATTAAAAAATGGGAATCATTACCCTTACGGTTTTGGATTCAGAATAAAAGAATTTAATAATAAGAAAGTTGTCTATCACTATGGAAAATGGAATGGATTCCGTACAGGAATTGTAAGATTTGTTGAAGATACAAGCACCATTATACTGCTTAATCACACCAATGCTCCCGGCGCAACAAGAATAACTGAATCTATACAAGACGTCCTGTATCTGAGTGAAAAATGATCTCTATCCCATTTCACTGATTCGCTCAAGCGAAGTTTTATCAAGGATCTTAATTTTACGGCCTTCCAGGGCTATTACTTCTTCATTTGAGAAAGACGATAAAGTACGTATAGCATTTGAGGTTGTCATATTGGAAAGATTAGCTAAGTCCTCTCTTGACAAATAAACTTTCAGAGTATTTCCATCGGACTCAAAACCGTAGGTATCTTTAAGGAACAGTAAAGACTCTGCCAGTCGCCCTCTGATATGTTTTTGGGTTAATGTCACTGTCCTAGTATTAGAAAAACCAAGCTCCGAAGCCAGAAACTCAATAATACGGAGTGAAAACTTGCCATTTGTTTCCAGAATATCAAATAAGCAGTTCTTCTCTATGGTACAAATTTCAGAAGGTTCAATACATTGTGCAGTAGCTAAATAATTTTGTTTGGCAAATAATGCTCTGAAGCCAATGAATCCGTTCTGCTTTGCCATTCGGACAATCTGTTCTCTTCCTCCTACTCCTTCTTTAAAAATTTTAACTTTCCCTTTAGCCAAAAAGATTAACCCAGTAGGTTTATCTCCTTCTTTATAAATAATTTCATTTTTTTTATAAGAAGAAATTATGCTGTTTTCCTTTAAAATTATTTTCTGTTCTTTCGTCAACTCCTTGAAAACAGTCATCTTGTCTATAACATGCTTATTGTCAGTTGTGTGGCTCATTATTGAAAAATATGTTATTTAACATGCAAATGTACATATTTCCATTCTCTTAAAAAAAAAATTTACAAATATTCGATTCTCTAAAGAAATAAAAAAAAGAGGGCAGCATAATGTGCCCTCTTTTATCCATCACTCTACTTTGTTTATTCAATCTTTATCTTCTTGGATGGTATTTGTTTTTGTTCCTCTTTCTTAGGAATGGAAACATACAGAACACCATTCTCATGCTTAGCTTTAATATCTTCTGCCTTCACTCCTTCAGGTAAACTAAAGGATCGCTGGAATGAGCTATAGCTAAACTCTCTCCTCAAAAAGTTTTCTTCCTTGTCTTCATCTTTTTGTTCTTTCTCAGAAGAGATGACCAATACATTGTTTTGAACATCTACGTTGAAATCCTTCTTATCTAATCCAGGTGCTGCAACTTCAATAACATAAGAATCCTTTTTATCTTTTACGTTTACATCTGGTACACTTGGATTAGCTTCAAAATCAAAGAAATCTTTTACAAAATCTCGTCCGAAAAAGTCATCATCGAAGCCTGGCAGAAATCTTTTATTTCTTAGCATTGGTATCATAGTGAACCCTCCTTTCTTTTAGTTCGACTTAATTTATCATTTTTCACTTATCCTTTTTCAAATGCTATGCCAATAAGAAACAACGGTCTTTTTATGCCAAGTTGTCACAGATAAAAACCATGTTATTGACATTTTGTCGTACAATAAAATTGAAACGTTTAAAGTATCATGTTCCAAGTTTCACGTTTCAGTTGTCATTCGGTGGTCATTCGGTGGTCATTCAGTGGTCATTCAGTTGTCATTCGGTAGTTATTATCGAAAATCGTTTCATGTTTCATGTTCCATGTTTCACGTTTCACATTTCATGTTTGCGAAAATTTGATACTACAAAGTTGCTAATTACACCTGACCTGCGCGCGATTAATCTGGAGATACTTCTCAATAGCTTCGGCTATTTGCCTTGC
>JBKGZD010000018.1:0-26158 GCA_046545795.1 Bacteroidales bacterium | reverse complement strand
CCTCCTTTAAATGCAGAAACAATAATCCAAAAAAGATGCATATTTATCACGCATGAGACTAAATTGGTCAAAAATGAATGAACAAGAATTCTGTTTTTTTGTCTAAAATTAAAAAGCACAATTAATAAAAAAGTGAGAACAATGTATCAAAATCTAATACAAACAGTAAATATGCTCAAAGAAAGAGTAAAAGAAAATCTTTCTATTATTAATGAAAACGAAAAAATTGTTCGTAATGTTCTAAAAGAAAAACCCTCTGATGATCGTTCATTAAAGCTTGATGCATTATACCAGGAGAATAAAATGCTGCTGGAAGAAAATAATGATTCCATTAAGCTCCAATTACAATTATCAAAATTTTTAGAAAAATACAAAGATGAACTGATTGGATCAGAAAATGAGGTATCACATACGGACAACGGTAAAAGCTCTAAAAGTGAAAAAAATTATGAGCTCAGCAAGGAAGACTACCTGGAATTAACCCTTAGTGGGGAGATTCAATATAATGAGCGACATCCCTATTTCAAAGATGAAGACTTTTTCAACTCCCTGCTGGAGTATTATCAATCAGTAGAAGATTATGAAACCTGCAGCCTGCTTGTAAAAAAGCGACAAAATAATAAGGGTAAAGCCAACAAATCAGATGCTTCTGCTTTTCAATAGCCAGTAAGACAACCCGGAGAAAAGCAGGAAATATCCTATAGCCAAGGAAACAATCAATGGCTGCGAGATAGCTTCTTCAGCAATCTGGGTTCCATGTAATTCTTGTGCCATATCCTGAGCTTGATTAATTCTCTCACCTATTACCTCTGGTAAAGGCGTCAAACTGGAAATTATTTTCGCCGGAAAATAATTTTCAAACATTGGAAAAAGCCATTTACGCAATATAATTTCACCGGGAAATAGATAAAGGAAAAACACAATGATTGCCAGAGCATTATTCCTAAAAAGAACAGCCATGAACATTCCTAAACTCATATATGCCACTGCCTGGATAAAATAGATAAAAATAATCCCTGAATTCACAAATATCTCATTAAAAGTTGTTTCAGAAGAACTTATAAAACCAGAAACCAAAGATGCAACAATCACTAGCAGCAGAGCATACAAAGCAATATAGATAATGTTGATAATTTTACCGGATAATAACTCGCCCGATGTTAACCCATGGATATATTGCTGTTTGAAAGTATTAAATTTATATTCATTTCCTACCATAACAATAATAAGAACAGTTAAAAGTACATTAAACCAACTGGCAATCCAGGTAAAAAATCCCCAAACATTAGGAAAGGCATATAATTGGTCAATGGAAAAATCACCTGTACTAAAATTGATCCTGGATATACCGAGTACAACAAGAACAAAAAACAATAAATGAAGCGCTATAACTGTCCTGAAAGTATTTGAACTGAATGTTTTAATGGCTTCTATTGAAATTAACTTCTTCATATGTTTATTTTTTATTTTATCAGATGGACCTCTTATACTAAATTATGATTTGTTATTTAATGAGTTCTAAAAATTCTTTTTCAAGAGTATTCTTTTTTACTTCAAGTTTATTAAGAACCACACCATTGCCAAATGCCATCTGGTTCAAATCTGATGCTGAATATCCCTTATTCAAAAGTACCTTTATATCATTATTTTGTGGTTCATATTTTTTCACCATGTAAGATTCTTTCAGAAGAGAGATTAGCTTGTCTTTTGTAGCACTATTTATGTAATATATTTCAGAGGCTCCCAAAATATCGTCAACTTTTCCTTCTCGTATTAGCTCTCCAGCTTTCAGAATTCCAACGTGTGAACACACTTTTTCCACTTCATCAAGAATATGGCTAGCTAAAATTACAGTTGTTCCTTTTTGCGACTGTTCTCTTATAATTTCGCGCAAATCTGAGAAGCCTTCAGGGTCAAGGCTTTTTGTTGGTTCATCAAGGACAAGCACCTCAGGTTCACCAAGCAAGGCAGCTGCCAGGCCTAATCTTTGTTTTAAACCTGCAGACAAATTTTTAACCCTGGAATACTTTCTTTTTAACAGATCAGTTAAGCCTAAAACATTGTTAATTTCCCCATCAGAAACATTTCTTATCCTGGCCACAATTTTTAAATTATCGTTCAAAGTGAGATACGGATAAAAATAAGGCTCTTCAACCAGGCTCCCAATCCTAAGCCTTGCCTCAGAGGAAGGGGGCTCCCCAAACCAAAAATACTTTCCGGAGCCTGGTTTAAGCACACCAAGCGCAATACTTAAAGTAGTTGTCTTTCCACTGCCATTTGGTCCAAGTAAACCATATACACTTCCCTTCGGAACATTAAGGTTTAAATTATGCAGAGCTCTCAACCTGCCATAATGTTTAGACAGATTATCGACTTGAAGAATATAGTCGCTAGTCATGTTATATATATTTTATTGTAAGCCATCAGTTCTGTTTTGCTTTAATAAGTTTTTTCTTTGAAAATATAACCTTGATATATCGTCAATCCTTAAGTTATCATCCGGTACTCATAATTTTCAAAATACAAAGGGCTGCATAAAAAATGCAACCCTAAAAGTAATGATTTTATAGAAATAGAATAAGATTCAACTATTAATTTCCATATTCTGAGAAAAATTTAATCCTCATCAACCTGACATCCTCCTCCGAGTAATCATCTTCCCCGAGTTCCTCGAGTGCTTCATTCAATGATTCTGATTCCGCTTCTTCCATAAAATATTCATAGATATCTTCTTGTTTATCCTCATCAACCACTTGATTGATGTAATAATCCAGGTTAAGTTTGGTTCCGGACTGCACAATAGATTCTATCTCATTTAAAAGTTCTTTCATTTCAATGCCCTTAGAAGCTGCAATATCTTCAAGTGGCAATTGACGGTCAATACTTTGAATAATTGAAACTTTGAGACCGGATTTATTAACGATAGACTTAACCACCATATCCTGTGGTCGTATAATATCCTTTTCAGTTACGTAATCATTAATGAGTTTTACAAATTTTTCACCATACTTGTTTGCTTTTCCCTGCCCAACACCAGCTATATTCTGCATTTCTTCAATCGTAACAGGGTACTGAATAGCCATATCTTCCAGGGAAAAATCCTGGAAAATAACAAATGGTGGAAGATTATTCTCTTTGGCAACTTTTTTCCTCAAGTCTTTTAGTATGCTGAGAAGTTCATCATCAACAGTGTTGGAACGTTTTTGGAAACCACCGCTTTCGCCTTCCTCATCCTTCGCTTCATAGTCATGATCCTTGCTGATCATAATAGAATAAGGATTCTCAAGGTATTTTCGCCCTTCATCACTTAACATCAGCAAGCCGTAATTTTCAACATCCTTGTGAAGAAAACCTTTGACCAATGCTCTTCTTATAACTGTATTCCAAAATTGTGTATCATGATCTTTTCCTATACCAAAAACATCCAGCTTATGATGCTTATATGCTTTTACATTATTTGTAGCTTTCCCGGCAATAACATTGGCGACATGATCGTGCTTAAACTTTTCGTTAACAGCCTCTATTGTTTTTAAGGTTTTAACAAGATAATCCTTTGCTTCAAACTCTTCTTTGGGGTGAAGGCAATTGTCACAATTCTCGCAATTGTCTTCTTTATATTCCTCTCCGAAATAATGCAACAACTGTCTTCTTCGGCATACTGATGATTCAGCATAGGCGGTTGTTTCCAGCAACAATTGTTTGCCAATTTCCTGCTCATTAATTGGCTTACCCTGCATAAACTTCTCCAGTTTCTGAATGTCTTTATAGCTATAAAATACTATACATTTTCCTTCACCGCCGTCGCGGCCGGCTCTTCCTGTTTCCTGGTAATATGCTTCAAGGCTTTTCGGAATATTGTAGTGAATTACAAACCTGATATCCGGTTTATCAATACCCATTCCAAAAGCAATTGTTGCAACAATCACGTCAATTTCCTCCATCAGAAATTTATCCTGGGTGCTGGATCGCGTGGCAGAATCCATTCCGGCATGGTAAGGAAGGGCTTTAATTCCGTTAACTTTCAATGTTTCTGCCAGTTCTTCAACTTTCTTACGGCTTAAACAATATACAATACCCGATTTACCGGGATTATTCTTGATAAATTTGATTATTTCTTTGGTAGCATTGGATTTTGGGCGAACTTCATAATAGAGATTTGCCCTGTTAAAAGAAGATTTGAAAACCTGTGCATCCTGAATTTCCAGATTCTTTTGTATATCGCTTTGAACCTTTGGTGTTGCAGTAGCTGTTAGCGCAATAATAGGGGCTCTGCCTATCTTGTTCACCATCGGTCTTATTCTGCGGTACTCCGGACGGAAATCATGTCCCCATTCCGAAATACAATGCGCTTCATCAATCGCATAGAAAGCAATCTTTGCCTGCTTTAAGAAATCTATATTGTCTTCTTTTGTTAAAGATTCAGGGGCTACGTATAGCAATTGTGTTTTCCCCGATAAAACATCTTCCTTAACCTTTTGCATTTGAGCCTTTGATAAAGAAGAATTTAAAAAGTGTGCAACACCTTCTTTTGAACTGAACCCTCTCATTAAATCCACCTGGTTTTTCATTAATGCAATTAATGGCGAAATCACTATGGCAGTGCCATCCATCATCAAGGAAGGTAATTGATAACACAATGATTTTCCACCACCGGTGGGCATTACAACAAAAGTATCATTCCCTGATAATAAATTCCGAATAATTACTTCCTGATTTCCTTTAAACCTGTCAAAACCAAAATATTTTTTCAGATAATCCCTTAAGGAAACGTCTGCTCCTACACTCATTTTTCCTGTTTTAAAAAATTATAAACACTTTATTTTAATTAATTTTGTAAACGTATTATTCTTATTATTTGTTACGTTATAACATTTTCACAACATGTTATTAAATACACATTTAAAGTTACGACAAATATTAAATTAAATCGCAAATCAAAATATATTTTTTTGAATAAATTGATAAAAATCATAAATAAAAAAAATGAAACCCGACATAAAACAATTAGCAAAATCGACTATTATCAACGAATCAGAATCTATCAGGAAATTGGCAGATTATATTGATGATGACTTTGGTAAAATTGTTGAATTAATCTACAATTCCCAGGGAAGGGTTATTGTTACCGGTATCGGAAAAAGCGCTAATATTGCAAATAAAATTGTAGCTACTCTAAACTCCACCGGGACCCCTTCTATTTTTATGCATGCGGCCGACGCTATACATGGAGATTTAGGCATTATTCAAAATGATGATGTAATAATATGCATCTCAAAAAGCGGCAATACTCCAGAAATAAAAGTATTAATTCCATTAATAAAATACAGGAAAAATAAATTGATTGGTATGGTCTCCAATACCAATTCATTTCTTGCAAAAAATGCAGATTATGTTATCCGTGCCACAGTGAGTAAAGAGGCATGCCCCCATAACCTGGCGCCAACATCAAGCACAACAGCTCAACTTGTCTTAGGTGATGCACTTGCGGTAAGTTTGTTGGAATACAGGGGCTTTTCAAAGGAAGACTTTGCTAAAGTACATCCTGGGGGAGCATTAGGGAAAAAACTATACCTTACTGTGAATGAAATCTATAAGCAAAACGACAGGCCGAAGGTTGATGTCTCTGCACCTCTGAAAGACGTTATTGTTGAAATCTCATCAAAAAGATTAGGAGCAACCGCTGTTTTAAATGGAACAAATGAAGTTGTAGGCATTATTACAGATGGCGATTTACGAAGAATGCTGGAAAAACATCAGAATGTTAATGATTTAAGTGCAGAAGAAATAATGACCAAAAACCCTAAAGTCATCACTAAAAACGAATTGGCAATAAATGCTTTTAATATGATGGAAGACAATAACATCACCCAACTGATTGTTACTGATAAAAACAAATATCTGGGAATGATTCATTTGCATGATATTTTAAAAGAAGGAATTGTTTAAATGAAGAAAAAGCAACAAGAACTGACTTTTCTGGAGCATCTTGAACAACTCAGGTGGCATATTTTAAGAGCAATACTTGCCATTATGGTAGTTGCGATAGTCGTGTTTATCATGAGAAATTTTATTTTTAACCAGGTAATCCTTGCTCCCAAAAACTCTGAATTTTTTACAAATAATTTACTGTGCCGCCTTGGAGAAAAACTAAACAGCAGTAATATTTGTATTAACTCCGAACCCATTGAAATAATTAACATCAGAATGTCAGGACAGCTCACAATCCATATTATTATTTCTATCGTGTTAGGACTGATATTTGCCTTTCCTTATGTTTTCTGGGAATTCTGGAATTTTATTAAGCCTGCCTTATACGACAGTGAAATAAAGCACAGCCGGGGAGCAGTATTTTTCAGTTCTTTGCTGTTTATTATGGGCGTTGTATTCGGATATTTTATAATCGTTCCCTTATCTATTCATTTCCTGGGAACATACCAGGTAAGCGACCAGGTTGTAAATCAAATAAATTTAAAATCTTACATTGGCACCATTGCCTCTGTAGTACTAGCTGCAGGAGCCATTTTTGAATTACCAATATTGATATATTTTTTAAGTAAAGCAGGGCTAGTAACCCCTGCATTTCTGAAAAAATACAGGAAGCACTCAATAGTGCTTATTTTAATTCTTGCAGCCACAATTACACCTCCTGATATTTTCAGCCTGATAATGGTAACTTTGCCGCTGGTTATTTTGTATGAAGTGGGAATTAGTATTTCAAAAAGAATAGAGAAGAAAAAAGAGAAAGAAGAATTAGCAGGGTAGGAATGTTAAACAAAAATAAACACTTATATGAGCGAAGACTCTAAATCAAAACTATCAACAAAAGACCTCGTTAAACGATATCGTTCAAGGACGGTTGTGAAAGAGGTTTCTATTGAACTTTCACAAGGAGAAATTGTAGGACTTCTGGGGCCTAACGGAGCCGGGAAAACCACAACATTCTATATGATTGTCGGACTTATAAGACCTAACAGAGGAAATATATACCTTAATGATAAACTTATCACAAAGGAACCAGTATATAAAAGAGCACGAAAAGGTGTAGGTTATCTGGCTCAGGAAGCATCTATCTTCAGAAAACTAAGCGTAGAAGATAATATAAGGGCTGTTTTAGAGATGTCAGATTACACCAAAAATGAACAAAAAGAAAGAACCGAAGAACTGATACGAGAATTTGGACTTGAAAAGGTAAGAAAAAACATAGGAATACAATTGTCAGGCGGTGAAAGACGAAGAACAGAAATAGCAAGGGCTCTTGCACTTAAACCGGATTTCATGCTTTTAGATGAACCCTTTGCAGGAGTTGACCCAATCGCCGTGGAAGACATCCAGGAAATCGTGACTAAATTAAAAGAAAAAAATATCGGTATTCTCATAACAGACCACAACGTTCATGAAACCCTGTCAATTACCAACAGAGCATACTTGTTATTCGAGGGATCAATTTTAAAAGCAGGTACATCACAAGAATTATCAGAAGATGAACAGGTTAGGCGTGTTTATTTGGGTAAAAATTTCGAATTAAGAAATTTTTAGTACGGAGAAATCAACAAATATTCCAATAGATACCCTACCCCCGGACAGATCAATATAGATATTAAAATAAAATTCTTCCTCACTCGTTGGAGGTAAAATAGAATTCTCAAGACTTTTAATACCTGAAACGTTTCTTGAAAAGTACTTTAAATATCAGGTTAGATTTTTTAACTACAAAAGGTTTTTTTTTAATTTTTTATCTATATTTGCACCACAATTTTTGCGGATGTGGCGAAATTGGTAGACGCGCTAGACTTAGGATCTAGTGCCTCCGGGCATGGGGGTTCGAGTCCCTCCATCCGCACAAACATGTGGCCGCTATGTTAACCTGTAACAAGGTTCTAGCGGTTTTTTTGAATTTTACAAATTTGAAAAACAAAAGAGTTGAATAATGGATATTAACAGAGAAAACAAAGATGAACAGAATGCTGTATTAAAAGTCCAGGTAAAACAAGAGGATTACCAGGAAAACGTTGATGCAGTGATAAAAGACTACAAGAAAAAGGCTAAAATGGATGGCTTCAGGCCAGGAAAAGTACCCGAAGGCCTAATCCGTAAAATGTACGGAAAAGCTATTAAAATTGATGAAATTAATAAAATTGTCAGCCAGAAATTAAATGAATATATTCAATCAGAAAAGCTTAAAGTTTTAGGAGAACCTCTTCCAAGCAAGGAAGAGCAAGACAAAACCATAAACTGGGACCAGGATAAAGAATTTGAATTTGCTTTTGATATTGGGCTCGCTCCTGAAATTGAAGTAAAAATTTCCAAACACGATAAAGTTCCTTATTATAAAATTAAAATCACTGACGACCTGATTGATAAGCAGAAAGAGGAGTATTTAAACAGGATGGGTGAATTTAAAAATGTTGACGAAATCAGCAATAATGATGAACTACTAAAAGCAGATCTGACAGAAATGGACGAGGAGGGAAACGTCAAAGATGAAGGAATTTTCAAAGAAAATATATCCTTATCTCTTTCAGTTATAAAAGATGAAGAAATCAAAAAACAATTTGAAAAAGCCAAGCCGGAAGACGAAATTGTTATTGACTTGAAAAAGGCGTATCCAAACGATACTGAACTTGCTTCTCTTTTAGAGGTTCAAAAGGAAGAACTGGAAAATATTTCAAATTATTTCAGGGTTTTCATTAACGAAATTAAAAAGTTTGAAAAAGCAGAAATCAACCAGGAATTTTATGATAAGCTTTACGGAGAGGGAGAAGTTACCTCTGAAGAAGAATTTAATGAAAAGATAAAGGCAGACCTTGAACAGCAGTTTAAGCCGGAAAGTGAGAGAAAAGTACATATTGATATTAAAGATCACTTCGTAAGAAAAATAAATCCCAAACTCCCCTCCGAATTCTTAAAACGATGGATTAAAGCAACCCAGCAAAATGAAAACCTGACGGAAGAACAGATTGACAATGAATTTCCTCATTTCGAACACGACGTGAAATGGGATTTGATAAAAAACAAAATCATTGAAGACAACGAAATTAAAGTAGAAGAAGACGAGGTGCTGGAACTGGCAAAAAGATTAACACAACAGCAATTCCAGCAATATGGAATGATGAATTTCCCCGAAGAACAACTGGAACAATATGCTAAGCAGTTACTTTCTAATGAAGAGCAAAGAAAAAAAATACATGATCAAAAACTGGAAGAGAAAGTGATTGAACATATCAAGGAAAATATTAAACTAAACGAAAAAGAAGTTACCCTTGAAGAGTTTAAAAAACAGGTTGAAGAGGACCAAAATAAACAATCAAGCTAATTCGTTGTCATAAGATAAATTAAAACTGATAAAATGGACTCAAGTAAAGAATTCAGAAAATATGCGACCAAACACTTAGGAATAAGTAGTATGGCGCTTGATAATTACAGTTCGGTATACAACAATTATATCTCTCCCACCATCATTGAAGAGCGGCAATTAAATGTAGCCCAGATGGATGTTTTTTCACGCCTGATGATGGACAGAATAATTTTCCTGGGTGTACCGATTAACGATTATGTGGCCAATATAATACAAGCCCAGTTATTATTCCTGGAATCGGCTGATCCGGCAAAAGACATTCAAATATACCTAAACAGCCCGGGTGGAGCAGTACATTCAGGATTAGGGATTTATGATACCATGCAATATATAACACCAGATGTTGCCACCATCTGTACAGGCATGGCTGCTTCAATGGGAGCAGTACTTCTTGCTGCAGGCACAGCGGGTAAACGTTCTGCGTTACCCCACTCACGGGTAATGATACATCAGCCTATGGGCGGCGCAGAAGGAGCTGCAGCAGACATTGAAATTACTGCCAGGGAAATTTTAAAACTTAAAAAAGAATTGTATAACATTATAGCCAAACATTCAGGCAACACATACAAAAAAATCGAAAAGGATTCAGACAGAGATTACTGGATGACTGCAGAGGAAGCAAAAAAATATGGAATGGTAGATGAAGTACTGGAAAGAAAAACTGATTCCTCAGATAAAGAAAAATAAAATATTTGAAAAGTAAAATCAAAAGATAAAACCTGCACGCGTTTTGGTGAGGCAGGTTTTATTTTTTAATCAGAAAATTAATAAGTAACTTAGTACGTTCAATTTAGTGAAAAAAGAATAGAAATTAATTATGGAAAAGTGTTCATTTTGCGGAAGAGAAAAAAAGGATACAAACCTTTTAATAGCAGGGATTTCAGGACATATTTGTGATAGGTGTATAGAACAGGCTCATAACATAGTTCAGGAAGAAGTAAAAAAGAAAAGCGATTTCGACATAAATGAGGTTGAATTACTAAAACCAATTGAAATAAATAAATTTCTTAACCAATATGTTATAGGCCAGGATGAAGCGAAAAAAACCCTTTCTGTTGCTGTTTACAACCACTATAAGAGACTAATGTATAATGAAAAAGGCCAAAAGGATGATATTGAAATTGAAAAATCCAACATCATTTTAGTAGGTGAAACAGGAACAGGAAAAACTTTGTTAGCCAGAACAATCGCAAAAATGCTACAGGTACCCTTTACCATTGTCGACGCTACGGTACTTACGGAAGCAGGATATGTTGGAGAAGATATAGAGAGCATATTATCAAGACTCCTCCAGGTTGCTGATTATAACGTCGAAGCAGCGGAAAGAGGAATCGTTTTTATTGATGAAATTGATAAAATTGCCCGTAAAGGAGATAACCCCTCAATAACAAGAGATGTATCCGGAGAAGGTGTTCAGCAGGGATTACTTAAACTACTGGAAGGCTCCGCGATAAATGTCCCGCCGCAAGGTGGCAGAAAACACCCCGACCAAAAAATGATCCAGGTCAATACAAATAACATCCTGTTTATATGTGGTGGTGCATTTGACGGAATAGAGAAAAAAATTGGACAAAGGCTCAATACGCAGGTAGTAGGATACGCTGCCAGTAAAAAGAAAGAAAACATTGACAGGAATAATCTCCTGCAATATATTGCGCCTCAAGACCTGAAAGCTTATGGCCTAATACCCGAAATTATAGGACGATTACCAGTATTAACATACCTGGAACCGCTTGATAAATCTGCTCTAAGACAAATATTAACGGATCCAAAAAATTCTATCGTCAAACAATATGAAAAGCTATTTGAATTAGATGGTATGCAACTGAAATTTAAGGATGAGGTATTGGACTATATCGTTGAAAAAGCAATTGAATTTAAACTGGGAGCGCGTGGACTGCGTTCAATTTGCGAAGCAGTTATGAGAGATGTTATGTATGAAACACCATCAAATAACGAAAACGAAATTGAAGTGACTCTACAGTTTGCCAAAGAAAAATTGGATAAAGTAAATATGCACAGACTGAAAGTTGCATAATACTCAAAAAATATAATTAATAGAATAGGGCTGTTTAAAAGTTCTACAAAATGATTTTCAGCAAATCTTTTATAAAGACCTTTTTAGACAGCCCCATTTTATTATAAGATTCACTATACATTTACAAATTTAATGCTCTACACTACCAATCTGGTCTTCTATAGATTTAATTTTCCCCTCTAACCGGTTTGATTTATTCTTTCTCACATCAAACTTAATCGTGCTGTAAATCCGGTTAGCGTCTTTGGCTAAAACATCATGTGATTTCTGCACAATCGCAAGGGCTTCTTCCATTGTTTCTGTTTCCACTATTGTCCCCATTGCAGTTAACTTATAAGGCACACCTTCATTTTTTATCATTTCAATAACCTTTGAAACAGGATCACTAACGCTTTCGCCCTTATCCGTTGGAAACATAGCAAATTCCATTAATACTGACATAGCAAAAATATTTATGATGATTCAACAATTATTTCAGATTCCATTCAAGGTCTAGCTCCCAGTTTGAACGTACATCAATTTCTTCCGGATAATATAGTACGTCCTCTGGTTGCCTGTGTTCCATATAATTCCCTGTATCCCACTCTTTATTTTTATTAGCATCAAGAATAAGTCTTAAATTATAAGTTGCCGGGGGAATAAATTCGAAATTTACGATATTCTTCTCCGGGTTTTCTACCCATTTCGATTTTACAACTTTATCATTTTTATCAAAAAGCTGGATCAAATAAGTAGTATCAATGTCCTGAACATCTAAAGTAAGGCTTCCATAATAATCTTCCTCTCTTGTTGAAAAATTCACATCCACTGTATCATGGTAAAATTCATAAATAGCATGAACAGACTGTGGAAGAATTTGAAACATATACTTTTCTCCCTGCTCCCAATCAACATCAAGATATGTATTATACAAGTCTCCATCTTTTTTGTAAAGCCTGAATTGTTGTTCAACCAGTAAAGTATCCTCTTTTTTCCATAAGCATATCCTGGAGGTATCTATACTCTCTAAAGGATATTCATGCCGGATAGAAATATCCTTATCCAAATCAAATTCCCCTCCCTCCGGGATATTGGTGTTAATATTCATAGTATCCATTACTTCTTTATCCTCGTCTTTATCAAACGAATATCTGAACTTGACCGTATCTTCCTCCCAGTATAATTGATTAAGCGAATCCCTTCTCTGGTAACTTACCCAACAAGCAATAACATCCTTGTTATACACATCAGGATCTTTGACCCAGTAAGAAACAGTGTCCGATTCCATATTCTTTGTTTCCGGCAGAAAAACCTCATCAAATTTATAATCCATACTATCCACTAAACCCATTCTAATACTGTCTATAACAGGTCTGTTAAAAACAAATGACAGTTTCCTTTTATCCTCACGGGAGCTAGTCTTAAGATATTGTTCCCTGTTTTCTTCGTTGAACATTTTCAGGTTCTTCTGTATTGCATCGAATCCATAATAATCTTCATAAAAAATGGTGTCTATTAGCACACTGTCATTAACTCCATGGATTATTGTATCTGAAAAAACTTCATTATTCCTGATACGCACAACAGAATCTATAACATTACCACGTTCAGAAGGCGGTATTATTGAATCCTGGTAAATTGTATCATGAATTTCCACATGTTGCTTTTCATAAATAATTAATGAATCAGAAAATCCAATATCTTCTTCCGGTGAATCATAGAGATAGTTGCTGTTTTCATCCTCAAGTGCAAAAATCTTAAAAGTATCCAGCCGAATATTTGAAATCTGATATTCTCCATCTTCATTGGTTCTGGAAACATATTCCGGCAGCTCAAGAAGAGGGATAGAATCTTTGATCGTACTATATAGCATTACAAGCACATTTTCACGGGGCTCCTTTGTATAAGCATCAATAACTTTCCCATAGAGTTCTAAAGAATCCAGCTCATCTCCAGTAGAAAAAATATAACGAAAATTTTTTAACGGGTTGCCTTCACGAAAATCAACAACTGCATTTCCAAAATTTAAGGTGTAGGTTGTTGAATCCATCAATTCATCCTTTAATTCAATTTCAATACTCTTACCCTTTTCTTTAATGTCTGGGGAATTTTTAAAAGGTGGGGAACTTAAAAACTGACTCCTCACATCTTCTAACTGGATAAATTCATTAAAGTATATAGTTATTTCCCTGGAATTAAAATTTGTGCTATAATTTGGAGGTTCCTCCCGCACAGAAGAGGGAGGGATAGAATCCGTCGGACCACCAGTAGGAGAAACTTCTTTAGCACAGTTGGTAAACAACCCGGTAAGAACAATACCAGCAATTACCAAAAACAATATAACATCGGCTCTCTTAACCATTGAAAATAAATTCATCAGACAAACATAATAAGAATTAAGGTTTATCTTTGCAAAATTAACCAAATTTCGAAATAAGTAATATAGAACCAAGCTTCACTGGTTTAAATTGTCGTATAATAAAATTTTTATGTTAAGTTTAAACTTTCCTTTATTTTTACGTTATACATCTATCAAAATAATTTTCTACATTTGTTGGAAAATAAACAGCCAGTATTATGTTTTTAAATTATATTGTCTGGGATGTTGATCCGGAAATATTCAGCATCGGCCCGCTTTCTGTCCGTTATTACGGATTGTTTTTCGCTTTGGGTTTTCTTATCGGTTATTATATTTTTATGAGGATTTTCAAAATCGAGAAAATTCCTGTTGAAGTTCTCGACAAGCTTACAATTTACATGGTTGTTGGCACCGTTCTAGGCGCCCGCCTTGGCCATGTCTTCTTTTATCAGCCTGATTATTATTTAAGTCATCCATTAGAAATATTGGCTATCTGGCATGGAGGTCTGGCAAGCCACGGTGCAGCCATAGGTATTCTACTGGCGTTATACCTCTTTGTACGAAAAGAAAAGAAACCCTACATGTGGATTCTCGACAGGATAGTTATTGTTGTTGCTTTAGCAGGATTTTTCATTCGGATGGGAAACCTCATGAATTCAGAAATATACGGAACTGTAACAGAGCTTCCCTGGGGATTCATTTTTGAAAGGAAAAATGAAGTAATGCCTAAACACCCAACACAAATATACGAGGCACTTGCCTATTTAATGATATTTATACTATTGACATCAATATATTTTAAAAAGAAAGGAAATTTCAGACAAGGTTTACTTTTTAGCCTGTTTTTAATCCTTGTATTTACAGCACGCTTTTTCATTGAATTTATTAAGGAAGTACAGGTTACATTTGAACAGGAAATGGCTTTAAATATGGGGCAAATATTAAGTATTCCATTTGTGTTAACAGGAGTAATATTACTGTATCGTGCATTGAAGAAAAAGCCTCAACCAAAGAAACAGTGAAAAAACTCACTTTTCCACCCTTTATAATAAGGACATAACAGATAAAAACACCGGGCAAATGTTAAATTCAAACCTGTCACAATATCTTCCCGGCCAATCCTTTATGCTGATAAGGCTATGCTATGCTTTCATGATTGCTCTGCTCCCTTATTCATTAAATGGACAGGAAAGAGCTGAAGATACTATTCGTTCTCTGACAATGGAAGAGGCTGTCATGCTGGCGCTTGATAACAATATAAATATCAAAAACGCTAAACTGGAAAGTCAAAAAGCGGCATATGACGGAGTAGCATTTAAACTTAAACCTTTTCAGGCAGAATATCATAGAGGTCAGATTCATTCCCCGCTAATCGATCAAACATTAGAAGTATATCAAAATCTTGGTTCACCACTGCAATCTTATTACACAAAAAAGCAATCAGATTATTCAAAAGAGGTAAAAGAAGAAGAGTTGGAAATTATAAAAGCTGAAACAGAAAAAGAAGTAAAACGGACCTATTTTAAATGGGTATACCTGTATAATAAAAAGCAAATTCTGCAGGAAAGATTGGATGTATACAAAGAACTGGAAAGAATTTCGGAAGTACGTCAAACAATGGGAACCTCCGGTGAATTAGCGGAAATATCTGCACAAAGCATGTTTCATAAAGCAAAGAGAGACTTGAAAAAACTAAGGAATCAAATCAGTATCATAGAAAATGAACTAAAAACACAGCTTAATACCCGCCATCATATTTTGCCGGCCACAGACACACTTCTGCTATATGAAATAAACCAACCAAAAAGCAATCAAAAAGATATTGTAAATAACAGCTACCAAGAATTGTATGAAGACAAAATTCGTGCAAGCGAATACGAGATAAAAGTTCAAAAGGCAAAATATCTGCCGGAGCTTTCAGCCGGGTATTTCTGGCAGGAAATAGAAAACGAAGGTGGATTTGATGGCTGGATGCTTGGCATATCAATTCCTGTCAGTTTTAAATCGCAAAAGGCTGATGTAGAAAAAGCTAAAGTAAACAAAGTAATTGCTGAAAATAATCTTAATTATCAACAGCAAAAGCATGAAACCACTGTTAAGAATCTTGTGCATCGCTTGAATTCATACAAAGAAGATATCATTTTTTATCATGAATCAGGCCTCAAAGAAAGCGAAAATATATTATCGTATGCTCAAGAACAATTTCTTAACGAAAAGATCGATTACCAGGAATATGTCGACTTGCTTGCAAGAGCATATAACATAAAAGAAGATTATCTCAGAGCAGTTAAAAATTACAATCAAACTGCTGTCCAACTGGAATTTTATCTAAAGTAACAGAGCAATGAAAAATATCAGACTTTTCTTTTTTCTTCTCCCTGGCATTATAATATTTTCCTGCAACAAAAAGGGAGATAACAGGCTGTCTTCAGAAGCTGCTATAAACCAAAATGATTCTACCCTCACATTAACATTGGAAGAAGAAAGAAACGCCTCTATTCAAACAGATACACTGCAACATAAAATTTTCCCGGTAAAAGTCCCGGCAAAAGCTTCAGTAAAAGCAGATCCCAGAAATATCTATAGTGTAATACCCCCAATTGAAGGATTTGTGAAACAGATTTACCCGGGAATTGGTGATTATGTAAAAAAAGGAACTCCACTGGCAAAAATTTATCATCCTGATTATCTAAATCTCCAGGAAGAATATATAAAAACACTTGCCCAATCAGAGCTGGAGAAAGACAATTTTTCAAGGCAAGGAGAATTATACCTCGAAAAAGCGGGCAGCCTGAAAAATATGAACAAAAGCAAAACCCACCATAAACAAACGGAAGCCAGCTTAAAATCGCTGGAACAAAAGCTGGATATGCTCAACATTAACAAAGAAAAAGTAGCTGAAGGTAAAATATCTCCGTTCATTACTTTATATGCACCAGAAGAAGGAATTATCACAGAAATAATACCAAGCACAGGCCAATTATCAAATTCAGCAAATCCTGTTTGCAAAATAATGGATATTCGCTATGTACAGGTTGAATTGGATATACCGGCAAATTTTATTTTTGACATTGAAAACAAGCAAAAGGTAGATTATTCAATAAACAATAAAAAACAGGAAGCCATTATCACCCAAATCCATAAAGAAATTAATCCTAAAACCAACACATTTAAAGCCATGGCTAAGCCCATAAAAAAGAATAAAAACTTATTCCCCGGATTAACCACAAAGGCAATCATTGGTATTGATTCTGCGAGGGTTTTGGCAATCGATTCAAGCGCTGTAAGAACACACGAAAACAACAATTATCTTTTCATCAAAGGGCAGCAAAACTATTCCCCGGCAACTGTCTCAATAATTGATACCTGTGAAGGATATATCTCAATAAAAAACCCTGATACGCTGAAAAACAAAAATATTGTGACCAAAGGTTCAGGATTTCTTCTAAAAAAATATATAAAACAATAATTTTATCGTTTAGAGAATAATTAATGAACATTAATTAAACCCATTATTACCTAAAGAATATAAAATTAACCTATTTTTGCATATCATTAATGTAATGATTATAAAGACTAAAAGTTAAACAAACCAAAATTATTTTGCCATGGCAAATCAAAACGGTAAAAACGAAGCACAGAATCCGGAAAAACAAAAACGGAAAGTTTCACCGGCTTTAACGGTTGTACTTATCTTTCTGTTTGGACTTCTGATTTTCATAAGTTGGTTATATATAGACCAGAAAAAAACCACCACTCAAATAACAGATGCCCTCTCCAGAGAAAAAGATTCACTGGAAACCGAGTTTGTTGATTTACGCAATGAATACGATTCATTGAAAACAACAAATGACTCTATGAACCTGGAATTAGAGCAAGAACAAAGCAGGATAGACAATTTGATTTCTGAATTGAAAACGGTTAAAGCAACAAACTATACAAAAATTAAAAAACTACAAGATGAGCTTAAAACCGTAAGGAGTGTAGCCAAAAGTTATGTTCGTCAAATTGACTCGTTAAATCAGCTTAACCAGGAGCTTCTGGCAGAAAACAAAATAGTCAGAGAAAATTTGGAAGAAACAGAGAAATCAAAGAAACAACTGGAAGAAGACAAAGAAACCCTGACGGAGCAAGTAACACGTGCAAAAGTGCTGCGCACAGAAGATCTCAACGCAATACCTATTAATAAAAAAGGAAAAGAGAAAAACCGGGTAGATAAAATTGAAAAAATAAAAGTATGTTTTAAGGTTGAAGAAAATGATCTTGTTGAGCCAGGAGAAAGGTATTTTTATATCCGTATAGCATCCCCTGAAGATGATGCAATATTAACCAACTCAGAAGACAATCTTTTTGAATACGAGGATGAAAAAATTGTATACTCCGCTAGAAGGCAAATAGAATACACAGGAGAAGAACAGGATGTGTGCATTTATTTCGATACTGAGGGAGAACTTGATCCAGGAGAATATACAGTATTTGTTTTTGCTGATGGTAACCAAATAGGAGATACTACTTTCCAGCTTGAAGAATCAGGCTGGCTGTTTTTCTAAAACATAAACATCTGCAATCCACTTTGTCTGTACCAACAGGCAAAGTGGGTGCAGATTATCCAAGCTGTTTAGATTTTTTGGATTCTGATATTATTCCATAATTAAGCATATTAATCTCTTTTACAGCCAGTATAACCCTTTGCTCTGAGCTCCCTGGAAATCTATTCATAAATTCTATTACAAAACTCCTTAAAGGATAAAAAAGTTAAGGCACAAAACAATAAGCCACTTCATTTGTTAGAAACATTGCTTTAAATATCAGGGGATTGTCCTTGAAAAATTCTTATTATATTTACTCCGCTAAATTTATAAGCCATGCTAAAAGAAAATTTTATTGAGTACATAGAAACCAGCATAAGAAACAATTGGGATTTACCCGCTCTTACAGACTATAAAGGTAGTACATACTATTACAAAGATGTTGCGAGGAAAATCAGTCGTATTCACATTATGTTTGAGGAATGTGATGTAAAGAAAGGGGATAAAATAGCCCTCATAGGTAAAAATTCAGCCAACTGGGCAATGACTTATCTTGCTGTTGTTTCATACGGGGCTGTTGTGGTTCCTGTTCTACCGGACTTTCATCCTGACGACATGCACCATATTGTTAATCATTCAGATTCAGTCATTCTTTTTGTAGAAGATAATATCTGGGAAAACCTGGATGAAACAACAATGCCCAATCTACGAGCAATAATTTCGCTAAATGATTATAAAATCCTTATAGAATCAAAGAAAGAGGAAGTCCAAAAGAATCTGAACAAACTGGAAGATATTTATACTAAAAAATATGGCAAGGATGGACTCTCTCAAGAACAATTTGAAGTGGAAAAGGTTTCTAATAAAGAAATTGGAGTACTTAACTATACAAGCGGTACAACAGGCTTTTCCAAAGGAGTAATGTTGCCGCTTAACAGTCTCTCCGCGAATATTCGTTTTGCCCGTTACAATCTTCCATTGCAACCCGGGGATAATATTGTTTCATTTTTACCCCTGGCCCACACTTATGGTTGTGCATTTGAATTTTTATGGCCATTCACGATTGGCTGTCATATTCACTTCTTAACAAGAACGCCATCACCAAAAATAATTATTAATGCCTTCAAAGAAATCAAACCGTCCATCGTAATTGCCGTCCCATTAATCCTTGAAAAGATTTATAAAAAGCAAATTCTGCCGACTATTACCAAGAAATCAATGAAGGTTCTCATGAATTTGCCAATGTTAGATAAAGCCATTTATAAAAAAATTAACCAGAAGCTAACCGATTCATTTGGCGGTAATTTTAAGGAAGTGGTAATTGGTGGCGCTCCTTTGAATAAGGATGTAGAGAAGTTTTTAAAAAAAATAAATTTCCCCTATACTGTTGGATATGGAATGACAGAATGCGGACCGCTTATTAGTTATGCAAACTGGGATAAAACAAAATTCGGATCTGCAGGAAAGTTGGTGGATACTCTTGATATTAAGATTGATTCTGAGGATCCTTATAATGAAGTAGGTGAAATAATGGTTAAAGGAGAAAACCTGTTGCATGGTTATTACAAAAATGATGAAGCAACAAGAAATGCAATTGACTCTGAGGGATGGCTTCATACAGGAGATTTAGGAGTCATTGACAAGGAAAATTTTGTTTTCATAAAAGGCAGAAGCAAAAGCATGATATTGGGACCATCGGGAGAAAATATATATCCTGAAGAAATAGAATCAAAGCTGAACAACATGCCATACATACAGGAATCGCTGGTTCTGCAAAAAGAAAACCGGCTGGTAGCATTGGTATATCCTGATTATGAAAAAGCTGATTCAGAAGGAATAAAAAATGAAAACAAACTACAGGAAATTATTGAAGAAAATAAAAAACAAGTAAATGAAGAATTGCCTAAGTTCAAACAAATAGCCCAGGTTAAACTACATCCAACGGAATTTGAAAAAACACCTAAAAAGAGCATAAGAAGATACTTATACACAAGTAAAGCCTGAGCTAAAGACCTGACCTCCCGGAAACGGGATAAACCAAGAGAATAAAGAGCCCTGGCAATGAAATGAACATATTGGAAAGCATCATTTAGTTTGTTGATTAAATGATGTTTTTTTACATGAGAGCTCACAGGAAGTTTGAATCATTAAAAGAAACGTATAAAACGCCCATGATAAGTTCCATAAGACCTTAAAAAAATTAAAAAAGAAACTTATGAAAAAAGAAACCATTATTGTTGCAGGCGGAACAGGCCAAAGAATGGGTTCAACCACTCCAAAACAATTTTTGCCTCTAAAAGGCGAAATAATATTGATGCGGACAATTTCTCTCTTTCACTCTTTTGATGCCTCAATGAAAATTATCCTTACACTGCCTGAGCATGAAATTCAGACATGGCATAAACTGTGTCAACAAAAAAAATTTACTGTTCCCCACACAACTGTAGCCGGTGGTGAAACCCGGTTTCATTCTGTAAAAAACGGACTAGCCAAAGTATCTGGCAAAGGTCTGGTCGCTGTTCATGATGGCGTTCGTCCGTTGGTTACCACTGAAACAATAAAAAAAGCATTTGAGGAAGCCCGGAAAAGTGGGAGCGCTATTCCATATTCGGATATTCACGAATCTTTAAGATATGTTAATGATAACGAAAATTATCCAGTCTCCAGGGATTATTATAAAACTATTCAGACCCCTCAAGTATTTAAAAGCGAACTCATCCTGGAAGCATATAAAACCGATTACAGGGAGCAATTTACAGATGATGCCTCGGTTGTAGAATTCGAAGGTGGTAAAATCAGTTTAATTAAAGGAAATCCTGAAAACATAAAAATTACAACAAAAAAGGACCTTGTTGTTGCAGAGGTCCTTTTACGGTTCGTTTCGTGATTTTATTCCGACGAATGAAAAACAAAAAGTGGAATATTCGTATGGAACAATAATTTTTTTGCCCTGCTTGGATGGAAAAGTTTTTCAAAAATATTTCTTTTATGCGTCACAATTGAAATGATATCAATATGCCTTTTCTCAATATATTCCTGCATAGCTTCTAAAAAATCTTTCTTTTCTATTATATCACACTCAAACGTTTGCTTTGGATATTCTGATTGTATATGTTCTTTAAAGCTATCCATTTTTACTTCGGCATATTCACTGGATTCATGGTCACTAAGATGGACACAATACACCCTGGTATTAAAAGGCTTCATGATATGCATAAGTTTTCTTATAGCCGTATAGTCAGAATCGTCAAAATCAGTGACATACATAATATTAATAGTCCCCAATCCTTGAAACTCAGATTTTTCTGGTATGGCCAATACCGGAACTTTAGTACGCTCAATAATTTTATATGTAACTCCTCCTATCAAGTCGCCAGGTTTTTCCCCTTTTCCTCTTGTTCCAACAATCATTACATCAGGATGATACTCTTCGCTTTTGTAAATAATCTCTTCATATGTAATTCCCCGAACTAAAGCATAATCAAGTGTCAGATTCTTGTAACCTTTCTTCTCTATATATTGCTTTATCTCTTTATAAAACCTATCCATTTTATCTTTAGCCCGGATTTCAACATCCCGTATAATTTCATCGAGGTTTACCTGGTAATAATAAGTGTCAGTCATTGGCATAGAGTTCACCACTGGATTATAGTAGACATGGAGAAGCTTAATCTCAGCGTCCAGTTTTTCTGCAAGTCCAACTGCATAGAAACATGCATTTTTGGAATATTCTGAGAAATCAACAGGCACCAGAATTCTTTGAACTTTTTCTTTTGTCATCTCTTCTGTTCTATCTTCTTCCTGCCTGTATTCTTCATTGGCTTTTTCAATAATGCGAAGAGCTTGCTCCATATCTTTTTGGTGCACCCTAACTTCCACACCGCCGGGTACAGTGGAATAAACTACATTGACATTCTTAAGATAGCATTCGATCCCTTCAGATTGAAGTTTAGCCTTGAGGACTTCTGCCCGGGCATAATTATGCACTGCAATTGTCACAATACGATCTTCCATAATTATTCAGATTTCGTTTGTTTTTCAAAGACACCGAATTTATCGGTTAATTTTTTAACAAATGGACGTAAATTTTCAGGGGTTTCTTTTGTTAATTTTCCAAAGTCAGGATCAGTATTCCTATGGGTAACCAGGTTGGCAGCATCTTCAGAGGGGCCTGGTTTAGAGCACATTCCTATGTAAGGTAACAGACGCCAGTGATCATCAGATTCAGTGAAATAACTTAAAATTTCGTATGCAATAATCAGTAATTTTCCCCTGTTGTATTTATCATGATTCATGAGTTTCTTTACCTGGTGCTTAACCCACTCCGATGAAACCTGGTATTTTACCATATCAATTTTACTGAACGCCGTTCCAAGCAAATTGCTGCGATAGTTTGTGAAATTCTCATGATATTCCTGAACATCAGGATGTGGTGGATCCAGTTCCCATTTTGCCCCTAGGAAATCCAGCATATAAAGGGCAGAAACATGCGACATGATTTCAATCAGCCAGTTATCAATTCTTGGGTCGCAATAAATTCGACTAAGTTCTTGGGTGAATTGAAATGCAATTTGGTTATAAAATACATCGGAAACATTTAGTCCAATTTTATAATATTCTTTTCCTAAAGGCCAGTATAAAGTAGGCCCTGCTTCTTTATCATTGATCAGTGTAATTGGCTTATAACCTAAAGGTGGGCCTTCAGGTATTAACCTTTCAAATTCATCTAAAATATCATTTATAACAATAGAAGCCTTTTCGTTTGCATTTTTATCCTGCATCAATTCGTAATTAATTTTCCATTTCATAATATAAAAGATTTAATCGTTTGTCATTTAAAAGGTTAAAACAGAAACCACTCCTGCCTTGCAGATAAAGGGTTTTCGTTTAATATATGAAATATTTACTTCATTTACAAATTATATATCTCTAAATTAACATGCACAGATATTTTGCTAACATCCTGTTTTTATAAACGTAAAATTGTAATTTTGTAACATACAAAATCATAAAAAGAAAAAAATCAATATGGAAAGGACCAACACATCAATTAAAGATTTATTGAAAGGAACAGGTTTAGACAAGACTGTAGAAGCAAAAGGCTGGGTAAGGACAAAACGAGGGAATAAAAATGTTAAATTCATTGCCCTTAATGACGGCTCTTCCATACATAATATACAAATTGTAGCAGATGCATCAAAATTTGAAGAGGATTTACTGAAATCTATAACTACAGGTGCAAGTATAGGAGTAAAAGGCAAACTTGCTGAATCATTAGGTAAAGGACAGAATGTAGAAATACAGGCAGATGAAATAAAGTTATATGGAGAGGCTGATCCAAATAAATATCCTCTGCAAAAGAAGGGTCATTCCCTGGAGTTTTTAAGAGAAATTGCCCACCTCCGATTCCGGACAAATACATTTGGAGCCGTTATGAGACTTAGACATGCAATGTCTTTTGCTATTCATAAATATTTTAACGACAACAATTTTTATTATCTGCATGCACCAATAATAACAGGTTCAGATGCTGAGGGGGCAGGAGAGATGTTCCAGGTAACTACGCTGGATTTAAAAAATCCTCCTGTGAAAAATGGGGAAATAGATTTTAATGAAGATTTTTTTGGAAAGCCTACAAACCTTACAGTTTCCGGTCAACTAGAGGCAGAATTAGGGGCGCTTGCCTTGTCTAAAGTATATACTTTTGGACCTACTTTCAGGGCAGAAAATTCAAACACCCCAAGGCATCTGGCAGAATTCTGGATGATTGAACCGGAAATGGCTTTTTATGATAATGAAGACAACATGAATCTTGCTGAAGATTTTATGAAATATCTCGTGAAATATGCTCTTGAAAACTGCCAGGATGACTTAGAGTTTTTGAACAAAATGTGGGATAAGGAATTGATAGAAAGGCTTAAAAATATTACAAATAATACATTTGAAAGAATAACCTATACCGAGGCCATTAAAATTTTAGAAAAAGCAGAACAAAAATGGGAATATCCCGTAAAATGGGGAGTCGACCTTCAGTCTGAGCATGAAAAATATTTAGTAGAAAAATATTTCGGCAAGCCTGTCATTGTAGTGGATTATCCAAAGGAGATTAAGGCGTTCTACATGAAACAAAATGACGATGGAAAAACAGTAAGAGCACTGGATGTGTTGTTCCCGGGAATAGGTGAAGTGATAGGAGGTTCACAAAGAGAAGAGGAATTCGATAAACTGTATAATAGAATTAAAGAGCTTAATATCCCAGAGGAAGAATTGTGGTGGTTTTTGGAAACAAGAAAATATGGAACGGTTCCTCATAGTGGGTTTGGCTTAGGCTTCGAACGATTGATGTTGTTTATTACGGGAATGAAAAATATAAGAGATGTTATTCCATTCCCACGAACGCCTAAAAATGCAGAATTTTAACCAGGAAAGGTGTCATGCTTAAACAGAGTCTTGAACAAAAATTATTACAAAAATTATCTCCGCAGCAAATACAGATGATTAAACTGTTGGAGATACCTGCTCTGCAGCTTGAACAAAGGATTAAGCACGAGTTAGAGGAGAATCCTGTGCTTACGGAGGGGGAAAACCCGGAAGAAAATGACACCTATAACCAGCAAGAAGAGCAGGAAAATACACAGGAAAATGATGATGAATTTTCTTTTGAAGATTACATTGGTGACGACGATATCCCCAATTATAAAATCTATACAAGCAACACATCCAAGGACGAAAAAAATGAAGAAATTCCTTTCTCTGTGGACAGATCTCTGCACGAACATCTGGAATATCAGGTAGGACTTAAAAACATTAGTGAAAGAGAGAATATGCTCGCCAGGTATCTTATTGGTAATATTGATGATGATGGATATCTTAGAAGAAAACTGGAATCTGTCGTTAACGATCTTTCTTTTACGCAAAACATAAAAACTTCTGAAGAAGAACTTGAACATGTTCTGAAAATAATACAAACACTTGAACCAACTGGCGCCGGAGCTCGTTCTCTCAGAGAGTGTCTTTTGATTCAGATAAGAGAGAAAGACCAATCTATTCCCGCCGTGCATCTTGCAAAAGAAATCATAGACAAATATTTTAATGAATTTACTAAAAAGCATTATGACAAGATAATTAATAAACTCAAAATTACTGAAGAAGAGCTGCAAGACGCCATCAATGAAATATTAAAGCTTAACCCAAAACCGGGTGGAGCAATGGCTGATTCTGAAAATCAATCTATACAGACCATTGTTCCGGATTTTATCCTTGAAAACAATGAGGGAAAGCTGGAATTAAGCCTAAACAGCAAAAATGTCCCTGATTTGCATATCAACAAAGATTACAGCAGGATGCTGGAGGAATATCAAAAAAATAAAAACAACATTTCGCAAGAACAAAAAGAGGCGATAAATTTTGTAAAGCAAAAGTTAGAATCGGCAAAATGGTTTATAGATGCTATTAAACAAAGACAAAATACGCTTGTTCTTACCATGAATGCGATTATTGAGTACCAGTATGAATTTTTTCTTTCTGGTGATGAGTCGAAGTTAAAACCCATGATTTTAAAAGATATTGCGGACAAAACTGGTCTTGATATCTCAACAATTTCCCGTGTAGCAAATAGCAAATACATACAAACTCCATATGGAATTTATTCTTTGAAATACTTTTTTTCCGAAGGCATGCAAAAAGAAGACGGAGAAGAAGTTTCTACCAGGCAAATCAAATCAATTTTAAAAGAGTGTATTGAAAATGAAGATAAAAGGAAGCCTCTTACTGATGACAAATTGGCTAAAATATTGAAAGAAAAAGGATATAATATCGCCCGGAGAACAATTGCTAAATACAGGGAACAGATGAATATACCTGTAGCCCGGCTGCGAAAAGAACTTAAATAATAACAG
>JBKGZD010000017.1:0-26335 GCA_046545795.1 Bacteroidales bacterium | reverse complement strand
TCGCTCTATCGTTCCTTCCTTTATCCGGCTTTGTCAATTATCTCATATCAAACGTCTCATATCTTTTGTTTAAAATTTAAAAGACAACTGAAATCCGAATACAGGTCTTGACATCTCTGTGGGGATTGCTGTGGGATGAACTGACATTCCAAGGTTTTCGCCAACATCGAATTCAAACAAGTATGCATCAACTGAAGCATCAAGAATATTAGCCAGGTAAACGCCTGCCATTAAAATGACATAAAGGTCTCTGTTTCTCCGGTATATGTTCCTTATTTTTTTGATATCTTCTTCATTACTTCTGTTTTCAAACTCCTCAATTTTCCCGCCTGTTATATCTGCATAGGCACTGGCATATTCATTATATCGTCCTGCATAATAGTCAAACCGGTAGTAAAAATATCCTTCTATGGCATAAATAATAGGGACTTTCCAGTATTTTTTATTATATATCTGCCCTAATCCCGGAAAAGAGGCAGATAACAAAGCTGCTTTTTTTGGCGAATGGGCAATTTGGTTTTCTGTGGTATCTCTCTGGCTATAAGCCTGATTTACAAACAGAATGCTTAATATGAATAAAATCCAAAATCGCCTGATTACTGAAAAGATTATATTTTTCCCTTTCAATTTATGTCTGGTAATTTTTAGCGCTAATTCTATTTTTGATTATTTTCCTCGGCTGTTAGTATTGCCATTATTCTTTCCAGATCTTTGTCCGATTTAAACGGGATAATAATTTTGCCTCTTCCGTTGTCATTTCGTTTAAAATCAATATTGGTATTAAATCTATTCGCCAGATGGTCTTTTAATTGCTTGTATTCTTCCGGTAGTTGGGGCTTATTGTTTTTTGTTTTTGCTGTTTTTGCTTTTTCATTAACCTGGCGAATAACTTCTTCTGTTTTTCTTACAGACAATCCTTCATCTATTATTTTGTAATATATTTTCAATTGTTTCTCCGGGTCGTCTATGTTAATGAGGGCACGTGCATGTCCCATGGAGATTCTTTTATCCCGGATTCCAAGTTGTATTTCCGCAGGCAATTTAAGCAATCTCAGATAATTGGATATGGTGGTTCGCTTTTTTCCAACACGGCCACTAAGGTTTTCCTGTGTTAATTTACATTCTTCAATTAGTCTTTGGTAGCTTATAGCCACTTCGATTGCGTCAAGGTCTTCTCTCTGAATGTTTTCCACCAGTGCCATTTCTAGCATTGCCTGGTCATCGGCTACTCTGATGAATGCTGGTATTTTGTTTATACCAGCCATTTTAGAAGCTCTGAATCGTCTTTCTCCTGTGATGAGCTGATATTTTTCCTCGTTTATTTTTCTCACGGTAATCGGTTGAATGACTCCTATCTCCTTGATGGATGAGGCCAGCTCATTCAGCGCTTCTTCGTTGAAGGTGGTTCTTGGTTGGTATGGGTTGACCTCTATTTTTGATATATCAATTTCATTAACAGAGTCTACGTGATGACCATGATCATTCCCAGCATCTTCTATAAGTGCCCCAAGTCCTTTTCCTAATGCATTACGTTTAGCCATTTTTTCTAAGTTAACTTTTTGTTAAACTACTTTTTCTTCGTTTTTTATTTTTGTTTTGTCGTTTTTCTGTAATAATTCTCTTGCTAAATTCAAATAATTTACAGCGCCTTTTGAATTTGCATCATACATCACGACAGGTTTTCCATAACTTGGAGATTCACCCAGTTTGATATTTCTCTGTATGATTGTTTCGAATACCATAGTTTGGAAGTGTTTTTTCACTTCTTCCACAACCTGGTTGGATAATCTCAGTCTTGCATCATACATTGTCAGGAGGAATCCTTCTATTTCAAGATCAGTGTTCAGCCTGTTCTGAATTATTTTAATTGTATTGAGCAGTTTTCCAAGGCCTTCAAGAGCGAAATATTCGCACTGTACAGGTATCATAACGGAATCTGCTGCTGTGAGTGCATTGACTGTAATTAGCCCTAAGGAAGGGGAACAATCAATCAGGACAAAGTCATAATCATCTCTTATTTTATCAATGACTTTTTTCAACATGTATTCTCTGTTGGGTTGGTCAAGCATTTCAATTTCTGAACCTACCAGGTCGATATGAGAAGGTATGATGTCAAGCCCCTCTGTTTCACTGTTGAGGATAATATTTTTTGGATCAATTTCTTCGGTAAGGCATTCGTAAATGCTTGTTTTTACTGTGCGAATATCAAAACCTGTTCCGGATGTTGCGTTAGCCTGAGGATCCGCGTCAACAATTAATACTTTATATTCCAGTACTGCCAGACTAGCTGCCAGATTTATTGCTGTAGTTGTTTTACCTACGCCTCCTTTTTGGTTTGCTAATGCTATAACTTTTCCCATATGTCTGATTTTGTGGTTTTTTTGTTCTATATAAGGTTTTCAAGTATTTTCAAAAATACAATTTTATGGATGAATAAGATGAGATAGGGGAAAGATTTGTGAACAAAAAAAGTGGATTTATTAACAAATTATTAACAGGTATTCGTTGAAAAATTGGGCTCTTTAAATGAAACCTTCATTATACAAATCATCAATAATAATAATCGTATCATGATGGTTTCCTTAGGCCTTAATAAAGATATAAGGAAAAGCAGCCTTATTGTTTTTCCATACACTTTTTTAATAAAGTATCTTTTTCTATTGGCACAACCCCGGATTTCTGACAGACAATTCCTCCACCTGTATTCGCAATATCTGCGATGAGCCAGGGTGACATACCGGCAGCCAAACATACGCTTGCTATCGCTATAATAGTATCCCCTGCTCCTGAAACATCAGATATTTCAATTGGTTCGGAGGGAATTCTTTTATATTCATCGTTGTTGCTTATCACAATTCCCATCTCAGATAGGGTTATAAGCATCCATTGGGCATTTTGAGCTTTATGAATTTTTTTGGCAGCTTCGAAAATCCCTTCAAAATCATCTTTACGTAGAGGTACATTTAGTCCTTCTGTTAATTCTTTGAAATTAGGTTTGAAAACGGTGATGTTTTTATATACATTGAAATTACGTTTCTTGGGATCTACCAATGTAGGTATTTTATTCTCATTGGCTTTTTTTACAACTTCAGTGATTATTTTTGGAGTGATTGCGCCTTTATCATAATCTTCGAATACAATAGCGTCAATTTTTTGCTCATTGAGTATATACAGAATATGATTTAAAAATCCGTCTTCTGTATCTTTGTCCAGGTTGTTGTCCATTTCTTCGTCAACCCTGAGAAGATGCTGGTTGTTGCTTATAATTCTTGTTTTGATCGTTGTAACACGGGAGTTTGATTCATATATTCCGTGCTTGGGAAGGTTTTCTTTGTCCATTAATGATTTAAAATGCATAGCCCTGTCGTCATTCCCTATAACTGAGGTTAAAACAGGTTGAGCACCCATTGCTTTTATATTAATAGCCACATTTGCTGCCCCACCAAGTCTGCTTTCTCTTCTAGTGTGATTAATTACTGGTACTGGGGCTTCGGGTGATATGCGATCAACATCTCCAAAGAAATAGGAGTCTATCATAGAATCTCCTATTACCAGTATTCGTAAGTCATTAAATGTATTAAAGACGTCTTGTAAGGTTTTATTGTCCACGGGATTATATTTTCGATTAACGAATGACAAATATAAAAAAATGCTTATGTGATTTTTATGATATTATTCATATGGTTATTTTTTATTTTCCAAAAGCCTTATGGAACTTATCATGGACGTTTCAGGGGATTAAATTTTTATAGAAAAAAACAGGATTTTGGGGAATTGTTTGATTAGGTGAACTTTTCTTTTTAGTTTCGGGGTGTTTTTTGGCATACAAGTTTATAAAAAGTTTTGCAAATACTTATTTTTGTCTCACAGGGAAGAATTCTTTTCTTAATGCTTCTTCCATAGCAGGAAATGGTCTTCTGGGATAAAAATAGGAATAGTCCGGTAAAATAGATATCAAATGATCAATTTCACTGTTTACAGGGTTGTAGTAGTTTTTAGTGTTTATATGTGTAGTGTCCAGTTTGCAGTATCACAAGATGATCCTGCTGGTGCAAGGTCAGCGGGGTTATCTCATGCTGGTGTCATGTTTAGCGATTTCTGGTCGGTTTCAACCAACCAGGCAGGCCTGGCATATCTTGATAATTTGTCTTTGGGCGTTAGTTATGATCGTGGATTGATTCCTGTTATGAGCAATAAGTTTGCTGGTGTCGCCATACCTGCTTTAAGAGGAACTTTTGGAGTGAGTAGTTCATATTCTGGTTACTCCAAATTTTATGAAATGAAGAGCGGGCTGGCATATGCAATGATGTTGAGCGAAAAACTTGCCACCGGAATCCAGGTAGATTACTTGAAAACACACATTGCAGGAAATTACGACAATATGGATATGCTTACTTTTGAAATGGGTATGCTTTATAAAGTTAACCCAGCTTTATTTATTGGATTTCATTTATTTAATCCATTAAATTTTCAGTTTTCAGAAAAAAGCATGGAAGTGCCTGCAATATTTAAGCTTGGGGGCGGATATCGTATTACAAGAGATTTTTTGCTTTGTGCTGAAATCAGAAAAGAAGCATATCATAACCCAAATATCACTATGGCATTTGAATATTTAATTCTGGAGCAATTATTTATACGAACCGGTGTAACCGCTAAGCCTTTTACTCAATCTTTTGGCTTAGGTTATTCATGGGATCCTTTTATATTGGATATAAGCTTTTCACGACATAATATATTAGGTTATACGTCGGCTATTTCATTAAATTACAAATTTTGATTTATTCATGAGAGAGGTGAGAAATCTTTTATGTATCATCATATCAGGATTGTTACCTTTATATATTATGGCACAGGATCATGATGTAGAAAATGCTGTACAAAAGTTACTGGAAGAATCTGAAACTGAAGAAGGGCTTGTAAACCCCGAGCAGATGACTGAGAAGCTTTACAAGCTGGCTTCAAATCCATTGGATATTAATACTGCCAGTGAAGAAGATTTAAGAAAGCTTTATGTACTTAATCCATTCCAGATTAAAAGTTTACAGGACTATATTCAAACTCATGGGAAATTGTTAACTGTTTACGAATTGCAGTTTGTTGTGGGTTTTGATATTACGCTTGTTAAACAATTAATGCCTTTTATTACAGTCAATCATGATTATGACGATAAGCGCTCACGTAAATCATATTCTTTTCTTAAAAAGCTGAAATATGGGAAACATCATTTTTTATTCAGGGGGCATCGTACTTTTCAGCAACCTGCAGGTTACAGGATTGAAAAGGGGATGGATGCATCTTTACCTAAATATAAGGGAGATATTTATAAGTTATACAGTAAATATGCTTTCTCTTTTGATGATGAGCTTTCTTTTGGGTTAACAATGGAAAAAGATCCGGGAGAGGAATTTTTCAAAGGCAACAACAGAGCCGGATTTGATTTTTATTCATCTCATCTTATGTTCAGACCCCGGGATGGTTTAGATGCAGTAATTTTTGGTGATTATAATCTAAGTTTTGGACAGGGACTGGTTCTCTGGAATGGGTTTTCATTAGGGAAATCACCTTCATCTGCTGGTGTCATGAAACATGCCTCTGGAATAAAGAAATATACTTCAGCTAATGAACATAATTATTTCAGGGGGATTGCTTTCGAAAAAAATTTTAATCCTTTAAAAATAACTGTTTTTTATTCGAATAGAGATATTGATGCTAATATTGTCGATACAGGCGGCAATGAAGGTAAATTATTCTCTTCAATTCAAACTACCGGGTATCATCGAACAGAAGGGGAGATAGAGGATAAAAATTCTGTAAATGAGCAAGTTGCTGGAAGTGATTTATTGTATTCTAATCAGAATTTTAAACTTGGAATGACAGTTGTTCATAACTGGTATGATGCTATAAAAATTAAGAAATCAGATGTGTATGATGAATTTGGATTTAGCGGTTCAGCAAATACAAATGCAGGCCTCAATTATCGTTTTCTCTGGGATGATTTTAATTTTTTCGGGGAGGCAGCTTTCAGTGAGATGAATGGTTATGCTTTGCTGAATGGGGTGAATTGTCGTATCTCTTCTGATATTATTTTTTCCTTATTACACAGGGTTTATAGTAGACGTTATTATGCCCCGTATTCCTCAGGTTTTAGTGAGAATACTTCGGTTACTAATGAAACGGGTATTTATGCAGGATTAAAAATCCCATTGTCTCCATCGATTTATGTAAAATCATCTGTAGATGCCTATAAATTCCCCTGGCTTAAATATACAGCAGATAGTCCCTCTGTGGGCTATGACTTTATTTTCAATATGGTTTATACAATTGATAGCAAAAATGAACTCTCTGTACGTTTTAAGCGAAAGTCCAAACAGGAAAATACCGGGAAAGAGTTACTCAGCAGACTTGAATTTGCTCGGACTTCCCGTTTCCGGCTAAGTTATACTTCAAATTTGTCAGAACGTTTTCGTTGGTCAAACCGGCTTGAAGTTTCTGAATATAATAAGGGTGACAAGAATGAATTTGGATGGCTTGTATACCAGGAACTGAAATATTCCGGTAAAACCCTTCCATTAACATTTTATTTACGTTATGCTTTTTTTGACACGGATGGTTATTATTCACGGATATATACATACGAACATGATGTTTTATACGCCTTTTCTATACCAATGTTCCATTCAAAAGGATACAGAGCCTATATGAATGTTCGTTACAATTTAGACCGGGTGAGTTTGTATTTTAAACTGGCTCAAACCGAGTACTTTGATAAACAGGAGGTGGGAAGTGGTTTAAATAAGATTGAGGGGAATACTAAAACAGAGGCAAATTTGCAGCTCATTTATAAATTTTAGCTATCAAATTTAATGTCTTTAATATTTAGCTGAATGGTTGTATTCCCCCTGAAGTTATTTTCTTCTATAGCAAAACATATGCTGAAAGGTTTGCCTTTTTGTATTTCATAATAGTAATTTGCTTGCTGAAATGCTATAGCCGGGAAAACGTTTTGGTTATCATTAACTTGTTTGAGGCTTAATTTGATATGTTCCTTGCTTGCTCCAACAAGCCTGGGCTGTCCATCGATGATTACATTTTTTGCAGAAAAAACAGGGGCAAGGTTCATAGGTCCAAATGGCTGAAATTGTCTGAGTATGTTGTAAAACTTCCGTGTAATTTGCGAAAAGTCAATTTCTGAATCAATTTCGATGTGTGGAATAAGCTGTTCCTCAGTAATTGTATCTTCAACTATCTCTTCGAATCGTCTTTTAAATTTGTCAATGTTGTTGACATCCAACGTTAATCCTGCTGCATATCTGTGGCCGCCAAAGTTTTCCAGCAAATCACTGCATTCTTCAAGAGCGTGATATATATCGAATCCGGGTACTGACCGGGCTGATCCTGTCGCCATACCGTTTGAGGCAGTCAGTATAATAGTAGGGCGGTAGTATATTTCTATGATTCTTGAAGCCACAATTCCAACTACCCCTTTGTGCCACTTTGAGTTGTATAATACAGTAGCCTTTTTCTCATTCAAAGTAGATTCAGTCGATATCATTCTCAGGGCGTCCTGGGTAATGTGCCTGTCTATTGATTTTCGTTCATTATTACAGTTATTAACTTTATTGGCTATTCTTTCAACCTCTTTGTGGTTTTTAGACAGTAGCAGCTCTACCGACTTTTTAGCCGATTCCACCCTTCCCGTGGCATTGATGCGAGGTCCGATGCGGAAAACAATGTCATCAATAGCTAAATTGTGGTTTCTGTTGTTCATACCCGAAATGTCTAATATTGCTTTTAGTCCGGGCTGTGGATTGTCGTTTAGTTGCCTTAGTCCATAATATGCTAATATCCTGTTTTCATCTATTATTGGTACAATGTCTGAAGCTATTGATACTGCAATCAAATCTAAGTACTCATAAAGAATTTTTGGATCCAAATTTTTTGTTCTTGCGTAGGCCTGTAGCATCTTGAACCCAACCCCGCATCCACTTAATTCTTTGAAAGGATAATTACAATCCGGGCGTTTGGGATCCAATACTGCGAATGCATCAGGTATTTTGTCTTCCGGTGTATGATGATCACAGATAACAAAATCAATACCCCTGGATTTTGCATAATCTACTTTCTTGCTTGCTTTTATTCCGCAATCCAGGGCAATTATCAGTGAAACATCATGTTTATGAGCATAATCAATACCTTCGAATGATATTCCATAGCCTTCTTTATACCGGTCTGGTATATAATAATCTACATTAGTGTCAATTTTTTTCAGAAATGAGTAAACCATTGCTACCGATGTAGTTCCATCAACATCGTAATCCCCGTATACCAGAATTTTCTGGTGTTTTTGCAGTGCTTCTTCAATTTTTTCAACGGCAAGATTCATATCTTTCATCAGGAAAGGGTCATAAAGTTTATCGAGATCAGGTCTGAAAAAATTTCTTGCCTGCTCAAATGTTTTGATTCCGCGCTGAATTAATAGATTCGCCAAAAGTTCATCAATATTCAGGGACTGCGACATTTTTTCGATGTCGTTTTTTTTCGATGCAGGTTTATAAATCCAGCGTTTTTCCATAGAATTTGATGTTTTGGCTATTCTTTAAAATTCATCTTAAATACCTTGCCAATTTTTTCTTTGAGAATATGTGTTGTTTCTTTAATATCAATAGTTTTGCCCAGTTCCTTTTGCAATGATGTTACTCCTTTATCTGTAAAACCGCAGGGGTTTATATAGTCGAAATACTTAAGGTTGGTATTGACGTTGAATGCAAAACCATGCATGGTTACAAATTTGCTTGCTCTTACTCCAATAGCACAAATTTTCCTGGCTTTTTCCGGTTGATCTTTGTCCAGCCAGACACCTGTTGCATTGTCTATTCTGTCTGCTTCAATGCCATATTCTTTCAATGTTTGAATTATCGATTCTTCTAATAGATATATGTATTTTTTCACTTGTATGTCAAATTGTTCCAGGTCAATTATAGGGTAGCCAACTATTTGGCCGGGGCCGTGGTATGTAATATCACCTCCCCGGTTTATTTTATAATAGGTGGCATTGATTTTTTTCAGAAATTGGTCGTTAATGAGCAAATTATTCTGTTGCCCGCTTTTTCCTAAAGTGTATACATGCGGGTGTTCACAAAACAGCAGGTAATTTAACGCATATTGCTGTGAATTTTTATTATTGCTGAATTCTTTTTTTTCTTTGACAATTTTGCTGAATAATTCTTCCTGGTAATCCCATGCATTTTTATAATCTATACTGCCTAAATCTTTGAATTGTACTAAACGTGTCATAGTATGATAATTATGCTTTAATATGTTTATCTGCATGGTACGATGAACGCACCAGCGGACTGCTTTCAACAAAGCTGAAACCTTTTTGTATACCAATTTCTTTGTAATATTCAAATTTTTCAGGTTCAATAAATTCACTAACTGGTAAATGGTCTACTGTAGGTTGTAGGTATTGTCCAATGGTAAAAACCTTGCATCCTTTTTCCAGTAAATCATCCATTGTTTGAAAAATCTCTTCTTCTGTTTCACCCAGTCCAAGCATTATGCCTGATTTGGCTATAACTCCGGAGGAAGCTATGTGATGAATAACGTCCAGGCTTGTCTCATATTTTGCTTTTGTCCTGATTTGAGGGGTTAGTCTGCGCACTGTTTCGAGATTGTGAGAGATGACTTCCGGCCCGGATTTTATGACCATGTCGATAAGTTCAGTTTTTCCATTAAAATCAGGAATTAGCGTTTCAACTGTTATTCCGGGGTTTAGCTTTTTAACTTCTTTTACAGTTTCTGCCCAGATACCTGCGCCTCCATCTTCCAGGTCATCCCTGTCTACCGAAGTAATAACAGCGTGCGCTATCCCCAGAATGTTAATCGTGCGTGCTATCTTTTTAGGTTCATTTGTATCCGGTGGTAGGGGTTTGCCTGTTTTAACCCCGCAGAACTTACAAGAACGCGTACATATCTCGCCTAAAATCATAAAAGTGGCAGTACCTCGATTCCAGCATTCACCAATATTAGGGCAATTGCCACTTGTGCAGATGGTATGCAGATTATTGTCGTTTAACCTGTTTTTCATACGGGAATAATTATCCCCTTTGGGCATTTGCATTTTCATCCATGATGGTAATCTACGGTAACTCTTATATTTAGGGTTCATAGTGCGGCTTTTAGAGGTTCTTAGTTAAAAATCCAAACATTTTTAACTATATTGCAAAGTTAAAATTTAAAATTTGATTGGAGAGTAATACATTTAATATATTCATTTGTTATGGAAAAAGTTCTTATATCCCTAAGTTTATTTCTATTCATAATAGGTACCGGCAATGTGTCCGGGCAGAAATATTTTGAAACGCCCGATTATAACCCGGAATATTCACATCTTATACTTACCCATCCTACTGTGAATAATATGAAAACTTTTTTAAACCTGGTCAGTAAGGATTTGGTGGAGCTGGAGAATACAAGAATTATAGGTGTATTCTATCAACATGGAAGGTATGATTATGATAAGACAAAAGACTTTATCGATACCTGCTCCTCCCTTCCAGTTGAGGTTTATCTGCACGAAGTTGCTGATTCTGTGGGAGTAGAAGAATTATATCAAAATAATGAACTGTCTGATGATTTTGAAACTATTTTTCAACAGTCAGAGGGAGTGATATTTTTCGGTGGTCCGGATATGCCCCCATCTGCGTATGGAAAGAAAACAAACTTTTTAACTTCCATTTACGATCCTGGGCGGCACTTTTTTGAGCTTTCATTTCTGTATCATTTAACAGGAGGGAGTCAGGACCCTACATACCAACCACTCTTGAAACAGAAACCTGGATATATTATTTACGGATTTTGTCTTGGAATGCAAACCATGAATGTTGCCGCCGGCGGTAATCTTACACAAGATATTCCAACTGAAATTTATGACACTCATGTTGCCGAGGACATTATAAAAATGGATGAAAATTTTATCCATAGAAATTATTACAGGCATATACATATTGACGAAAAATTATTGAGTGGTAGCTTTCACCAGGTTAAGATAAAAGAAGGCTGTTACCTTGAAGAGCTCAGTGAAAAAACAAATCCCTGGGTATACAGCAATCATCATCAATGTATCAATGAGTTGGGTATGGGATATCAGGTAATCGCGCATTCGATGGATCAGGAAATTATTGAAGCCTTTAGGCATAATGACTACCGCAATGTCATTGGTGTGCAGTTCCACCCGGAGGCAATGCGTTTGTTTAATGATGATATTGAATTTCGCACGATACCTGGAGAAAAGCTGCAATGCGGCAGGGATATATTAGAGGAAACAGAGAGCATGCAGTTCCATAAAGCTTTTTGGAATGATTTCTCCGAAAGATTTAAGAATAGGCAATGACAATTTTGAAATTTCCGGTATAACAAGCATAATATTATGTTGTTTTGATATTTTTGTGCAACTTCAAATGAAGAGCTATAAAGATAATTTATAACATTTTTTAACTATTTTATTTTCAAATCATAAGAACTCCATTTTCATACAAGGGAAAAAAAATTAATTTTGTTCCCTTATAAAAGTTAGAAAAATGAAACTTAACAGGATAATACAAGGACTTTTGATTGTTGTAATTGCACATTCCTGTGCAACAAAGAAACTTACGGAACAAGGGAATACTGCCTATGATTCAGGAGCTTATGATACCACGCTTTCTGCACTGGGTAAGGTGATTGAGAAACGAGAAAGCCAAAACAAGAAAGCAGATCCTGAAATTTATTTCAAAGCAGGAATGGCAGCACACAAACTGGGTAAAACTGATACAGCTCGTGAATACCTTGAAAAAGCAGAAAGATTAGAGTTTTCATCACCTGAATTATACGCTTCACAGGCGAAAATTTATAAAGAAATTGATAATTTATCTAAAGAAATGTCAGCCCTGGAAGAATACTATGAAAAATATCCGGAGGGAGAAGAAATCGATGATGTTAAAGTCCGCTTATTTGAAACATATGTGGAAAGTGAGAACTGGAAGTTGGCCGTTGATTTGTGGTCAGATTTAAAGGAGGAAGTCAGGGATAATCTTGATTTGCTTACCGGTTATTTAATAGCTAATGAAAACCTGGAAAATGATGAATTATGTGACAAACTCGCACGTCAGATTTTAGAAAAAGATTCAAATAATATCCCTGCACTTGAATGGCTTGCAAAAAAACATTTCTGGGACGCTGAAGATACTTATATCCGCGAAATGAAAGCCTATGAAAAAAACAAGACAAGAAAACAGTATAAAAAGTTGATGTCAGAATGGGACGGAATATGGGAGAATTTTAAAAAATCTCGTGATTATTTTTTAAAGCTGTACGAGCTTGATCCAAAACCTGAATATGCTGAATACTTGGGGAATGTTTATACCCGCCTGGATGAAGAGCAAAAAGCGGAGTATTATTATAAAAAATCAGAATAATTTTTTATCTGAAAAAATCCAATACGGCATTATGATCAAAGCTTGAACGATGTGGGCGAATAGCTACTCCCATTTCACTAAAGTTACCCAGTAGTACTTTTCGATGGCCCAAATCCGGTACATAGCGGTCAATGAGCAGACTGAGGACTATGTCCAGTCCATGTTTGTTTCCGTAATCACAACACTCGGCATCATAACCGTAAGAGCAATTAACACGATCGTGTCCTTTTAATTTCCGTTGTCCGGCTTCTTTAGCCCAGCATTCTGCTAAATCAAATAATTTTTGGTTGGGATATAAAATTGACTTGTTCGTCATTTCATTTAACTTTTTAAAAAGACTCTGGTGATAATGATCACTGACTTCATCTTTATATTCTTTTTGGTATACAGTGAATTCCTTATCATACAACTCGAAAAGAATGATTTCATTCCCATCCTCTGTTTTTTTGTACATGCTCAGGTTCCGCAAATTGAGTAATTCAGGCTTATTGTTATTAAGGTAGTTGTAAAAGCTTTCAAAAGCTATGTCATATTGATATTGGGTTGATTGAGGGGTTTCTTTAATAACTTTCGTTGTGACAAATCTTTCTATGGTTTCCTCGGATAAATTCTGGTTATATAGTTTATGCACGGGGAGTTCAAAAAAATCATCATAAGATAATTTTTCCCCGTATTGGTTTATATTAAGGGTATCATAGACAGGTTTCTTTAATAATAAGTCTCCATGATAACGAATTCTTAACCTTGTTTCAAGAAATGTTTTTCTAAATAATTGCGGGTTCATTCTTGCAAGGTTAAGAAAATAGAAAACCATTTTTTCATCTTCTGTTAAATATTCTTCATCTTTTGCGGTGTTTGCCATTCGGTAGACAGGGTTGTTCCATTGTTCGTATTCATCTATGCTGTAATAAAATTTATCAAGCAGGCTGTAATTTTCCTCGTAATATTCCCGGAATTCTTCAGGGATATCTATCTGTTTTTTCAGATGATTTACAAGATAGGAGTCATCAAACTTATAATGATTCAGGTATACTTCTTCGCTGTTGTCGAAAGTCTTGTGCAAGGCATTGAAGTAAGTTGTTGCTTTGCTTTTTCTTCCCTGTTGATACCATTTTTCCGCCATCCCAAACATTTCTTCCTGCACATTTTTGAGCTCTTCTGATAGGAAGGATGATTCTTGCAGATTGTTTTCTTCCGGGTATTCTTTTGCTTTGTTTACCAGATTTAAAGTATGCAGGGGCGTATCCTCAACTGGTTGTTTTATCTCACTTCTGTCTGGTAATTTATAGAAACTCAGTGCTTTTAAAAGTTGTATACTGCTGGTATTATTCTTTGTGTCTTGTGCTCCCTCGTAACATTGCTCAAAGTTTTTCTGGAGGTAATGGTCTTTCAGTTTTTCGAAGGTACTGTTTTGTCCTTTAAGCGAAAAGGTGCTAATTATCAGTATTGCTGTAACACAATAAAATTTAATAAACTTATGCATGATTATTTTTTATAATAAACGAAAAAAATATCCGATAAGTTTATCTGAAATTATGGTTTTTACAGAAAAGCTGACAAATTAATAGATTTGTTTGTCTATGGTTGCATTAACGAATAGCACATCTCCTAATTTATCATATCCGCTGAAAATCTTTTCTCCTTCATGTTTTAGCTGTTCATTCAGGAATCCCATCATTGTTAATCCTGCTTTCTGTGATTTTTCATTAATTACATCTTTTGGATTTGTATTTTCATCGATTTCAATGAATTCAATGTTTTTCATAGAAACAGGCAATCTTCCCTTTCTGATTACTTCAGTAAGTTGATGTTTTGATTCTTCACCACTTTTGGGAGTATGCAGGAAGAATATTTTTATACTACTCTTTTTCCAGTCGGGGTGTCCGGCTATGATATAGCTCATTAATATCATCAAATTAATGTTCTTTATATCAAATTTACGAATCCAGATATGGATGCCTTGGTAGAAATTCATCCCCTTGTTACTTCCTCCGAGAACTCCGACATCATAATTTGCTGCCTTAACAAGACTGATATTTTCTAGTATCTGATTAAGATTGGAGGGGTCGCCTTTTTCAAATTCAAACAAGATCATGTTATTTTCCAGCCCGGACACGCCCGGAAGTTGTATGATTTGTGCTATAGCTGAAGTATAAGAGGGTGAAATAATGGTATCTACATACACATTACTTTTTTGATAATAAGTTTTTTCAATAAGGTCATCTAATGCTTTTTCCGACTGATTGTAGGTTTCGTTTGAAAGATAACCCCGTATATACTTTATATAAGTGCCGAATCCATATTTATATGAAATCCATGTCAGTAAATTAAAAGCATTGTCTCTTTCAGAGGAAATATCTGATACACAGACCACAGATGGGTGCCAGCTTATTTTTTCCTTCATTACCTGATTTTTTTGCAGGTAAATTTGCAGGTTTCTATTTATCTGGAACAGCGTACTTCTGAAAATTGCCTCTAAACCTTGTCTTTCTTTATGGTAATAACTTATGTAGGTGTAGAGTATTATGATGAGTACAATTGCTATGCTGGCATATAATGCACTGATTTTAAACATGAGAAAAACAGCGAATATAAATCCTATCAGAGAAATAAACCAATTAGATTTGAAGGTTGGACGATAGGATGGAGGAGCTCCAAAGTGGTTTAAAAACGATATAAGACATATCGAACCATACGTTACCATGAAGAACATTGAAATTATACTTGCGACAGCATCTACGTCGCCTAATGCTACAAAGATAAAGGCAATCAGTATTGTTAGTAAGGAAGCATTAAAAGGTTCATTGGTTTCTTTATCACCTTTTGCAAGGAAAAAGTTGAATTTTCTTGATGGAAAGGCTTTGTCAACTCCCAGAGCCTGGAGGGTTCTGGGACCGACCATTACAAAACCTAAAGCAGATGAAATGGTTGATGCTGCCAGGCCGAGAGGGATAATGATATTACCGCCATAGGCAATTTCGCTCATAATAAGCTGGGTATTCACGAGATCTTCTGGTTTTGCAGAGTGTACGAGTTTTAAAGCAACCAGGATGTATATAAAAAATCCCATTATGGTCGCTACGATAGTTCCTTTTGGTATTGATTTCCCCGGGTTTTTCAAATCCCCTGACAGTCCAACACCTGCTGTCATACCAGTAAATGCAGGAAATATGATAGCAAAGATTATAAAAAAATCGTCGAAATTTCTTACGGGATTTTCTGTAATTCCTGCCCGTGCAGTTTCAGAATATTCTGTGTTTCCCAAAAAAAACATGAGCAATGAAAGTACAAGAATAGCAACCACAAAGTAGAGAGCTTTAACGCCCATATTTGCCCCTTTTTTTAGTATCAGGAAAGAAAGGACTGCCATTGCTGGTAAACTAATGGCCTGTCTCGGCAAAATATAGTCGTAGGTGTCTTTTACCCAGTTGAAAAACGGTTCAAATGCCTCCGTAAATGCAATAACATAAAAAGCAACACTTATGGCCTGGGATAAAAAAAGGGCTATCCCAATGGTAGTGCCAATATTCAAGCCAAAAGAGCGTGAAATAATATAATATTCACCTCCTCCTTTAACACGCTGGTTGGTGCTGATCTCTGAGATAGCCAGAGCTGTAGGGATTGTAACCATATGGCCTAATGCAATGATTGCCAATACGCCAATAAAACCTAATTTACCTACTGCGAAACCAAAGCGAAGAAATAATATTGCACCTAAAATTGTTGAGATAGCTGTAAAAAAGACTGGTGCTGTACCAAATTTATTTATTGTCTTTGCCATATTATTATTTTTGCTTTTTAACTTTTATTTGGCCAATTAAAGTTACAACAGTTTCATAAAAATATAATAAAATTATAATCTTTAAATAAATTATGTCATAATTTATAAAACATAAAAAATTTGAAGACTGCAATATTTCTATAGTTTTTGTATAGGATTATTGTAATATTAATAATCTTGATTGTTGGTTCTCTGACGCGTAAGGTAATTAATAGATTTTGGCGCAAATATAATTTTCATGAGGGCGGTTATTTTATGCACGGAAGGTAAGTTATTTGTTTCATACCCTGGTATTTCATTCTCTTTTGTCAATTATCCGGGGTTTTAATATTGAAGAACTGCCGATTTATTTTGCGTCATTTTTTGGTATTGCAGGGATCGCTTTTTTTGCTTCCTAATCGGTTCTTAGCAAAATTACAGCTTCCCTGATAATTTTTTTAGTTATAATTCTCTTTCAATTGAACAGGATTTTGCACTTTTTCTTTTAGGAGTGCAATATTGAATGCTTCCATCAATGTTTCCACAAAGTGAAATTTCAGTCCTTTAATATAGATATCTTTTATTTTTTCCAGGTCCTTTTCGTTTTCACGAGAAAGGATAATATCCTTGATCCCAGATCTTTTCGCCGCCAGAATTTTTTCCTTAATACCCCCCACAGGCAATACTTTACCTCTTAATGTGATTTCACCTGTCATGGCAAGATTTTTTCGTATTTTTCTTTGAGTAAAGATCGATGCCAGTGATACAGCCATTGAGATTCCTGCAGAAGGCCCATCTTTGGGGATAGCTCCTTCAGGAACGTGCACATGAATATTCCATTTGTCGAATATTGCTTTATCTATGTCAATTTCATTTGCATGTGCTTTTACATATTCCAGGGCAATTGTAGCAGATTCTTTCATCACATCTCCAAGATTCCCTGTAAGTGTGAGTTTACCATTCCCTTTACTTAAACTACTTTCAATAAACATAATTTCTCCTCCTGCAGGTGTCCATGCCAGCCCGGTTGCTACACCTGCAAATTCATTTCCCTGGTATTTTTCCCGGAAATATTCCGGAGGTCCCATAATTTTCCTTATATCCCCTGTAGTCAATTTCTTTTTAAAGCTGCTGTCCATGGCTATTTCTTTTGCCATGTTTCGGATAATCTTGGCAATTTTTTTATCGAGGGTTCTCACGCCGGATTCTCTTGTGTGCTTTTCAATAATATATTCCAAAACTTTTTTCGGAAAAGTCAGTTGGTTTTTCTTTAAACCATGAGCTTCCATTTGTTTTGGGATGAGATGCCGTTTTGCAATTTCCACTTTTTCTTCTACAATATAACCGCTGACATCAATCATTTCCATTCTGTCACGCAGAGTCGGGCTGATTGATCCAACAGTATTGGCTGTTGCTATGAACATCACATTGGAAAGGTCATATTCCAGTTCCAGGTAGTTGTCGTAAAATGTATTGTTTTGTTCAGGATCGAGCACTTCCAGAAGAGCTGAAGCTGGGTCTCCGTGAAAATCTTTGCCTATTTTATCAATTTCATCCAGAATAAATACCGGGTTATTTGATTTTGCTTTTTTAATATTTTGAATTATTCTACCCGGCATAGCACCAATGTATGTTTTCCTGTGGCCTCTTATTTCTGCTTCATCACGAAGTCCGCCCAAGGACATCCTTACGTATTTTCTGCCTAAAGCCCTGGCAATGCTTTTTCCCAATGATGTTTTTCCTACTCCCGGAGGGCCATACAGACATAGAATAGGGGATTTCAGGTCTCCTTTCAACTTTAATACCGCCAAATATTCTAATATGCGCTCTTTAACTTGTTCCAGCCCAAAATGATCCTCATCCAGTATCTTCTGAGCCCTCTGGAGATCATAGATGTCTTCCGTGAATTCATTCCAGGGTAGTTCCAGCAGTGTATTCAGGTAGTTAAGTTGAACTGAATATTCCCCTGCTGCAGGATTTAGCCTTTGAAGCTTATCAAGTTCTTTGTTGAAAGTTTCTTCAATTTCTTTACTCCATTTCTTTTTCTTAGCTTTCTCTTTCAGGTGTTCAATTTCTTGTTCCAGGGGACTGCCACCAAGTTCATCCTGTATGGTTTTCATTTGCTGCTGAAGAAGATACTCCCTTTGTTGTTTATCCATGTCTGTTTTAACTTTCGACTGGATATCGCTTTTCAGTTCAAGCATCTGTACTTCTTTGGTCAGGTGCTCAAGTAGCTTTATGCCCCGCTCTTTCAAATTATTGATCTCAAGCAACTCTTGTTTATCTTTAAGCTCTATATCACTATTGGAGCAAATGAAGTTGATGAGAAATGTAGTATTGTCTATATTTTTTACGGCAAAAGAAGCTTCCTGTGGTATATTGCTTGAAAGCTTAATTATTTTCAGGGATAAGTCTTTCAGAGAGCCTATAATGGCCTCAAACTCCTTCCCGTGGGCTTCTTTTTTAGTATCTTCCAATTCAGTTACCTTGCCTTCCAGGTATGGTTTGGTTTGTGTTATTTCATCCAACTGGAATCGTTTCTTGCCCTGAATAATGACTGAAGTACTGCCATCTGGCATTTCCAGAATCTTTATGATTTGCGCAATTGCCCCTGTTTGGTATAAATCTTTGTATTCAGGATCTTCTATGTTAGGATCTATTTGTGAAATGGTGCCAATAATTTTATCATTGCTGTATGCTTCATTGACTAGTGTTAGGGATTTATCTCTGCCAACTGTAATAGGTAATATGACCCCCGGAAATAGAACTGTGTTTCTTAAAGGGAGGATAGGAATTGTTTCCGGCACTTCAACCTTTTTTAGTGACTCTTCTTCCTCGTCTGTTATCAATGGAATAAATTCCGATTTTTGTTCTGTTTCTTCTAAAAATAAAAAGTCCGTTAGGTCATTTTTTGAATTTTTGTTCCTGCTCATAATCTGTCTATATCTTTATTTTTCTGTCAAAATGACATCTATTTGTGTGAAATTTTTTGGTATTAATTGTTGACAATTGTTGTGCCAAACTCTGTGATTTATGATTACCATGTTGTAAGAGAGCATAATGAGACGAAAACAGACCATCTTTTAATGACGTCAAAAACAGTGGATGCTTAAAATTTTCTGTATTTCTCTGTTTGATGGAATATTGTCCTCAGGATATTTTTTTCTTTATCGTCAAGGTGTTTTTTTCGTCTTTGCATCACTTTTTCTGCAACTTCAAATGCTTTCTCTATTTTATAAACTTTAAAACCTTTGGTGCCGCCCCATGAGAATGACGGGATGAAGTTCCTGGGAAAGCCTTCCCCAAAAATATTTGCATTTACCCCGACTACAGTTCCAGTATTAAACATTGTATTAATCCCACACTTAGAGTGGTCGCCCATAATTAAGCCACAAAATTGCATACCTGTATTAATAAATCTTTCCTCAGGATAACTCCATAGTTTAACATTGGCGTAATTGTTTTTAAGATTGGAATTGTTTGTATCTGCTCCAAGGTTACACCATTCCCCAATTACTGAGTTGCCTAAAAAGCCATCATGAGCTTTATTTGAGTATCCTGTGAATACGCAATTGTTTACCTCTCCGCCAACTTTACAGTAAGGCCCCAGTGTCGTAGCTCCATATATTTTTGAGGATAATTTTAGTACCGCATGCTCACACATAGCCAGTGGACCTCTTATTACCGTCCCCTCCATTATTTCAGCGTCTTTACCTATATATACCGGCCCTGAGGAAGCGTTTATTGTTGCAAATTCAACTTTTGCCCCGGGTTCAAGAAAAATATTTTCCGGTGCTGTAATATTATTGGACGGGCTTACAGGCTCTGATTCCCGGCCTTGAGTTATCATTTTAAAATCCTGGATAAGAGCTTGTTCGTTTTGAGCAAATATTTGCCAGGGCTGATTAATTTTAATAATTTCATTCTCATACTCGATGATGTCAATATCTCTTAGTTCTTTGTTTTTAAATTCTTCAATTTTTGCCTTTTCTAAATTTGCGCCGACAATATCATGTCCTTTGACTAAGGCCTGACCGCTTGATAATTCTCTGATTCTGTCCAGCAATATTTTATTCGGCAAAATTGAGCCGTTAATGAGTATGTTGTAGTCTTCTGAATGTATAGGATATTTTTCAGTAAGATAGTCTTGTGTAATATATGAAATGTCTTGTTCAAGCAGGTATTCCCATTTTTCTTTTATGGTTAAAATACCAATTCTCAACTCAGAAACGGGTTTGGTAAAAGTGAGGGGTAAAAGATTTTCCCAACTGTAATCATCAAAGAGTATATAATTCATAAATTCAGACTATTGGTTTATATACATTGCAAAGTTAAATAAAAAAAAGCTCCGAAATCCCGGAGCTTTTTTTTATTTGGAATATAAATTTTTTACTTGTTCTTTTTTTCATAGTGTTTTTTGTACTTGCTCATGAATTTGTCTACCCTACCTGCGCTATCCACAAGTTTTCTTTTGCCAGTATAAAATGGATGTGAAGTGTTGGATATTTCCAGCTTTACCAAAGGATATTCCTTGCCATCATCCAATGTTATTGTTTCATTTGTTTCAACGGTCGATCTCGACTTGAATGTACTTCCGTTAGACATGTCTTTAAACACTACTACTCTATAATTCTTCGGATGAATTCCCTGTTTCATTGTTATATGCTTTAAATTTCTTTTCTACTTTTAATTACAGGCTGCAAAAATACACAGGATTATTAAAATATCAAAAAAATATCATATATTTTTATTATAATGACCTAATTTTTAATATTCCTGCTTTGTATAAACTGTATTTCTTTGTTTTCACTTTTTTTTCCTGTTACATTTTAAACCAGCTTTCTATATTAAAAGGTTTGTGGGCTTTGTGGAAAAATTCATTTGCCTTTTTGTTGTAAGTGTACTCTTTTTCCCATTCCTGTGCGTTTTTGACTATTTTATCCAGCGCGTTGATAAAATATTGTACTTCATCATTTGTATTTGTTGGGTGTAATGACCACCTTACCCATCCGGGTTTGTGCGATAAGTCTCCATGATTGATAAGTTCAGTTATTTTTTTTGAGTCCTGGTAGCTTACATTGAGCAGATAATGTCCGTAAGTTCCGGCGCATGCACATCCTCCACGTACCTGTATCCCAAATCGGTCGCTTAACAATTTAACTATTAGATTATAGTGAATATCTTCGTGGTAAAAACTAATTGCTCCTAGCCTGTCTTCAACTTTATCAGCAAGAATTTTTATTCCCGGAATCTTCTTTAGTCCTTGAAAGGCTGAATTAACCAATTCTTTTTCCCTGGCTTCAATTTTTTCTACCCCCATTTTTTCTTTGAGTTCAATTGCCAGGGCTGCCCTTATTACTTGCAGGAAAGCCGGAGTACCTCCATCTTCTCTGGCTTCAATGTCATCAACAAACTTATATTCACCCCAGCGGTTTGTCCAGTCTACTGTTCCTCCTCCCGGGTTATCCGGCGAAGGATTGTGGTACAGCCTTTTATCAAATATCATAATTCCCGATGAACCTGGTCCTCCTAAAAATTTATGCGGAGAAAAGAAGATAGCGTCGAGTTTCATGTCAGGATCATCCGGATGCATGTTAATATCAACATAGGGTGCAGATGCTGCAAAATCAACAAATGCCAGTCCGTCATATTCGTGCATTACTTTTGCCAACTCGTGATAAGGGGTTTTGATACCGGTAACATTTGAACAAGCAGTAAAACTTCCTATTTTGAATTTTCTGTCTTTGTGTTTTTCAAGTTTGTTTCTTAAGTCGTCTATATCAACCAACATATTCTCGTTTGGCTCTAACTGAACAACATCAGCTATTGTTTCAAACCAGGATGTGTGATTTGAATGGTGTTCCATATGGGTTACAAAAACAATAGGACGATCCATTTCTCTCAGGCACTCTTTGTTTTTTAACAAACCACAGCCTTTAAGTCCCATAATGCGCTGCATTTTATTTACAACCGCTGTCATCCCTGAACCGGAGTTTATGAGGACATCATTGGGTCCGGCATTTACGTGTTTTTTAATTATATGCTGGGCATGGTGGTAACTTTGCGTCATCCTGGTTCCTGTTTCACTTGTTTCTGTGTGGGTATTAGCAACAAATGGCCCGAAGTCTTCCTGGATTTTTTTCTCTATTGGCCCGTATAGTCTTCCGCTTGCCAGCCAGTCAGCATAAGTCACTTTTATATCCCCGTATGGTGAATTATAGATAGCATCTATTCCTATGGTATTTTGGCGAAATTCTTCAAAATGTTTTTCAAGTTGATTCATAGCGGGTGTTGTTTATTGATCCGGCGCAAATTTAACATAACTTATTACATGTTTGTCTGACCGGAGGTTGTCTAAAAAGCTCTTATGAGATTAATTCTGAAAATAAAGCTTTCCCCTGGTCCGGCAATTGCTGAAAATCTTGTTTTATTTCTTTTTAGACAGCCTTTTGCAAAAAATTACTTTGTAGAAGACAATCCTCGTTTCTATTCCCTATTGGCGAGGAGGGCAAGTAGCCGTAAAATTTCGATATATAGCCATACCAGGGTCAGGACTAATCCAAAAGCTCCAAACCATTCCATATATTTTGGTGCCCCGGCTTTTGACCCCTGGTAAATAAAATCAAAATCCAGCACTAGATTCAAGGCTGCTATGATAACAATTACAATGCTAATACCAATACCCATTGCATTCGGTTGAAAAAGGATTACATTAACATTAAAGAGCTGAAGAATTATAGAGATAAAATAAACCAGCGCTACTGCCCCTGTAGCTGCAATTACCCCGGTTCTGAATTTTTTTGTAACCTTGATAGCCCCTGTTTTGTAAGCTAAAAGCAAGACAAAAAGGGTTCCGAATGTTAGCGAAACAGCCTGAATGACAATTCCTTCATATGTGGAAGCTTGTATCAGTGCAGAGATTCCTCCCAGGAATAATCCTTCAAGCACTGCATATATCGGAGCTGTTGCTGATGCCCATGTTTTTTTAAAAACAGTGATAATTGCCGTAATAAAGCCTCCAATACCACCTATTGCTACCCATGGCATGACTGCTGCTGCACCTGCCTGTGGGTCTGTTGCGTTATAAAACAATCTCCAGGAATAATAAGCTCCAATAACAACAAGGAAAAACATCAATAATGTTTTATTTACCGTGCCTTCTACGGTCATTGTTTCTGTCTGCGCCTGTGCCCTTGATTCTTTAAAAAACACGTCTTTTGAAAGGGCAGGGTTTGTTGATCTTACCATTCTGTTCATTTTTCCTGTTTTTCTTTTATATTAATGGTTTCTTTAATATGATAATTGTTTCTGTTTTCAGCACTGCGTGATATAAGTTCTCCTAAAAAACCTGCAATAAATAGTTGCATCCCTATGATCATGCAAGTTAGTGCAATATAGAAGTATGGACTCTCTGTTACTAACCTTGTGGAAATCCCATGATTCATGTTATAAATTTTTTGTCCCCCAAGATATATAGCTGCCAACAGGCCAACAGTGAAAATAGCTGTACCACCTGTACCAAAAAGATGCATTGGACGTTTACCGAACTTTGTGATAAACGTGATAGACATCAAATCTAAAAAGCCCTTGATAAACCTGTCCATGCCAAATTTTGTTATACCAAATTTGCGTTTTTGATGAGCAACAACTTTTTCACCTATTTTTTCATAACCAGCTCTTTTAACCAGAACAGGAATATAACGGTGCATTTCACCATATACCTCTATATCTTTTACTACTTCGTTTTTGTATGCTTTTAATCCGCAATTAAAATCATGCAGTTTTATTCCGGTAACAACCCGGGCAGTTTTATTATAGAATTTACTTGGTATCTTTTTGGATAAGGGGTCTTTTCTTTTTTTCTTCCAACCTGAAACAAGATCATAATCTTCTTCTTTGATCATTTTATATAAGTCAGGTATTTCTTCCGGATTATCCTGCAAATCTGCATCCATAGTAATAACAATATCGCCTTTTGCATAATGAAAGCCAAGGTGCAAGGCTGCTGATTTTCCATAGTTTTTTCTAAAACGTATGGCTTTTACATTATCATCTTTTTGGTTGATATTGAGAATTTTTTCCCAGGAACCATCATTACTGCCATCATCAATGAAAATAATCTCGTGGGTGTAATTGTGCTGGTTCATCACTTTTTTTATCCAGGCATACAGCTCTTCAAGCGATTCTTCTTCATTGTATAATGGTATAATTACCGAAATGTCCATATAATATTTTTCTTATTGATTAAAAACGGGCTTATTATTTTTTGTGAAAATGGATGTTATGAGAGAGAAAATAAGCCCCATAAACCCATATGAAAATATTGAACTTATCATCATGATTAATGGACTTTGAAATTCTTGTTGCATCTCGGTCATCATTTCAATCTGTCCCTCAGGTACCCCTTTTTGCAACATTTCCTCCTGGATTATTTTTATACTTTCATCTAAAAGTTGTGGGTCGATTACTGCATATAGCAAATATGTAAAAACACCTGTTACAACTCCGGCAAAAACACTTATCAAAACACCTGTTCCTAAAGATTTTCCATACGAAATATATCCATCAAGGTATTGGTCTCTATAGGCTTTGGTACCGATTATAATTCCTGCAACCAGAATGATGTAGTTCAGAACTCCCAGTATAAAGTTTTGCTCCAGAAGATTATTGCTAATATACAGGAGTAAAGTATAAATAATTAATACTATACCTGTTATAAAACCATAGGTCATTGTGAGCTTTAGAAGGGGGTTTTCTTTTTTGCTGTTGTCTGATGCTTGGTTTATCTCTGCCATGATTTAGTATTTTTGATGTTCAGAGCAAATATAGAATTTTTGTATTTATTAATTAAATGATTTGTGTTTAAAATTAAATTTTCTATTTTTGCACTCCCTGGGCAAGTCTCATACGACCAGCTCCCGCTGAACTCCCCCAGGTCCGGAAGGAAGCAAGGGTAGGCGGTTGAGCGGTGCGATATGAATCGCTTGCCCAGCTTTTATTGTAAGGATTTCCTATTGGTTTTTCTATTAACTATTTACAGTGATCTGTTGCTTGATAATTAATTCTGTCCTATAGCTTCCATTATTTGTAAATTTCTTTCAGAACTTCGATGTATGTTTTCATGTAAATGGGCAGATCGGGTGGCCTCCTGCTTGAAACCAGGTTTTTATCTTTCACAACAGGTTCATCTGTCCACTGGGCACCTGCATTTTTCATATCGTCTTTTATAGCCGGTGTACTGGTTACTTTTCTGCCTTCCAGGATATCCGCAGATATCAATACCCATCCTGCGTGGCAAATTTCACCAATTGGTTTTTCCTGTTTGTTTATTTCCCTGATAAATTTTAGTATCTTCTCTTCCCTTCTTAGTTTATCTGGTGCCCATCCGCCAGGAATTAGTATTCCATCGTATTTTTCCGGGTCCAGATCATGAAATCCAATATCTGCTTCTGCCGGGATACCATTTTTTCCTTTGTAAACTTTGCCGGCTTTTTCTCCTGCAATTACAACTGAAACACCTTCTTCACGAAGCCTCAGCACCGGGTACCATAACTCCAGGTCTTCAAAGTCCTTATGGACAAGGTTGACAATCTTAAGTCCTTGTATACTCATGATAAACCTCCTTTAATATTTATTGAGTTGATTAACTTTTTTCTTATTTGTTACAAGACAATTTATTTTACTAATTTGTTTATAATTTATGGAAGCTTCATAGTTTTATGATTGTTGGAATGAAGCAATAGGTTTTTGATTTTCGAGGCTGGATGTTTGATGTTTGACAGCCGGATACTGGATAGAACGATAGGGCGATAAAATCGAAAATCGTTTCAAGTTCCAATAGTTGATTGCTGTCATTCGGTGGTCATTCAGTTTCATTATCCACTGGCAGCACCTGAGTTAAATGCGCATAGCTGCGTAGCAGCGAAATGTCTATAGAAAATTTGTTTAGCACAATTTCATAAACCCCGTTAGGGGTGACATGTAGAGATATATCAACCTGGTTTTGTCATTTTAATTAATCGTGGACATCAAAATTTTATTCCAGCGGTGACTTTTTTTTGCTCCTTTTTTGTGTGGGAGACAAAAAAAGGAGACCGTAACTATGAACGAAAACTGCTGA